>CAYMWO010000017.1:0-26773 GCA_964393905.1 uncultured Bdellovibrionales bacterium | reverse complement strand
CCGAGAGCAGTCTTAAAACGGTTTTGAGAAAGGTTTTTCATTTTATGAAAAATTGAAAGCCTCGTGTACTGCACTTTCTGTAAGAGAGTGACGGAGCACGAATGTTTGAACACCAAATTTGTAAAAAGAGTAGCAGTGTCGTCCAAACTAATTCTCAAAATTAAAGATTCGTACGCCAAACCACAAGTTTACTCAGTTCAGATAACCCCAGGCCAGACGCTTAGGTTTGGTCGGGGTACTGTTAACGATATTATCCTGGAAAATCCATTTGTCTCACGGGAACATTTTATCCTGAGTTGGAAGGAAGATGGCCCTACAGTCTTGGATTTAGGGAGTAAAAATGGCACCTGGATTAACGAAAAGGCAGTTGAAAATCATATAGCTTTGTGCCCAGGGGACTGTATTGAGTTAAGCGGTGTGAAAATTCTGGTGCTTGATCCAGAACTTCTAACCGAAAACATGGACAACGGCCGTTGGAGTTCCAAGCCAGAATCTAGAACAAGCTCTAGGAGTACCATGGCTACTCAGATCTCTCGTATCCCGCTTAAAGGGAGTAAGAAGCCCGGCTCGATTTTTAGTCAATCACCTATTAAATCAGGTTCAGCCGGTGAGCTTAGACTTTTGGAGAACCTGATGCCATTTAATTATTCTCATAATGCAACGGCAATCGGGGGGGAGCTTAACCGAGTCCTGTTACTTCTAGGCGGAGTCGCTAGCTTCATTTTAATGATCTAGGTTAGAATTCTCGAGTGTCGAGATATATTCTAACAACGGTTTTGCTTTTCTTATTTTCCTCTCTCTCCTTGGCTTTTGCCGAGCCAGTCAGGGGAGGGTCTACCGTTGAAACTCGAGAGATGTGGGAAGGTCGTTTTGCCCAAGTTGGCAATGTTAGGTGGGAAGGCTCGATGCAGCTTTATCTCCGTTACAATCCATCGGAAGATTATCCTCAAAAAATCAGAGGCACTATTAACTGGAAGGATCTGGGTGGCGCTATTACGTTGATAAGTGGGCAAAAATATCTGGACCGAATTGAATTTCAAGAGCTGAGTTGTCTAAATGCGATGTGCGCCGAAATAACCCTTGGGGGAGGATATGCGGGTGTTTTTAACTCCACATACAACGAATTACGCGGCGACGCATCACTTCCTGGTATGGGGCTCAGTGGCCACTTCCTTCTTAAACGCATTATGCAATCCGAATAAATATGACTGACAAGATTAAATTGGTAGCTTTTGATATCGACGGCACTTTAACCGATGGGCGGTTAACCTACATTGGGGGAGGGGAATGGTCGCAGAGTTTCTCCGTCCGAGATGGGGTCGGAATTCGCAGATTATTAGAGAGTGGAATTAAGGTAGCGCTTATCAGCGCTAAGAATCTTGAGTCAGCGCGGGCTCGCGCGGAGATGCTCGGAATTAAACTGACTCGACTGGGCGTTAAGGATAAGCTTGCTGAGCTAGAGAGTCTAGTAATCGAGGAGGGAGTGCAACTTTCGGAAACGGCTTACTTGGGGGATGAATTGGACGATATCCCTGTGATCTCAGCTGTGGCGCTAGGGGGAACCGTCCCTGAGGCGCCGCACGAGGTTCGACGGGTAGCGGCCTATGTAACAAAGGAGAAAGGTGGGTTCGGCGCAGCTCGCGAATTCGCGGAACTAGTCCTTAAAGGCTCTACCCCTCAATCCCGCCGATCCGATTAGCAAAAATTCAAGAAAACCCCGCCACCGGTTAAAACTTAACTTGCGGCGCAACCTTTACCGCCTGAGCCTCAGCCGCATCTAGCTCAAAAAACTCTCGGTCTTGAAATTTAAACATCCCCGCCACGATATTCGAGGGAAAGCTTTGTAGTGCAGAGCGATAAACCCCTACGGAATCATTATAGTGCTGACGAGCAAAACCGATTCGGTTTTCTGTTGAGGTGAGCTCCTCTTGGAGGCTTAAGAAATTTTGGTTAGCCTTTAAGTCCGGGTAGCTCTCAGAAAGAGCGAAGAGACTCTTAAGAGTTCCCGTAAGCATGTTCTCAGCCTGAGCCCTTGCCGCCTCGCCTTGTGAGGCGGCTCCCATTGCCGCATTTCGTGCCTGAATAACGGCCTCTAAAGTCTGCTTCTCGTGGCTAGCATAGCCTTTGACAGTCTCTACAAGGTTAGGAATTAAATCGTAGCGGCGTTTAAGTTGAACATCTATCTGGGACCACGCGTTCTCCGTCCCGATACGAGTATTAACCAGACCGTTATAGATACTAACTGCCCAGAAACCCAATACGACTATGATACCAATTAGAATCAGGCCCGTACTCATCTAGCTTCTCCTTAGCAATCCGCCATCTCAGCAAACATTAATTAGACAGGCCGAGGAGTGAATTCTTCAACCGTCTATCTGTCTGGTGAAACTAGCAGATTATACCGGTGATTGCACTGAATAGAAGGTTGAGTGCAGACTAGGACTCCCCAACTCGTATCTTAGGGGCAATTTCATTTCTATTTTCAGGAAGATACTGGGGTAAAATGCACCTTTCAGCTGTTGCTTTTCTCAGCCGTTTTCTTCTCTCGGTATGCAACATAAAGGGGATCGTGAACATACTCTCCAGTGCTTCAATGGTAATCGCCAAAAAGGCGGAAACCAACACTACCGCAATTGCTAGCCCTATTAAGCCCTCCGAATCCATCGTGCCTAATACCACTGGTAGTTCTAAGAATATTCGAATGAGAGCTAATGGGCCATTATCGGGAATGTAACCCGAGAGGAAGCGAGATGTTTGTGCATACCAAGATTTATTAGTTTCAGAGCGAGTCCAGTGATCTCTTGCCCAAACATCCCAATTTTTTATGGCAGTGCATTCTGTTTCAGATGAGATTGTCCAGGAGGGTATTAATTTATTCTCAGTCCCATATGGGAGACAGATATCCGTTGCGACCTTCATCACAATTAGTGAAAGCGCAAATGTTACAAGACACAGGAAAAATTTCCTCTTAGGAAAATACTTCAACATCGCAAACAACCTAATTACTCTAGAACGAAGAGCGGGAAGTAGCGCTCAGCGCTTAGCGCTTAGCGCTTAGCGTTTGCTTCTGCGGCACGAAATGCCTCAGCTTGCTCCCGATCCTCATCTACAACCTTAAGAGTTCCCTCGCTAATCATTGAAAATACTCGTGCAATCTGAGCTGATTCCTCGTCATCAACTACCCCGTCCTTATGGACAAGGTTAATAAATTCTTCGTGTTCCGAAGAGGTAATGACCCCGTCTTCCACAAGTCTATCAACCAGCTCTTTAATTCCCATCGATGTTACTCCAACTAAAACGGGTGAAAACCGAGCTTTTACTAGCTCATGAGCTAATCGAACTTTTACAGATAATCGCTTCACCTTTTCTGCTAAATCTTGGAAATCACTAGAAAAACCCTTTACCAAGCTCGCTTCCAAAGCTATGGAATAGAGCAATGCCTTTGGTAATTAGCAAGAAGGAACGGTGCTTAGGTCAGTAATGTTCGCGTTAAAAAAAGCAATTTTTACATCTGTTTCGGTACTAGCCCTGAGCATCTTCCTTGTGGTGGCGTCACAAGACCTGCAAATATTTCCAGGCGCATTTAGCAACCTTAAGGGTGCTGAGAGTGAACGAAGGCCCGCTCCAGATGGGTTTGAAAGTTTTTTTATTAAGACCTCTGACGGTAAAAAGCTAAACGTTTGGCGACTTGGAGCGAGTTATTCTAGCCAATACCAGAACCTCGCGCTTGGTGAAAAATACAAAGCGGCGATTATTTTTCATGGGAATAATGGCAGCATGCATGGATTTACCGGTATTCAGGAGTGGTTCCGCGATATGGGAATCGTGAGCTACGCCTTTGATTATCGAGGATTTGGATTAAGCAGCGGATGGCCAAGTGAAACCGGATTATATCTGGATGGAGAGGCGGTTTGGGGAGAGGTCATGCGTCGCGAGGGAAGGATTGCCCCTGAGGAGGTTGTAGTATTGGGAGTTTCCTTGGGGACAGCACCAGCGGCTAAATTGGCTCGGGATCATACCGTTGGCGCTCTGGTATTGGTTTCTCCTTATACATCCTTACAAGATGTGGTGAGAGCTAAGCCACTTTTGAAATATCTTGCTCCACTTGTTTGGTATAAATTTCCAACTCGGGACTTTGTTTTACAACTCGAGAACACGTGCGCCATTTTGACGCATGGTATGCGCGATAAAGTAATTCCTTTTTCACATTCGAAGTCGATTATTGAAGCTAGTCGGGGAAAGGTGAGATTGCTCACGGAATTATCACAGGAGGCTAATCACCAGGATTTATTTCATATTGTTAAGCCTAAATTAGCGCAACTTTTAAAACGTTGTCAGGAGCAGGAATAGTGGTTTCTCGTATGCGTCGGGTAGTGGATTTTGTTGGCCTACCTTTTGTCGTGATGACAGTTGGGCTGATGACATATCTGCCGCTTGAAATAGCGCGTCAGTTGGCTCGTGGTATTGTGTTGATTTTACGGGTGCTGATGCCGAGAATTACCGGTGTCGGCCGCAGGAACCTAGAATTAGTTTTCCCTGAAAAGACCAGAGCTGAACGTGAGAGAATTCTCTTTAGCTCGATGAATATCCTAGCGGATAATCTTCTGACTTTTGCCAGGGTACAGACTCTGACTAGAGAGAAGGCGCTGGAGATGTATCCCAATTGGGGGGAATGGGCAGCACTATTGCAGAAGACTCGTTTGCGTATGCAAGAGAAGGGGACAGCTACAGGGATTATAATAGCGACTATTCATTTTGGCTGCACAGAGCAAGTTGTTGTCGCTCATTCATTATTAGATAGACCGTTCTCTGTTTTGGCTCGTGGGTTTGCCATGCCGTTGATTGATAAGTACTGGACCGCGCGTAGGGCGAAATTCGGCAATCGGGTATTTTGGCGAGCGGGGGGTTACAAGGAAATTGAAAGGCGCATCAGGGAAGGGGATGATGTCGGAGTGCTTTTTGATCAGAATATTAAAGCAAATCACGCGACGTTCGTTTCTCTTTTTGGGATAAAAGCGGCCACGACTAAATCGATTGGGCTTGCTGCGCTAAGAACCGGATGTCCGATTTTGTTTGCTACAAGTTACGAGACTGCTCCCGGACGTTATCACATCTTCTGCCGTGAGGTTATGAACCCGATAGATGAGCCCGGTAGCATAGAAGAGAAGGTTGACTCAATAGTCCGTGAGCTTCATGGACTCATAGAGGAGGTCGTCAGACTTCGCCCAGATCACTGGTTTTGGATACACCGGCGATTTAAGACTCGGCCACCGGGAGAACCAGAGGATTTATACGATTCCAACCCCGGGAACCCCAGATCCTAAAATTAGAATCTGGATAGGTCTTTTGTTACCGTGTGCGAGATATAGTCTACGAGATTTTTAACCGTAATTACGCCAACCGGATGATTTTTGTCGTCGACAATTGGAATGTGCCGGTATCCGCCTTGGGACATCATATTTAAGGCAAAAGCTACTGTTGTAGTCATTTTGGCGGTCTGAGGATTTGGTGTCATTACTTCGGATACAGGAGTTGAGTTGACCGGTAATTCCGCGAGCATGACCTTAATCACCGCATCTCTTTCAGAAAAGATTCCAACTACGCAGTCGTGTTCATTGGTGATTACCACGCAGCCTTGTTTGTTAGCTTGAAGGAGTTCGATAGCAAGTCTAATCGGTTCGCTCTCTTCGAGCACCAAAGCCGGTTCGGGATTTAGTAAGCCCAGACTACGTGCGAGAAAGCGATTATCTAAGACACCAAATGTACCCGTTGCAGTTTGCATCGACTTATCTCCGATTATTACTTTTTCTTGTTTCCAGCATCGACATGGCATTCAAGACTCTTTAGAGATCCAATCTCAAAGCGATTTTCCTTTGGAATATACTCTACAGTTCCGGGACCAACATGATCCTGCTCCGGCTTAAACTCAACCGTGCCGGCTTTGATTACGGTTCCCTGGAAGAGTTTGCTCTGAAAGTTAACGCGAAAGACTGTATTATGGTGCGCTTTCGAAAGCAGCTCGTCTCTTTGCTTTTGCAATCTTTCGTGCGCGGACTTTAGATGTTTGAGCTTCTCTAAGAGTTGTTCCATTTTAACGCGATGTTCGCGATTAAGTTGAATCAACCGTTTGGGATTCTCAGCGTATGGTCCAAGGTGCAGTTCAATTAACTGTTGAGCCGACTCATTGGCGTGCATTTGCTCATTCAGTTGAGAATATTCAACTGTGGATTCGATATCGCTGCAAAGTATTATTGTTGTGGTTGTAAGTGAATCGGTTCCGATAAACTTGGCGTCAACTCCACACACGGTGTAGACCTCTCCACCGAGCAGGTGTCCCTGCGGCATAATTAGAGTTGCTCGGGTATGGATGCGGGAGTTCCTTGCCTCCTTTTCTACTATGATATCTCCGTTGGCTTCAACAGTTGTATTATCCAACATCTGTGCGCGTAAGGTCTGAGCGCATTTTATCTGAGCAGACAAGGCGGAAACCTTAGCCTTTAGTGCCTGAGCGGAGCCTGACTCAGAGACGGCGAGAGGGTTGTTGGCTGTGCCTGTTATACGACCTTTAACTATGATCTCCCCGGTAATACTCTGAAGAAATCCACTTTCAACGTCGCCATTAATTTCGATTTGATCTCGGGCAATAATGCGAAAATCCTTCATCACACTGCCTTTAACCTTTACCGAACCGATAAAATCAATGTCACCTATGCGATAGTCGATGTCACCGTTAAGGGCGAGTTCATGCTTGATAATTAATTTGCCACTCTCGTCGCCTAAGAATCCAGTTTCGTCTGCAACCAGGTTCTGAAACTTTTCTCCCTGCTGAGGTGGCTGTAAGACGACGGACTTATCCAAACTTGGTTTAAATGGTTTCCCGGGTTTAGCTTTTATCGGTTGACCTAGTGCGTCGATACCGTCGGTGCCTGTAGTTTCGGGGTACACTCGGCCGACAATTGTTCCCTTTTCAATGTTATCGAAGTGGCGAATGAAACGTGGGTCAACAAAGTCGATTTGCTGCTTTTCTTTGGGTTTTTGGTATTGCTTAACTAGTAGTAATAGTTTGCCATCGGCGCCGTCTTTTGCTGGGGTGCCTTTTGTGACCCGTCTTCGCTCGACATCTTTCCCCTCATTTAGGCAACGGATGATGTCGTCCAGAATCTCTGTTTGTATGTCTGTGAGACGAACCTTTTCGGAGAGTAGGGCAGAGAGTTCGTCTCGGGTGAACTCGTGGCGTTCTCCCTCTTTAGGGATGCGTGTACAGTCAACAAACAACTTGAGTTTGTCAGCTGTCAGGCTGGCGCTAAGCGCAAGATGCTCGCTCTTCTTTTCGAAGACCTTTTTTAGCTGTTCTTTTTCTTGTGCTGGATTCGGCACTAAGCGCTCCACTTAAGGGTATCGGTCGTTGGACCTATGCTTGTTATGTCGACAGAAGGCGGCGCTAACTAAATAAGGCCCTTAAATTATTTAATAATTTAAGTGTGTTACAAAGGAGGTAGACACCTTGCACCGGCTATCTGCGTTAAAAGCAGTTAGCCCAACATTACTTGACTTATTTAGCGCGTTAATTCACTATCCCGGAGATTGTTGGGTGAACCTGGAGTTATTTTATTCTTTGGCTTTTGAGTCCGGGCCCGTGATTTTGGTAGAAGGTGAATGTGTCGTGGATTGTAGAGCGTTAGCTCTCCTATCCATGACGGCCAAAAATGTTTTTCATGGTTTTTTGTTCAGCGCGCGTTGGAGAATACGCATATCGGACTCTGATTGAGGGAAGGGGATTTTCTTCAGTCAGAGTTCGGTGGTTGCTATTTCCCCGGCGTAAAACCAGCCGTTGTCGCTAGCGGCATGAGATTCATCATCTCATCGGTTGAGCAGCTACTCAATGCTGCTTCTGTCTTGATTGCGAGCCTCCCCCGGCTCCTTCAGACAGCCGCTGAACTCTCGCTATTTCGTGCGGGGATGAGGATGGTGTCAGGTTCTGTTGCGGCGCTCCCTCCTGGAACCCGAGCTGGACGCCTTCGGGCGCTGACTTGGGAATTAGGTTGCTCCCCACTGGACTGCTTGACACGTCCTCTTTCCCCGCACGTTTAAAGGTATTCCAATGGCCGTCATGGAAACCTCCTATTTGCGCGATTTTAATTCTCCAAATTTATATTTCCCTTGAGCTGAAAGGAGCTGTCCGCTACTCTTTGCGGCGGGGTAAAATATTCGATGAAAATACTTAAAGAACTATTTGAAAATAATCGGCTTTGGTCTGAGAAGATCAGCCTTGAGGATCCCAATTTTTTTGAAAATCTTGCGGAGTCCCAAAAGCCTAAATATCTCTGGATCGGGTGCTCCGATAGCCGTGTGCCAGCAAATCAAGTAGTAGGGTTGCGACCCGGACAGATCTTTGTCCATCGAAACGTTGGCAATCTCGTGATTCATACCGACTTGAACTGTCTCTCTGTGATTCAATACGCAGTAGAGGTATTAAAACTAGAACACATAATCGTATGCGGCCACACCTCGTGCGGTGGAATTAGGGCCGCAATAGAGAACCGCGAGCTAGGATTAATTGACAATTGGCTTCGGCACGTTCGGGATATTCATGATAAGCATCGCGATACGTTGGATCACATTGCGAATCCGCAGGATAGGATAGATATGTTGGCGCAACTAAACGTTGTCGAACAGGTTTATAATGTCAGCCATACAACCATTGTGCAGCGGGCTTGGGAGCGCGGTCAGAAGTTGGCGGTGCACGGCTGGATATATAAAGTTGAAGATGGTTCTTTAAAAGACCTTAACCTTTGTGTGCAGAATCTGAGCGAGATTTCAGACGCCTATCGCATGCAGAACTTTCAAGTTCTAGTGTGATTTGAGCGTTAAGCGGAACGCCTGATAAGAAAGCTTATCGGGCAAATTGGGATCAATTAAAGGGTAATCCATGAAAAAGTCGCTGCTGGTCGGCTTTGCCATCTACCTCGCCGTTTTATACGGCTATTATGCCTTTATTCACATTTATATAGAATTCCCTGGGGATATCATCCTCTCGTTTTTGGGAAGCCTCTTTCTATTTATCGGCTGGGGTGCGCTCTGCAATATCATACAGGGTTCCAAGGATGTGGCCGCCGTTAAGGACGCCATCGCGCTTAAACCTTTAAAGGATGGAGAGTTAACCGCAGTCATCGGCACTATTCGGGCCATTAGCACTCCGCTCGTTAGTCCGCTAACCCGCAAAGAGTGTGTGGCTTACGATTGTGAGATCAGCCGTGAGGTCAGAAGTAACAGTAGCAATACTAGCAATAGCACTGATAAGCGCTTCACCGGTTTCGCTCTGACGCCCTCGATTGTGCGGAGCCCTCGCGGCGATGTTCGTCTCCTGGCCTTAGTTTTGATGGATGAGTTCGAAAAAGTTAGCTCGTATGATTTTGAAGCCGCGCGCAGTTATGTCTCGAATGCAAAGTTTGAGAATATGTCCGGGATGAAAGTTTTTTCGGTGGTTTCAAAAATGAAAGAGATTTTTAATGATGATGATGGGTCAATTCAATTTGATTGGAAGATGACCAGTGAGCCGTTGGATGTTGATATTGATGAGCTATATGAACGTGTCGTTCCTGAAGGCGCTCAAGTTTGCGCGTTGGGGATCTATTCTGCGGTAAAACAAGGGCTTGTCTCTAAGACCGCTAAAACCTTTAGCCCTATTCGACTCATCCCTGGGGATGGTCCGACTGTCCTAAAGAAATTAAGCTCTTCAAATACATTTTCGGTCCTGATGGGTCTCGCCCTCTTTTTGCTGATGCATGCATTTCTTGGTTTTGGCCTGTGGGCCTCAATTCACAATCGATAACTCTTTATTTGGCTATTTTTCCCGTTGCTCAAACAGCCGTAGGCAGCGATAATTCCCGATAAGTACAGTTGGCTATCGGGACTTATGAGTCAAAAATTAGGAACTAAGCGTGCAATAGCTGGAGCGGCAGAGATTGTCACGGCCGCGGCGTCTGCTTCAGCAGAGGGGTTCCTCCCTGCCCTCCCCGGAAATTTTCAAGGGATTTTTACTTCAGGCTCGGGTCAGCTTAGCGAAGAATCGTTAAAGAAAGTCGCTGAGAATTATATACAATACTATGCCGCGGGAGAGAGTCATACGGCTCGGGCTAAACGATACGACCTGAAACATTTTTTGGAGTTCATCGCTGGCAATTCTATGCAGATTGAAAGGGTGCTCGTGTCAGATTGGACTCTGCAGGTGACACAAAACTTTATTGATTACCGATTAAGCTTAGGCGAGACTCCGGCTACGGTCTCACGACGTTTGGCGACTATAAAGCATTTTGGCCGAACGTTAGCGGAACGTGTGCATGGCTATATTAATCCTGCACGTGAAGTGAAGGGCCCGGTGCTTCAGCCAAGTAGACCTCACGGACTCTCCCCTGAGGAGATTCAATTATTGCGGGAGGCGGCTCTTTTGGCCCAGAGTTCTGGCACTAGAACTTTTAACGGTATTCGAAACCGATTTCTTCTAGAACTCCTAATGGCAACGGGGCTGCGAGCCGATGAGGTTCGGCTACTCGTTATGGCTCAAGTGTCAGAGGATCTAAACTGGCTTAAAAACGTAAAAACTAAGGGTCGAAAATTTCGAAACGTTTATCTTGATACGCAGATACGGGAGCATTTGCGGGATTATCTGGGGAACCGCGAGTCTGAGTTGTTAGAAAAGTTCCCCCTCCTCTCTTCCGCGGATAAAGCCCTGCTGGGGAAATTTCCTGTGCTAATTAGCACCTACCGCGCTGATACCGGGCGACCAGGCTCTTTTGGACTCTCCCCCAAAACGGTATGGAGAATCATCGCTGATTTCGGCAAGAAGGCACAGGCGCTTTCAAGCACACAGATGACAAACCTTCACCCGCACAAACTCCGGCATACCTTTGCTCACGGCCTGCTTGATAGCTCTAGGGATGTGCGGTTGGTGGCCCAAGCTTTGGGTCACAGCGACGTTCGAACAACGATGCGTTATACGGAACGCACAGAGGAAGAGCTAGCAAAGGCCATCGAAAAGAAAATTTCAGAGATCTGAGGAAAATCTGAGAGTTCTGCTGGCACTTGCAATTCGCGCAGTTTCTGTCTTTATTAGACCCTCCAGCAGTAACTATTCGATGGGTTCACAACTTGTTTCCACCAAGACTAATCGCAGAGTTTCCACGAAACGGCTTTTCGCCTGAAGCATTGCTTGCGGCTCTTGATTACTCGGGCCCGGCTTTTATTTGGGAGAGTTCAGGAGGGCAAATGTCGAATAGTCGATCTGTTCAATTCGGCTACCTAGTGATTGATCCGGCCCGAGAGATAGTTGTTCATAACGATATAGTTACGATTACCTCCGATGGAGCTGCAGAGCAGTATCCATTATCCGCTTTTGAGAATAATCCGCTTAAACCCCTGGAGCTAGAACTAAGCCAGCGAAAACGACAGTTGCCCGAGTTCACGGACTCCGAGTCAACTAATATGCCGTCATTTATTGGTGGTGGACTGGGGTTTGTCGGTTACGACTGTGGGAGATATTTCGAGCGCGTTGCTGGGGCTGCGGGCCACCCGACGGAGCCGGAAATATTTTTTCTATTTACTCGCAGTGTCATCGTTTTTGATTATGAGCGGGACGTCGTCCAACTCATAGTAACAGACGAGCCCGGATGGTTGTTGGAGACTCTGAGAGATAGATTAGCTAATCCGGCTGAAGTTCTGGCATGTGTTGCGGAATCTCAAGTCACTGTCAGCTATAAGCTCCAATTCTCTCGCACTGAGTTTGAGGCGCGAGTTCAATCGGCATTGGAGTACATCCGAGCTGGAGATGTGTTTCAGCTGGTATTAGGAAACACCTTGCAGCTCGATGTCTCCCCAAACCCTCTAAAGCTTTACGCGACTCTGAAGCGGCTTAACCCCTCCCCTTTTCACTATTTTATTCGTACGGGGAACTCATGCTTCGTTGGGGCCTCTCCGGAGACAATGCTGAGGGGAGCTGAGTATTTAAAAGAGTCAGGTGAACGAGAAAAAACTGTCTCAATGCGCCTGGTCGCCGGAACCTATCCCAGAGGTAAACAGCCAGAAAAAGAGACCATCGCTAACTTTCTTGCCGACGAGAAGGAACGAGCCGAACATCTGATGCTGATTGACCACTCTAGAAATGACATAGGTCGGGTGTCTCAAATAGGTAAAGTGAGAGTCAGTGATATGTTCTCAATCGAAACCTATTCCGATTTACATCACTTAGTTTCGCAGGTGAGCGGAGTATTGCGGGCTGAGGAAACTCTGCTTTCGGCCTTGCGTTCGGCGTTTCCAATTTCAACTTTGACCGGGACTCCAAAGATTCGGGCGATGGAGATCATTGCTGAACTTGAAGGACCCTCTCGCGGTATTTTTGGCGGAGCCGTAGTCATGCTTGGCGATAATGGCGTCTTTGACTCCGGAGTGTTGATTCGCGGGGCTTCGATTACGCCTGAGGGGACTACAATTAAAGTTGGTTGCGGAATAGTTAATGACTCAATCCCAGAGCGTGAGTTTGACGAGTGTTTGTGGAAGGCGCAGGCGATGCTCCGTTCAATTGGAGCCGTGATAAAGCAATGATGCTTGTTATCGATAACTACGATTCCTTTACTTATAACCTGGTGCAATATCTAGGTGAAGTTGCTCTTGGCGAGGAGGAAATTGTTGTTTACAGAAATGACGCAATAAACGTTTCGCAAATTGAGGAACTTAATCCGAGCCGGATAGTTATTTCACCCGGCCCCTGTACGCCTGACGAAGCCGGAGTTTCACTGGATGTTGTTTTGTATTTTAAGGACCGTCTGCCGATTCTTGGAATCTGTCTGGGTCATCAGGCAATTGGGCAGGCATTCGGAGGTACGGTCGTTCGGGCTCCCGTAGCTGTTCATGGTAAGACGACTGCGGTAGCGCATACAGGTGAGGGAATCTTCGAGGGGATAACGCAGGACTTCATTGCAACCCGTTATCACTCTCTGGTAGTGGAAGAGAAAACTCTCCCCTCTTGTCTTCAGGTCACCGCCCGCTCGCTAGATGGGCAGATTATGGGGCTGACCCACAGAGAGTATCCTTCAGTAGTAGGAGTTCAGTTTCACCCCGAATCAATAATGACCAGTTGCGGTAAAGAGCTGCTCCGAAATTTCCTCACATTTTAGCGCTTAAAACTGATTATACGGTTTATTCTGCAGTATAACGCCCCTAGAATACTGTAAAAATCGGCTAAAACTTTTGCTGAATTAAGGGCATCAGAAGATATGCGCTTTGAAACCTTCTTTTTTGGGGCTCTAAATGGGTGACTCGATCGCTGAAAACTACCTGGGTAAGTATCGAGTAAAACTTGACCCGCAGTTTTTTATTGAAAAATGGGTTCTAGAAAAAGGGGTTTGGGAGCCGCACATTAACGAGCTTCTTAAATGCTTGGTTAGGCCCGGAATGCATTGTATCGATGTTGGTGCAAACGCGGGATTTGTTACTATTCCAATTGCCGATCGCGTTGGCCCAACTGGAAAAGTTTTTGCTTTCGAACCGAACTCGCTCACCTTTCCCAGATTGGTTGATAATATCAATCTGAATCCAGAATTTCGTGGGGTCATTGTTCCAGAGAAACTAGGACTGGGGAATGAGCCGACAATTCTCAAAGTCTTCCTCGCGGGAGCCCATGGGAATGCCTATCTGAGCAATGAATATAATCCGAAGCTAAGTGCCGATATCGACCCCACAACGCACTCAGATATATGTATCATTCGCACGTTGGATGAACTGTTTCCTGAAGAGCAAATCGATTTTATTAAGGTCGATGTCGAGGGTATGGAGTTTGAGGTCTTAACCGGTGGAGTTAATCTTCTTCAGCGGTGCAGACCGGTTTTGCTTTACGAAACGCTCCTCGATGCTTTTGAGCACCACAAGTTGCTTAAGTTAGAGAAATTCCTAGAGGGCATGGGTTATGGGCTATTTGCCATGGGAAGAGATGGCAAGCTGCGACACACCCATTATCCCCGATATGTCGAAGATACAGTTGCAATTGATATGGCGCGGGCGCACGAGTTCTATGACGTTATGCCAAACGCTGGACGGTTCACCCTACAATTTGAATCCTCAGCCCCATTAGAGCTTTTAGGCGCAAACGATCTGACGATTTGCTCGGTAGCTCCGGGAATTGGGGGAGTTACACTGGGGGCTGAAAGCGGCAACCCTAGTCATGCGGGAATGATTGTCAATCAATCACAGATTGAGTTTTCTCTTGGGAACAAAGAACGGATGTCGTTTAATTTAGCGGTCGAGGGTGAAGCTCTGGACACGCTTCGGGGGGTTGTTTCAATCGGCAGCGACCAGATTCCCGTTTCTGGAAACCTGATCGCTGGAGCGCTAACTTTTATCTAGCCTGACAGTGTTTCAATACTTGCGGAATGACTGAACTACAATGCAGTATTGGAGGCACAAGTCAGGGTCAGGGCAAAATTCCCTCCCAGTAGTGCTATCGCTCCACCAGGTAGAAAATTATCTACGTGCCTCACTGTGACATTGTATCCTTGAAAAACGCCAGCAATTGTCGGGTGCGGCATCCCGACCTGCGACGAAATTACTGCATTCGGGTCAACGTGATTAAGCGATGCTGGTGATATTGCATACCAACCTGCGGGACACATCGCCGCGTAGACGAATTGAGCATAACCCGGAAGCGCGCCTCCTGGCTGTGCGTAAACTGGCCTCGTAATTGTCTGCAATCTTTTAATTAGTCCACCGTTTCCAGCTAAGCGGATTTCATTTTGAGCGATTAAGCGAGCATTTAATAAGACAGATTCGATTTCTCGATCCATGTTGAGTCTTTCAGTTGTCCCCGCCGGACATGTTCTTTCAACAAGAATTAGGTCACCTATTTTGCTCAGCGACGTATCGACTCTAGTCTCGCAAACGACGTAACTGCCAATTATGGACTTGATAGTGGAGGCGGTATCGGCCTTAGCTTGGCTTGGAATAGACACTGCACCAACAAAAACGGCAAATAATGCTACCTTCGCAAAACGACGTGAATACTTCATTTTAATACTCCCACTACTAACCACCCCCATAAACCGAATGAGCCAACTAAAAATTCGCGAGGCTACGATCTGGAAAAAACTAACTGTAGCCCTTATCGAGGAATCTGATGGTTTGCTTCACGAACTAGCTCTGATTTTTCTCGTCCGCGGTCTAAGTAGTTGAAACGCTTATCTTCAAGACAAAGAAAATGTTTCATTTATCCGGAGCAAAATCACAGAAAATCCCGATATGTGGGGGCGTCTTTCGTAAAGCTTTTTGTATTAGGTTTGGGGTCTAGAGACAGAGATTTATTTTATGAAATTGCAGGCTGGTGTGTTGGGTGTGGTTTCGCTGTTCGTTCTTGTAGGCGCGGCGAGTGCGGACTCTGCTTGCCGAGACGTTTGTATCTTTCAATGCGAGATAAGAGAAAATGCTTTAGATAAGGAGCCCTGCTTCAGTGCATGCAGCAATCTGCCAGCTTGCGTTGAAAAAGCACCTGCTCCAGCACAAGCCCCGGAGATTAGTTTTCTTTCTACCTCCGATATTGAGCTAGCGACTAGCGCGATTGCGGGGTCAACTGATTGCAGCACAGCCGTTGGGAGACGTGCTGCAAAGAAACAAATTAATTCCCTGAAAAAACTTGCTCAACAAAAATGGGCGCTCTTCGAGGAGTTCGGGTTTGCGCGGGACTCAGGCGGAATTAAGGCCCTTATCAGGCAACGGGCCGCTGACTTAAAAGCACTTTGTAGATCCCAGCGCTAGTTTTTTCCGAACCGCTCCTGTAACGAATAATAAAGCGCCTTTGGCTTGCGCTCAATCGTGACAATCCCGAAATACTCCTCATTAGCGAAGCTATCAGGCTGGGAGTATTGGTTCCAGGTAGTTGGGAATCCTCCTTTGTCTTGAACATCAGGAGTGCCACCGTCCTTTTCTTTGACCTTCCACCATTCGTCTGACCACTCAAAGACTGTGCCCCCAAGGCAAATCCCATTTTCATTTTTTGCGGACAACTCCTCCGCCAAATCGTCCCAGAGTCCGGCGACAAATCCACGGTGCATTTCGTTGTCCTCGGTGCCCTCCACTGGCCACCACTTCTCCGATCTAAATGAGTCTCCGCCGAACTCAGAGAAGAACATGGGTTTATCCGTTATCGCGCGCCATTCATCAAAAAGCGGCCCGAAGTTGCCGCCGCGGTAAATATTTAACCCCCAGACATCAACATGGGGAGAGAGCTTACCCATAATCTCAGCCGGTGGCGGATAGGTGTTAGGAATTAGAAACTCCCCATAAATTGAGGCTACTGGGTGGTTATTATCCAACTCCTTAAGCAGCTTAGCTGAGTTGTCATTTGCAACTGCGGCTTCAGAAAGCGTCTTATATTTGTGGTGAAACAGATTGATGTTCCACTCGTTTCCAATTGCCCACATCAATATCGCTGGGTGATTCTTGTACTTATTAACGACAGCTTGAAGTCTTTGGAGATCGTTGGTGCCGTCCCAATCAACGGTCATAATCACATAAATGTTATTGCGGTAGAGACTATCAAGTAGGGTAAGCGCCGCCGCATCTAGACCAAAATCGAGAAACACATAGACAGTGTTGGCATTCATCCGCCGCATCAATGTGATATCCTTTTCCCCCCATTTATAGAATTCCTTTTGCCGCTCCCAGCGGTTGTTAGGAGTTCCAATACTTGAGGGAGACCAGCAGGAGCCTTTGATGATAAAGGGAACACCTTTTTCCAAACTGCCGTCTAGAAGCCGCCTTTCGACAATTAGTTTCCGTCCTTGAATCTTTACAAGGCTCGGAGAATTCGGTACCGGCTCCTCGGCATGAGCTGGAGTAATAGAGAGCAAAAGAGTTAGGACTGATAGAGCGAGTAAGCGGCTTAGTGAAGTAAGGATTATCATCCGTAGTTAATTACGGATTTACTCAACCAGAGGCAAGTCACTAGCTCGTAAACCAGCCGCCATTAGGCGGCCATCGGTAGTTGTTCCTCTGGAACTGGGCCTGCAGGAATTAGAGCCTGGGGTTTGAATTCCGCTGTTGGGCGATTATTCGATGTCGTGCCGTTTAGTAGTGTCTCAATTCCGTGCGCAAAGGCCATGAACTCATTCTCGGTTAATGCTCCCTGAGCAACCCCTTGTTGTAATCCTTGTAGTACCTGTTCCGGTGTTATTTGTAGCTGCGCAAAAAGGCCGGCGATGTTTTTTCTCGCAACCTCAATATCCGCCCCAGCGTTACTTAGGGCCGCATTAACAAAATATCCGGTGAAATCGTCTTTGAGTTTCTTGTTGCCGCCGGTCAGTAAAAAAGCCAGTGGCTGGGCCCAGCCTATGACTTCACCTGTTAATGGATTGGAGCCGTCAGTGTTGTAGACTCGGCGTTCCGTGCCGTCGAGATTTGTGAATTTGTGTCCACCGTCAACTCCGATATTAAACTTGGAGCCGTCAGCGAGGGTCAGTTGATAGTCCTTATCAACAAGACCAATTTGCTGAAGCTGAGTGCGCACTGCGTCGCGTGCTACCTGGTCTTTATGCTTCCCGTTATGGAAGAGCCCGGCGATTCCTCCGGCAATACCTCCGATAATGGCCCCGACACCGGTGCCGATCCCTGGAAGGATAGAAGTTCCGACATATGCTCCAAGAGCTGCACCGTTTGTGGCCCCAGCCATTGGAGTCATGTGTCCAAAGTTAGAGATTAGATTATAGGCTGAATAAGCCGCACCTAGCGCGCCCATGGCACTAGAAGCTCCACTGGAAAGACCAGCACCGGCGGCGGCACCGGCTTCGCTTGAGGTTCCAGTGACCATTCCAATTAACTTATCGAACAGTTGTGTTGTCGGAAGGTCTGTCGCGTCGACTCCGAGTGTGGTGAGAATTGTCTCAAGCGCCGGACCGTGTGCCTGTCCGAGGGTATATAGCTGCGCCATTTCGCCAATCTGCTGAAATACCCCCTCGGGGTTTGAAATGATGGACTGAATTAACTGTGGAGCGCCGGATGCAATCGCTGCTCCGCCTGTCACGCCTATCTGCTGGGCCGCGTAATCGGAAAGAATATTGAGAAACAAATTAGCTTCTCTCCCCTGCTGAAACTGTCCAATCCCCTGCATCATTCCGGTTCCCTGCGCCCGGTGCGCCTGCGCAGCTTGAAAGGCATAATTTGCGGCTTGAAACAGCTGAGAGAAAAAGGAAGGGGAATCCTGTGGTGAGGAGCCGGTGACGGAACCGGCGATATTCCTGTTCAGCACAAGAGTCGACAAGTTGCTGGAAACGGGAGACGATCCGCCCCGCGATACTAGCTGGGGCGAGCTTGAAGTTTGTGACCTTTGAAAGGCCGAGTAATCAAGTTTTGTTGCGAGTTGAAAGCTATTGTTATTGATACCGATAGTCATGTCCGCATCTCCGATTAGTGGGTAGAAAACGCCAAGTTCTACCTCTATTGTCGTGTGCGAGGAGCTAGATATTTCTAAGGAGAAAAGACGGGAATAAAAGAAAGTTCTTAGATCTCTTCAAACTGATTAAGAAGTACGTTCTTCTTCACCTTTTCTGGATTAAAGATTCGGCCGTTTAGCGCGATATACACCCCTGGTTGCAGCGCTTGCACGGCGCCGACCGCGCAGCCGATATTAAATACAGCGTCACTACCTTTAAAGCGCGCCGGCTCCATTGAGCCCGTCAGCACAATTACCTTCCCCGAGACCTGCTTCAGGACTTTGGCCGTAAGGACCATAGTGTCTGTGCCATGTGTGATGATTATATGGTTCGCAGGATCATTAGAGACGTGACTAAGAATCAACTCTCTGTCGGTATCGGTCATGTCGAGACTGTCCTTTTTGAGGATTGATTCGACATCGAACTCGAACGTAACGTGGGCGTCTTTAAGGACCTCAATGATCTGAGGTGCTCCGACCTGGTAGTCGTTTTTGGCATCGAAGTAGATTTTGTCGATTGTTCCGCCAGTTGAGAAGACTTTGATTTTCATTTTTTGGCTTATGGGTGTTGGGCCTAACAGGTTCAAGCTGGGGAAATTACCATAAATTCAATTTTAAATGAACGTCCCGTTTGGCTCAGTAAATATCAGGAAAAAGTAGGACTTTGGCAGTGAGGAGAACCCTTCACAAAACCAAAGTCCCAGGGGGCCATATGCGGTCTGGCCCCCACTTCCTCCCATTCATCGAGTCAGTTCATCAGGCTGCGTGCTCCGCCGAAGTGCTCGGCACAGTTGCCGGGGCTTCGCAGGGGACCTGGACTTCGCTGGAGGCCGGGGCTTCACCGGTGGCGGGCTCTGCCGGAAGGGCGGGCTTCGAGCTCCTCCGCGGCTTGAGCTTGGGGGTCTTCGCTCCGCGAATCTCCCCCCAGCGCTCCGCCATCCAGGCCGGGAGATCGGATCCCTTCGGCGGAAGAAGGTCCGGCTTCTTCTCACAGTCCATCACTTCGTAATAGAACTTCATGGCGACTACGAGCGCCAAGAACGCGGTCGCGCTCGGCAGCTTGAGCCCGAAGTTGGTGGTGGTAAATGCCACGGCCTTTGCGAACTCCTCATGGGAGAGGCAGAGCGCCGCTGCGCGAATCACTCCCGTGTAGAGCACTCCGAGTCCGGCGGTCCGGTCGAGGAGCTCTAGGCTGCGGGCCACCTCGAGGAACCAGCCGGCCTGGTCGACTTCGCCACCCGTTCTTACCGCCGCCTCTTGAGGACCACCGAGTTGCTGAATGGCCGTGGTGGAAAGAATAAGCCATTCCTTGGTGCCCAGAGGCTTTCCCTTCCCTGCAACTGCCGCCGCGACTTCGTGAACTCGTGCGCGATCCATGAGACCCTCGCGTTTCTCCCCTTTCGGGGTCTGAGAACCTTTCAAAAAAATCTCACTGCCACTGTCCAAGCATTACCCCGCCAAAAATAGACAAGAACGCTAGGGCAGTGGAAAATAATCAGACTCGAATTGGGTATACAAAAAGAACAGCTAAGAACCGGGCGGAATCCTACATCAATTTACATGCTTTTTCAAATATCAGCTCAAATCAGTTTTAGCCCCCTCTTGCTAAGTAGTTAGTCTTTTTCAAGGTCAAAAACACCACCGCCGCGCAGTCCCCTTTCAGGAACATACGCGGCGGAAGCGGAGTCCATAACAGACAACAACTAACTAGATATGAAACACCAGGTCAGTCGTTACACGCCAATCAATTATACGGCTTCCTTCTCCTGAGGAGAGTGGAAACTGGTAAGCAGCGCCAATATCGATGTTGTCACTAATGCGATATCGAGCACCAACGCCCATGGTTACAATTGTTTTTCCATCGGCCTCGGACGACCCGATACTAAAGAAGTCCTGTCCTTCATCTGGAATTGGAAGACGGTCTCCGGCATCGACAACATTAACAACATTCAACTCTAACAGCGGGTAGAAACCACCAAATGGGCGGTCCACATGTAAGTCGAAGTCGTAGAAAGTGCTGTCAGAGTTATCCAGCGGAATACGGAATCCTGTTCCGGCCATGAAGTTAAACCCTTCCCAGGCTGTTGCCGCACTTACTGATGGATGGATAAACCCGTCACCCTCTCCTTGAAGGACATCCTCATCTCCAAGCGGAATCTCGTAACGAAGAATTCCAGAGAAAATCGAGGAATCGGTCTTATAAAGCGCATACTTCAGACCAGCCTCGATATTCGCGATTCCTGACTCATCGTTCAAGACCGCATCAGGATGCATGATCACATAGCCATCTTTTGTAGCAATAAGCGACAAGCGATCATTAATCGCCCAACGGGCCTGAAGGGCGTAAATCTGCACGTTTCCACCTTGTGTTACGAACTCATTATCCAGTTCATGATATAGGTAAATTGCGCGCAGCTCAGACAACGCTCGCGGGTCCTCAAAATTGACTGGGTTAGTCACCGGGGAGATCATCTGGTCCAATGTTTGACAAGATGCACCGCTTGCCCCGGTGAAAATCCCCAGAAGGGCCGCAAACACCAAACCACTACTTTTAATTTTCATCTTCTCTTACCTCTCGCTGTTATATAGGAGTGATTTATTCACCTATGATTCTGTTTTTAACTGCATGATCAGTGAGAGCCAATCGGAGAAAATTCGCAAGCACTTCAAAAAGTGAAATTCTTGTCCATTAAAGAGACAACTAATTTCAATGCTTGCGCCATTTTTGTTCAATCTTGAGGCCAGTATTCAAATATTAGAAAAAATATGGTGTCGACAAAATGCGGGTAACTTTGTCTGGAGTTACAGCATCAGGTTGGCGAGCTTCAATTGCAATTCAGCACTCGCTGCATCGTCATCTCCGCTTCGTAAGAGTTGATGAAAGCTGCGGAGATCCAATAGTAGCCAGGCATTTTCTGGTTGGTGGTGACTGTTCGTTCCGAGACCCCCTTCACCGTGTTCCTTAAGTAGTCGTTCAAAGCGTCCCCTCACCCATTTGCACACTTTGTCACAAGCATCGTTTTCTCTGTGCCCAGAATGGGCCCGGACATGTTGAAATTGACTCTCTGTTTTGCCGACTAGCATTCCCAACAGATTTGATGCGGAGGATTTTCTTGGTTGAGAGGAGGAAGCCGTGTCTAAGACAGATTTGTTATCCCCATACCAACAGACCGAGATTTTGGATTTAGATAGTCGTGATCGATGAAGAGCTGCGCTAAACCCCAGGATGCCACCGAGCGACTCGCCTTCGGCGCTTTCTGCCGGTAAGAATATCCCAACAAGTTTAATTCGACGATTTAACGCACGGTCGATGACAATTGCCGCTCCAATGCATACTGCCCCTTCCCCCGCGCTAGAGTCGGAGAAGATGTCATAGTGTTCAACCAATTTGATTTCCGATGGCAATTTAACTCCAGAATGTGACTAACTCTGTGGATAACTTCCTGCGTTGCCACAGCTTTGAACATCAGCATGTCGGAGTCATATATTGCAATTTAGAATAAAAGCCGTAAACTACCGATGTTCTAAGGGCCCGTAGCTCAGCTGGGAGAGCGCATGACTGGCAGTCATGAGGTCGTCGGTTCGATCCCGATCGGGTCCAGAATTCACTCCCTGCGGGAGTGAATTCTGTCACGGCGTAGCTTTAGCGAAGCCGGACACCACCGTTCATATTGCCTGATTCTTTTTGCCTGACCCTACGCCAGAAACTTCAAAAAGCTTACCACCTGGATAAACTTGCTCGGGTTTATTGCGTTTCCGTTTGAGCGCACTTCATAGTGCAGATGTGGCCCGGTAGCGTGGCCGGTGGCTCCGACCAATCCGATACGTTCGCCACGGCAGATGCGGGCACCAGTTTTTACTGTGATTGAAGATAGATGTCCGTATAGGGTCTCGACTCCATTGCCATGGTCCAGGACGACAGTCTGCCCGTATCCGCTCTTATAACCTGAAATCACAACAACGCCGTCAGCTGTCGCCATCACCTCAGAGCTCTTATCGACCGAAATATCAACTCCAGGATGGAACTTAGGACCTCCGGTAAAAGGGGAAATTCTTGGTCCGAAGCCGGAAGATAGAAAGCCCTCGACAGGCATGCCGATGGGCATCGACTTTAAAATTGAAAGTTGCTTGTCGAGCAAAGATAGAAAGCCCGGGGAGTGACCTTCTAGTGCGGAGTTACCCTGAAATTTTCTCGAAACATTATTTCTAATTTGGATAACGGGAGAACTCGGATTATCACCTTCTCCGATCCCCAACTTAGAATCGTTCTTTGTAAATTCTTTCCCCTTCAGGTTGGGCTTTGTATATCCAGAGAGTGCCGGGTTGTCACCGTTATTGGACTCCAGGCCAGATGCCTCTTTAAGAACCGCATTCAGCATAGATGCACGAACCTTGAGCTCCTCTTCGTATCGCTTAACGCGTACGAGCTCTTCGCTTAGGGCATCAATTTTCTTTTCAACTGAGATTTCGGTGCGAAACCATCCAGCTTGGGGAGCGCCCTGAAGCAAGATAAACCCACACACGGCGAGTGCTACGGGCAAAATGAAAACCACAGCTAGGCAACCAAAAAACTGGGTACGGCTGAATGCGAAATTGAGATTTAATCGAGAGTCCGAAAAAACCCAGATCTTTATCTTTCTCTTCTCCACGCTACTTCTGCACTCCTAAGTGAATTTAGCTCATGCGTGAAAGCTTTGGGGCTAAACAACTAAAGGCCACGCAATCCGCTATTAACTTCTTTATGCTGTCGGACGTAGGCAAAGCGCTTAACAGCACCTGCACGTCTTTAAGAAAGCACGTCTCGAAAAACCCCTAATTAACCGCTAAATATGCGGTTCAATTGGGAGTGCAGGTTCTAGCAATCGAAAATAGAAAAGGCAAACTGCGGAAACATAACTGCATACAACTGAGGAAAAACAATTAGTTGATTAAGAACCTACTGATTTTAGCTGTATTATGCGGAGAGAGAAGAGGACTGCTTATTCTTAGATTTAACTGAAGATTTTTCTTTCGGAGGGCGCTTTGCTTCGACACTAATATTTGAATTTGCAAAATTCATCGCGGCAGTGATTAATTCCCGCGCAGAATCCTCGAATTTCTCCGAAATATCCCGCCCGGCCATCATCCTAGCTAGCTCCCGAACTCGCTCCTCCTTAGCAAGCGGTTCAACAACTGTGCGAGTTGAAGTCTCTGAACTGGTCTTGGAAATTCTTAGATGAGTGTCGGCGAAGGCGGCAATTTGGGCCGCGTGGGTAACAATTAAAACCTGAGCGGAGGAGGATATATGCTTAAGCTTCTCCCCTACTACTTGGCTTACCGCGCCACCAATTCCAGTGTCCACCTCGTCAAAGATCTGTAGCAGTGGACCCTCTTTCTCATTGAGTAATGTCTTTAAAATTAATAATACTCGTGAGAGCTCTCCTCCGGAGGCAACTTTAGCGAGGTGCCGAAAGGGCTCTCCTGGGTTCGCCGCCAAGTTAAACTCTACTGAATCTTTGCCGTAACGGGATGAAGCTGCCGGGAGGACCGATACCTGGAAACGAGCCTTCTCCATATTTAACTTTTTCAGCCCACTTTCTACCAACCCAGATAGTTGTGTCCCAACATTAATGCGCTCCTGAGTAAGCTTTTCTTCAAACTCCAGTAGTGCGCTCCTGAGTTCCGCAACCTTTGCCGTAAGCTTGGCCTCGTCGAAATCCCCGGACTCGAACTCGGATAACTCCGTTTGAATACGAGCTAAATAGTTGACGAGTTCGCCCGTCGGCTTCCCGTACTTCCGCTCGAGTCTCGAAATTTCGGCAATTCGCTCCCTGAGATTTTCTAACCGCGCGGGATTATTCTCAAGGCCCGCGCCGTATTGTGAGAAAAATCTTGAGGCCTCTTCTATCTGAACATGAGCTGATTGTATGAGCTGAACCCCTTCATGAATGCCTGGATCTACCGCAAGGGCCTGGTTGAGAATTGTTAGAACCCTCCGCAATTGAGAGTCCACGCTTGAGGTGTCTTCTTCAAGAATTACCAAACATTCACTAAATCCTTGAGAGAGTTTTTCGAAACTCGCGAGTCGATTCAGTTCAGCTTCTAAGCCCTCCCGTTCTCCAACCTTCAACGCTGCTGATTTTAACTCATCTCGCTCAAACCCGATTCTGCGGAAGTAGTCGCGTTTTGCCTCGCTGTCCTTAAGAAAGCTCTCTAATTTGCCTGCGGCAATTGAGTATTCCTCATAAGCTTGCCGGACCTGAAAGAGAAGCTCCGAAGAGACGCCAAAGCTATCCAGAAGATTTCTATGCTGTGCGCTGTCCAGAAGCGAATGCTCCTCGTGCTGCGAGGTGATATCAACCAATCGTGACGCGATCTTCTGTAAGCTCCCAGCAGTTGTGAGCCGTCCGTTGAGATACACCCGACTTTTCCCCGAGATATCAATAACTCTCCTGACGAGTAGTTCATTATCTTCGACGAGCGTTTCTAACTCTTCGAAGTCAGCTAACAAATTTTGAAGAAAAGGCTTAGGCAGGAGAAAGAGCCCCTCTATTTCAGCCGTCTTTTGACCTGAGCGAATCAGATCTCCAGAAGCGCGCGAGCCGCCCAGTAGTTCAATGGCGCGAAGGATAATAGATTTACCGGCACCTGTTTCGCCTGTCAGGACATTAAGTCCGGGACCAAACTCCAGTTCTAATTCTTCTACGATGGCAAAATTACGAATTTTGAGGAGAGACAGCACTACTAAGCACTCCTAAGGGTTAATGATTTGCCCATTTCAGCTTGGCCCCCAGTATATCAAAGTAACCTCTTGAGGGCGACTTGGCGAAAATCACCGAATGAGTAGAAAGTGTTGACTCAACTATATCACCTTCCGATAGGGCCATACCGACCTGCCCATCTATTGTGAGAAATACTTCTCCGGGTTTGAGCTTTGCGGTCCCAGCAATTTTAAGAGTTACCCGACTCGTTCCCGGAAGAACCAACGGACGGGTTGTGAGCGAGTGTGGGCAAATCGGAGTCACTAATAAGGCTTCAACCTGTGGGTGTACAATCGAACCACCCGCTGAAAGTGAATACGCGGTGGAACCTCCTGGGGTGGCGACAATTACCCCATCTCCTCGTAACAATGCGGCAAATTCACCATTAATCAGAAGTTCAACTCCAAAAATTCTGGCTAGAGCCTCTTTTGTAATAACTGCGTCATTGACTGCGCTGAAGGTGGCGACAGTTTCTGCGCCACGCATCACGGTTGTGTCGAGTAAATACCGCTTTTCTAGCCGAGCCGAGCCCGCTAATACCGCTTCTAAGGTGGGAAACAACTCCTCAATAGTTATCTCCGTGAGAAATCCTAGGGTTCCTAAGTTAACTCCAATTATCGTCGGGGGAGTTTTAACTGGATGGCGCGAGACGCTTATTAATGTCCCGTCCCCTCCTAGGACGACAATCGGATTGGCGACTGCTGTAAGTGTGGCTCGCTCAACTATTCGTTCATTATTTTCGGCAGGCAGCCCGAGTTCCGCAGCAATATCGACATCTAGTCGATAATCAATTTTGTTAGACTCAAGGTATTTAATTAACTCCTTGGTGAGGAGATTTGCGACCGGCTGATTTGGTTTTGCTACAATTCCAACTACAACTTGGCTTCGACCCATGGTTCTATTTCCTAAAAGGCCTTAGCTCCAATCAAGAACGCCACGTCGCCAAATGTAAACCAGTCCCAGAGATAGAACCGAAAGAAATGAGATCATCACCCAGAAACCCTGCCAGCCGAGCCCAACTACCTGCACGGCCCAGGGATACATAAAAACAATTTCAATGTCGAAAAGGATAAACACCATCGCGACCAGGTAGAACTTCACCCCGAGGCGCTGGTTGGGGCTACCAGTGCCGATGGTTCCACACTCAAAAGGTTCGTCTTTGGTCTCTGAGTACCGACGCGGGCCGATAACTATACTCAGAACCAACATCGTCGCCACGAATCCCGCGGCAAGGATGAAAATCACTAAGAGTGGAAAATAAGTGTGCAACATGGTTCAAACCTTCAGTTACTAGAAAAATGTTGGCGTGCCCAGGTTAATAAATCAGGTTGGGATTTTGAGCCACCCCGATATCCGAACATCAATCGAATTATCGCCAATCAAGTAGGTGTTTGAAGGTGTGGGATTTTTATGGATTTCCCGCGACAGCGGGAATCTGTGAAAATCCCGCATCTTCAAACGCTTACGCCCAAAAAATTCCAATAGACACTGACCAGGTACACTCTCTTCTACTGGTCAGTGTCTATTGGCGTGCCCAGCTGGATTCGAACCAGCGACCTACAGCTTA
>CAYMWO010000016.1:0-26876 GCA_964393905.1 uncultured Bdellovibrionales bacterium | reverse complement strand
GGAGGCAGAATTTCGTCAGTTTGATGAAAAGGGAGCACAACCGCCGGAGTATATTCAGGGGTTGAGAGAGCTCGGCTTGTTCGGTCTAATTATCCCCGAAGAGTTTGATGGTATCGGACTCTCAAACTCAGCGTACTCAAGAGTTATTCAGCAGACCACCCGGCATGATGCCTCGACTTCTCTCACCATCGGCGCTCATAGCTCGATAGGGATGAAGGGGCTACTGCTTTCAGGGAACGATCAGCAGAAGAAGAAATACCTACCGAAACTCGCCTCGGGGGAGATGATTGCGGCGTTTTGTTTAACCGAGCCGGGCGCAGGATCGGACGCCGCCTCCATTAAGACTCATGCAACTAAGAATGCAGATGGAAGCTGGACTTTAAACGGCGAAAAGATCTGGATTACCAACGGGCCGATTGCGGACTATTTCACCGTTTTCGCGCGCACTGACACTGACGCCGGAAAAATTTCAGCCTTCATCGTCGAGCGTGCATTTAAGGGAGTTACGACAGGGCCGAAGGAGGAGAAGCTTGGCATTCGCGCCTCGGCTACGAGTACGGTGAGTTTTGAAAATGTGCAGGTGCCCGCCGAAAATCTGTTGGGCGAAGAAGGGAAGGGCTTCAAGGTCGCGATGGCGATTTTAAATAACGGGCGCACCGGATTAGGTGGCGGATGTGTAGGTGCGATGAAGCGCTGTATTGCATTAGCTACTAAGCAAGCATCGGAACGTAAGCAGTTCGGCCGGCCTATTGCCGAGTTCGGTTTGGTAAAGGAGAAAATCGCGCAGATGACTGTAAACTGCTTTGCGACCGAAGCAGTTGTGAGCATGGTGGGACATTACATTGATTCGGGCGTTGAGGATTTTTCTGTTGAGGCCGCGATTAGTAAAGTCTACGCCTCCGAAGCTTTATGGCAATCGGTTAACGAAGCGTTACAGATTGCTGGTGGAAACGGTTTTATGAAGGAGTTTCCCTATGAGTGCATCATGCGAGACTCCCGTATTAACATGATCTTCGAGGGCACAAACGAAATTCTCCGATTGTATGTGGCGCTTTCGGGGATGAAAGAGGCAGGCGATTATCTCAAAGGTCTAAGCAAGAGCGTCGGCAATATCTTCAACGACCCGATTAAGGGGTTTGGCGTACTGTCTGATTACGCATCGAAAAAGCTTACTCACCTAACATCTATCGGCCGCGATAAGTTGACTGTGGCGGCCAAGGAGCTAAGGCCGTTAGCGGAGATAATCGAGGAGTATACAGTCGAGCTTTCTAAGGCGACTGAGGCAGTTATTAGGCGCTACGGAAAGGACGTTATCAACCAACAGTTTGCCATGAAGCGTCTGGGGGAGGTAGCAATTGATCTCTATGTCTCCCTTTGTGTGCTTGCCAGGGTGACACGGTTGTTGGAGGAGAAAGGTGCTGCGGCTTGCGGCTCTGAGCTGACGATCGCTAATATCTTCGTGCAACAAGCTAAACGCCGAATCAACCAGAATCTCCGACGGGTGAATCATAACGAAGATGAGGAGATGGAGGCTTTGGCGGACTTTATCGTCGGAAAGCAGAGCTTCCCCTGGGATACTATCTAACCTCGTTCGGGCCTCAATCGGGAATAAGCGCTGGGGGATTAAACCTCGCCCATTTCAGCCAGCTGTCGAGCGCGCAGCGCTTGCTCCATCGTTAAGTTCAGACGAGTGCGAACCTCCGTCGCGAGCTTACTCTCGTAAGCATCAACAAGGTTATCGGCTTCGATAATTTTCCATACCATTCCAAGAATCGCCTGCCGCTGAGAGGGATCGTAGTGCGCGTTGATTAATTGAAAGAGCTTGTCCTTAGCTGTGGCCTCAGTGCGGAAATAGTCGGCCACCTCCATCAGTTCTCCAGTATGTTCGTTTAATAAACCAAAGTGCCGAAACATTGATTTAACCAGGGCGGATATCTCCTCAGACGCTAGCTCGTTATGGATATGTCCCATATCAAGAAGCAGCGCGAGGATCGCAATCTGAACATCTCGCTCTGCGGGGTTCCCATCTTTGTCGGTTTCGAGAGTGATTTTCTCTGCGACTATATCTTTTACACGGTCCAGCATAAGCGCCTCCAAGGTAAAATTTCTGCCGCTACCTTTAGCACCATTTTGGGGAGACCGCGAGACTCAGCTGCTTGGAGTGGCGGATGCTGATTTAAGCGTTTGGAGCCCTTGGAGGCTAAGGGCCTTTACCGCTTTTATCATATTCATTAACCCCTGCCCCTTTCCCATCGAGATGTTCTTGCCAAAGAGATCATGAACGAGACTCTCTGGCACCGTGGAAATGGCCTCGAGATCTTCCCCATCCAGAGTGTCCTTCAGTATTGCAGCTAAAGCTTTGGCGGACAGTCCCTGAGGGTTTTCGACCGCGAAATGAAAAATTCCTGTCTGCTTTGCGGTCGGGGCAAGTTCCAGCCATACATACGCCTCAGACTCGCAACCCGGCACCCGGTGTTCGGCGGGGAATGGACGCGATGCAAATTCCGGCCTTACCTCTTTGAAAGTCTTGGCATAGTCGATTAGAAACTCCGCGCGCATATCTTGGTCAGTGAACGAGGAGTACTCCTTAAGAAGCAGCCGAAGTTTATTTGGCAATGTGCCGTCCATTTTGAGTTCTTTATGAGATTAAGACTTCTCGATTGGGGCGCCTACTAAATTCCCCCATTCGGTCCAGCTGCCATCGTAGTTCTGCACCTGCGGGAAGCCTAGTAGATACTTCAAAACAAACCAGGTATGGCTACTACGCTCGCCGATGCGGCAATAGGCAACTAGCTTATCACTGGGCTTTAGTCCGCTCTCCTTTTCGTAAATCGCCCGTAACTCGGGCGCAGTTTTGAAGGTTCCGTCTGCTGGGTTTATCGCCCTGGCCCAAGGGACGCTTTTTGCGCCGGGAATATGACCGCCGCGAAGCGCCCCTTCATTTGGATAGTTTTCCATGTGAAGTCTTTCGCCACTGAACTCCTCGGGGCTTCGTACATCAATTAGCGGCAGCTGACTTCGAATGTGTTCGAGAACCCCGTCACGAAAAATGCGCTCTTGGGAGTCGTTTCGTTTAGGCGCGACATAGGTAGTTGGGGGAAATTTGCGAATCTCCCGCGACAGTATGCGATTCTCCTTTTCCCACTTGAGCCGTCCACCATCCATGATCTTGGCGTGCGTATGGCCAAAGAGCTGAAAAACCCAAAAGGCGTAAGCGGCCCACCAGTTGTTCTTGTCGCCGTAGAAGACCACGGTGGTCTCAGGAGTTATCCCAAGACCCGACATTAATTTTGAAAACGCATCTGCATCTAAATAGTCCCGCCGTAGGGGATGGTTGAGGTCGCGCACCCAATCGATTTCAACGGCTTGGGGAATGTGCCCAGAGCGATATAAGAGCTCATCCTCGTTAGACTCCACTAATCTAAGTAGCGGGTCGTTAAGGTGCTGGGCTACCCACTCGGTAGAAACGAGAGAATCAGGGCGGGCATAGGCATTAAATTTAGTATTTTCCAAGAGTTAGCTTGTGTAACTGTATACCGGTTTAAACTTGAAGACTTATTTCAAGAATACGCAATTCTCGATAACATGCAAATTCTTCATCTGCGAAACGCACTTAATTGAAGCCTGGGAAGTTAGTACCAAAAATTGAGCTTAGCTTGTATAGAAAGCTTTCGGAGACTTTAATATTTTGACCCAGGGAATTTCACTAATCTAAGTTTAAGCGATGTTTACAGAGGCCCGAATATTAGTTGTCGACGATGACCCGGATATCCGGACTCTGATTCGGATGACGCTTATAAAAAACGGCTATCGCTATATCGATGAGGTTGATAGCGGTCAGGCTGCGATTAAGAAAATTGAAACTGGACGCTTTGATCTAGTGCTTCTTGATTGGTGGATGGCAGGGATGACCGGCTTTCAGGTGCTCAAGGAGATTCGTAAGTGGCACGACGACTTGCCTTTTATCATGGTGACCTCTTTAGCTGAGCGCGACAAGGTAGTCGAAGCTGTAAAAGCTGGGGCCAATGACTATATTGTTAAGCCCTTCACGCAAAAGGTTCTGCTGATGAAAATTGAAGGGGTGTTGGCGATGAGTAAGTTTGGGCGCGATAAGTCGAGCGTCTAAATCAGCCCCATTAAACCATTCGCACTTGGGGCTGTGGTTTGGCTGAGTTTAAGTCAGTAAGAATTTCCTGGGCAGCGGCGGCACCGGTCTCGCACCCACCCTCCATAAATCCTTGAAAATCAACTGAGCAGTGCTCACCGCAGAAATGTAGATTTCCCACGCGCTGCCCCTCAATCCCTGAAAATGACCACTGACCAGGGCGGTAACAGGTGTAGCTTCCTAAGGTCCAGGGATGAGTTGGCCAATGCATGCGAATGGCTGAGTCGGGGATGTATTTTGCGCTTGTGCCTGGAAAGATCTGATTAATTAGCGGTAGGGCGATCTGTGCCCGGTCCTCCGGCTTCCCCGCACCGAGTGCTACTCCGGCCTTACCGCCGATGAAGTTAGTAAGAATTCCCGAGCTCCCGCTTTGTCCGCGCGAGGTGTCCCAGAGGAACTGTAGACCGTTATCTGTAATCGCGGCGCCGCCGGCGTTGTGTTTGGTATTCCAAATACGCTCACTAAAACCCAACATCATCTTGGCGTTCGAGCCGTAGCTTAGCTCTTCAATCACCCGCTTTTTCTCCGGGGTGAGCGCGATATTTAATTTCACCTTACGCAGTAACGTAAAGGGAATTGCGCAGACAACATGATCATAAACCCCAACGAAACTTCCACTATCCCGTTGCAGACTGAGTTTAATCCGCCCATCTCTCAGCTCTGAAATTTCTTCTACAACTGAGCCTGTTTGAACCTGCGAACTAAGAATTTCACCGAGTCGCGTGGTGATAGAGTCGTTTCCGGTGTGTAGATGAAATCTCTCGTCGGAGTCTCCAAAGATTCTAAACGGCTCAGGCTCGTTATAGTCGATGAGGTAGAGCAAATTAAATGCCGATTGTTCTGAAGCCTCAAGTCCGTATTCGCCTGTATATGCCGTAATCAAAATGCGTTTCAATAACGGACTTAGGTCGTCGACGGAGTCTAGCCAATCGGTGATGCTCATATGATCAAGCTTGGCAAACGCCTCGTCGTCCCCATCGGTTACCGAAACCGCATGCGCCATGCGACTTGCTAGCGGGCGAAAAGCCCCGACAATTTCTCTCTCCGTTACATGTCGCCCAGCGAAAAACCAGCTGTCTCGGGCAAAGCCGGCCGGCTCGTTTGCGAAAAGATCGTCGAGTTGGATATTAAGTTCAAGGGCCAGGCTCTGCATGGCGATGTGATTTGAGTCGATAAGCTCGCCGCCAAGCTCGGCCACCTGAGAGTTAGGATATTTATCGCGGGCGGAAAATATTCGACCACCAACGCGATTACTAGCCTCAAAGATATCTGCGAAAACTCCCGCCTGGCGCAGACGAAAGGCACAGGTTAGTCCACCTATTCCAGCCCCAATCACGGCGATATTCGCTCCGGTTCCGCGAAAAACCCTATTCGCGGCACAGCCAGCCATGTTCGGAATCAGAGTTAGCGCACCGCCGACAAGAGCGCCCTTAAGAAAATCCCGGCGACTCATTCTCGCGAGCTCGAAGAGGTAGTCATAACTATCTTCGGCACTCATCATCTGATGAGTGCCGGCACTTCTCAGCGAATAGTTAGCGGCGGTCAGTGCGCGCTTAACGGAATTTAAAAGCGGGGTTCGGGCCATAGGGGTTATTTGCTAGGTCGAATCTGATCAACAATTTGTAAACTCACAAGCCGGGCTACTAAGACTGTCAGATATATTTGACCGATGATAGCCTCAAACACGATAAGCGAGCGTGCCACGGCAGAAACTGGCAGAATATCGCCAAAGCCAATTGTGGTTAAAGCGACGTAGCTCAGATAAACGAGCTCTGAAAACTGCACCTGGGATTTTTCAGGGTTGGTGAATGAACCAGGTGAGTAAAGCTCTATCGAGGCGAATGTCGAAGCGCAGACCAATCCCAGCAATAGATAAACAGCGATGGCGCCGACCATCTGGTCAGATGTGATTTTCGTGGCGCGTAGGACATCTAGGAAAATCACCCAGGTGACAAACGCCTGAAACAGGGCCTGGAAGATGTAACCTGCTAGAACGAAATGATCTTCGGTGGTAAAGCACACCGACCATCCGCCTAGAAAAGCGGGAGTGCCGAGAGCTAGTGCAATAATTAAATTTCGCCGGTTACCACTGACGGCATAGGCAGCTGAGGCAAGAATTAGAGTGAAGAAGATATCCAGGACAAAGTGCCTGCCGAGGGTCCTGAACGAGAGGGGGTAGATAATAAAGAACGAAAACAGCGAAGCTAAAAGAAAAGAGTACTTCGCACTAAAAAAATTCTTGATAAGCCACATGCAGGGGATTGTATTGGGGTCAACGGGTCATAGCAAGTCCATAGTGGGGTTAGCAGGGATGTCGTAAATGGTTCGGGAGTGGCTAGGTGTCTTAAATTATCCGGGTTCATGTTATTCCCAGTAGGACTGTCTTGTAAATGAGATGAAACTTTAGATCGCTGGAGATTTGTTTTGAGAATTCTTCTTATCGGTTCCCCGCTTTGGCAGAGCGAGCTTATCTCGCTTGGGCATCAGGTTATGAGTATCGGAGCACTGCCTGAATGCGATGTTCATATTTGGCGGGAGGAGTTCGACCTACAACTTTGTCTGAAGAAATTGCCGGAGTCGTTCGTGCCCGAGGCGATTGTACAGGTTGAGGCATTGGGATCGAAGCGCTTCCTTCTACGGAATCTCCATCTATCTCCAGTGCCTGTTGCCTTCTATGCAATCGATTGCCATCTAAACGAATACTGGCAGCGAGATTATATCTCAGGGTTCAATCTGACTCTCGTGACCCAATATGCATATCTTGAGAAATTTAAAGGTTGCTGCCCTAGAATAGAGTTTTTGCCATGGGCCTGCTCAGACGAGATCTTCTTTGACCATCAACTGGAGCGTGACCTCGACATTGTGTTTGTAGGGACAGTCGAACGCAAGTTTCGCCGCAAGCGTTCCGAGATTCTGGAACGAGTCGCAAGAAATTATCGACTGGATATTTTTGGAGCGAGCGAAGCGGAGAGACTCTCGGCGGAGCAGATGGCAAAGGTATTTAGCCGAGCGAAGATTGTGCTTAACGAGTCAATCTTACAGGAGCTAAATTTTCGCTTTTTTGAGGCGCTGCCGTGTGGAGCAATGTTGTTAACGGAAGAGATTGGGGAAAATCTATCCGCGGTGTTCGCGCCGGGCAAACATCTTGCGGTTTATAATCAGGATAATCTGGAGGAGGTAGTTCAGTTCTACCTGGAGCACTCCGAGAAAAGAGCCGAAATAGCGCGGGCCGGAAAAGAGTTCTGCCTGGCAGCACATACAACAAAAAAGCGCGCAGCCGAGCTTGTCGAGATCTTACAGCGAGAGATTTTGGCGTTTTCAAAGACTCGGCCGCAGCGCAGTGAAAATGGCTTGGCCTTGGGCCGCGCCTGGTATTTTATTACGAGGCGTGGGTTTACCGAGCCTGAGTTTGGGTTAAAGGAGGCGGCTAGATATTTAGAGTTAACTAGAGCTGCGGACCCAAAGAACTTCGAGGGTCTGGTGTTAGCGGGGCTTGTTGCAGCGGATAGTGGAAAGTTTTACGAGGCGCGGGATCTGTTAATAAACGCCGCGCGCATTAACGGGCAGGATCCTCGTGCGGCACTTTACCTGGGACTCGAGTTTTTGCATCTGGGTCTTAAGGATGATGCCCGAAAACTTTTGCTAGTAGCCGCTGCTCCAGTGCCAAAATTTACTGAATTGTATTCCGCACGTTGGGGAGCGGCGATAGCGGAGCTTAGCTGTGGAAGCGAATTCTATTTTCTAATTGGCAGATTGCTTGAGTTAAGCGGTGCGGTAATGAACCCTGGATTTATTGATCTCTCTGGAAGTGTCTATCCTCTCTACGCAGTCGATGCTTATACGAAGTCACTGCAAGCGGACGAGAATAATGTTGAGGTCTTGCGGCAGGTGGCTGAAATCTATTTTGAGCGAGGTCTATACGAATATGCGCTGCAGGCTTTTGAGCGACTGTGGTACAAGGAAGTTAAAGATGAAGAGGTAGTTCAGAGGCTCAATTGTTGTCTGAAAATGTCCTACAGTTCGGTGCCGGGAGAGATTCCGGGTATTTCATAGTATAAAAGTGTCTTGGAGCGAGGCGAAGGCCATCAAATCGACCGCTTCCCTATCCAGATATGCCCACTTTCTTATCGTGTATTTTGCTAACGGAGCGCGCCGAATCGAGCTTTAGCTCTCCAGCATCGAACGAATCTCCTTTAGGGGGTGGTGAGGAATTTCAGGGTTGAATTTTTGTGGCTTCAAGGGCCTGCTCAGCAAAAAACGGTTGGTGACAGTCGGAATCGGCTATGAGATATTCCCGCAAGATAATCAATATGATGGCGCGTCCGGACCTCTTCTCGGCAGTTCTTGATTAAGGGAATATTAAAGCGGGAGGTGGGCTTTACCCCATTCTCCTCGTTAGATTGATTTAAGTGATTGTTTTAGATTTGTATCGTGGGGCGCGATATTTAAATTCATTGCGATTACATAAACAGAATTTATTGGCAGAAACGAGACAGGAAAGATGAATAGAATTTTTATTTCAAAGACCGTGGTGCTGGGCTTAGTCGTTGGTGTTGGGTTGGGTCTTCAACCATCCGTCTCGCTAGCAGAGGATGTGGCGTCGGCTGCGACTCCTGCTGCTACCAACATAGCCACAACTGGCGAGAAAGAGAACCTCGCGCAGACAGTTGGTTTGCCTGAGAATTTTATTATGGATGCTAGCTTGCGAGCTCGTTATGAGTTTGTTGGTTGGGCCGATCCGGGAGTTGACGGCGTAGATGCAGATTACGCTTTCCCAACATTAAAAGCACAGCTGGGTATCGGATACCGTTGGCAGGGTATTACTGCTTACGCTCAGGGGCAGTATTCGCAGGCCATCGACCTTCCAGATGATGGGGTCGGAGTTGGTGCTTCATATTACAATTTAAACAGTGGCAGCGAAAATCCGGGAGATGTTTATCTTCGCCAGGCCTATCTGTCGTTTGATGATAATTTTCTTCCAAACGATCTTGGTCTAACAGCAATTGCCGGACGTTTCCTTTATAGCAGCGGAATGGAGGTTGCTAAGACAGGTAATAAGACCGTCGATATTGTTAAAAAGAATCGCGTGGGTGAGCGTCTTATTGGGCCTTCAGATTACGCTTTTGGCCGTAGTTTTGATGGAATGCGCATCAACTACTTCTGTGATGAATGCGCTGGAAATCTTTCATTAGGGTTAATGAGACCAACCCAAGGCGTGTATCACACCGATGGATTCGTTCCGATGCGGGATATCGATTTAGTGACAGCTTCATACACCACCGACAACGATGGTTGGCCGGGGGAAGGTGAGATGCAGCTTTTTTATACCTACTACGATGACAACCGAGATGAGCTCGATAACAACGTTAAAGTTGATAACAACGTCGGACCATCGGACTTCGATAGTGTTGAAATTAGCAACTACGGGATGCACTGGGTGCAGGCCTATCCTAACGACAGCGTAACCTTCGATTCTCTCCTCTGGGGAGTGCTCCAGGCGGGGAGTAACTGGGGACTTCAAGACCACACGGCTGGTGCGTGGGCTGTAGAAGGTGGTGCTAAGTTTGAGGATGTTTATGGTCAGCCTTGGTTACGTGCTGGTTGGAACTACGGCTCGGGTGACGACGATCCGACAGATAACGACCACAACACCTTCTATCAAATGCTGCCGACAGCGAGAAAGTATGCGGCCACCCCGTTTTATAACATGCAGAATACGTCTGACCTCTTCGCGCAGACCATCTGGACTCCAATTGAGATTGTAAGATTAGAGGCGGACTACCATTATCTGACTCTCGCAGAGGAAAATGACCTGTTTTATTCAGGGACTGGACCGAGCAAGAGAAAGAATAATTTTGGGTTCTCCGGACTGCCTTCTGGTGGAGATGACCAGATTGGTAGCTTAATAGACTTCCACGCCTGGGTTGATGTCACTGAGAATGTAGGGCTGTATTTGTATTACGGGCACCTCTTTGGTGGCGATGTTCTTGACAATAACTACAAAGACAGCGATATCGACTACGGTTACGCGGAAGTGACCCTGAAGATGTAACATAACCCTCATAAATTAAGTTCTTTAATTTATGAGGAAAAACAGATATTAAGTTTGAGTTTATAGGTTGGTTTGTAATTTGTTGAGGAAAAAGATGAGACACTTGATTTTAGTTTCGATGATTTCTGTAGGCTTGCTAAGCGGCTGTTGCGCCTCGAAGATGGGCGGAGCTGGCGCTGGGGCAGGTGAGGGTAATATTCCAGTTGCAAGCGATGGCGGACCGTTAACAGACGTCCACTATGCTTTCGACTCTTCTGCTCTTGATGCTACTGCAAAGGATATCCTTGCGCAGAACGCAGCTTGGTTGAAGGACAATGCTGCTAAGACTGTTACAGTCGAAGGGCATTGCGATGAGCGTGGAACTCGCGAGTACAACATGGCACTCGGTGAGCGTCGTGCTCGTTCTTCTTACGACTACCTACGCGGCTTAGGTGTTGCGGCGGAGCGTTTGAGCACAATCAGCTACGGCGAAGAGGTTCCACTAGATGCAGGCCACGACGAAACGGCTTGGGCTAGAAACCGTCGCGCGCATTTTGCTGTAAAGTAAGGGTCGTCTAGACCTTACGAAGACGCCGGGTGGCAGTCTGTCTCCACTTAGACTGGAGCCGGAGCTGACCATCTGGCGTTTTTTATTTGTGTGTCCAACTCCATGTCCCCAGTCTTAGAGAAAGCCGCTCTTGTTACCTTCGGTATCGTGATCTCCCTGATATTAGGCGAGGTGGCTGCCAGGGCGCTGTACCACTTCGATACGGCTAATGTAGGGGAAATTAGCGACCTCGCTGAAGTCTCCAATCAAGACGACGCAAAAGAGGTTCTAGAGGAGATTACCGGAGCTGTAACGATGGCGCGACTTGTGCGCCCAAGTCAATTCGAGGATGTGGTTTACGAACTGCGCCCCAATATTCACGGCACATTCCAGGGCAAGCCGTTTCAATTTAACAGCTTCGGCATCCGAGACGCCGAGTATGCACTTGCTAAGCCAAAAGACACCTACCGCATCGCCGGCATTGGTGACTCTGTGATGTTTGGCTGGGGGGTTAAGGAGGATCAAAGTTATCTGTCTGTGATCGAGGAACGACTTAATTCTGGAGCTGCCCCCGGAAAGAAGGTTGAGGTCTTAAATTTTGGCGTTCCTGGCTACAATACGGCGATGGAGGCCGCGACCTTTGAGCACAAGGTTTTGCAGTTTGAGCCGGATCTTTTGATAATCCATTTTGTAAAAAACGATTTTCAAGTTCCACTATTCATGGAACTCCATAAAAGTGTCTTTGATTTCGGCGAGTCGTTCTTATGGGAGCTAATTCAACCTTGGCTAAATAGCAAAACCGACAACTCCGATTCCTTGGTCGGAATTGACATGGCGGGACTTGGAAAAGTCGAGCGTCGCAATGTAGTTTCTAAGTATCAATACATGTTGGGTGAGTCTGGGGTGCGGACGGCGATGCGCCGGATTAGCGACCTGGCCTCTCCACGAGGGATTCCAGTGATTCTACTGACTGGCGGAGGCTCTCCTCGGATAAAGAACCTACTGAAGAAAAAAATTGCGGATAGATACGGATTCTATCTGGTGGAGGTAAAGCCCTACGTTGATGGCTATGCTCGGGCGCACTTAAATCCAGATACCCCGTCAGAGCGGCGTAAGCTCCTTGCCGTCTCTCCGAAAGACCCGCACCCAAACGCCTTAGGGCATAAGTTATACGCAGATGCGCTAATGGATATGTTAGAGAAAATTGGGATATATAGTTCACAGAAAAAATGATTGAGAAGAAGTGCTCATACTGCCGCCGCCATCCCGCAATTAAAGAGAGCGGGTTCTGGCCTTTTTGCTCGAAGAGATGTCAGGAGCTGGATCTCGGAGCCTGGGCTAAGGGGGAGTATCGAATTCCAGTTATGGATGACGATGAGGATAGTAGCGAGAGCGAGATAGCGGCTGCAGGGGAGCAAGGGTCGGACGAGGATTAAGCGAGCTCTTTTTTAAGCCGCGCCAACATCTCCCGGTCGATCTCTTCCGAATCGTCTTCTAAATTCAATCTGCTACATTCAGAGGGAATTTGTTCCCAGTCCAGGCGAGCTGCTCGACAGAGTGCAAAATAGGTAATTTGCCGGCTCCATTGGTCGACAGAGGAGTCCTCGAAAATCCCCAATAGTAACTCCAGCACTCTACGTTGTGGGGCGGAGAAGATTTTAAAATCTGGATTTGTTTGCGCGTCAAACAGATATTCTCCTAGCGCGCGAATAGCTGTTTGACGCACGTCTTCGTCGGTATCCCAGGAGACGCCTAGAGAAAAACTCAGTAAGCGTTCCAAGTATTCTGCCGTGAGCTGCCAACTGTTACAGAGAATATCCAAAACCAAGGAAACGGTAGCTGGATCTTTTGATTCGAGGTGCGTTTCGAGAAGGTGTCGGTGTTCGTAGCTTCGTGCCCTCCCGATAACGAGCAGCAACGAGTAGATATCGTCTATTGAGAGGGCGCGAATCTGGTTTGGGTCTTCGACCGATTGTAGCATGGTGACCACCGCTTCAAGCTCCTCAGCTTTTAGCTGTTCGCCCGAATTCAGTCTAAAGAGCAGCCGCTCCGGATCGATAATCTCAGTTGGTTTATCTGGGGAGTCCCCTTCCTCTTTCATGGGCCCTTTATGCCGAAGCGCTTTTTATGCCAAAGCGTTTTAGCAGCCCCTTAACAGAGATAGGGCTCTGGGAGAGCTCCTTTTGGGCGATGTAAAAAGGGGTCGCTTCAGCAAATAGCCGCCCGTTAGGGCTGTTTGAGTCGGCGAGGTCATCGATAACAACAAAATCAAAGTTTGGCGGGAAGAATCGCTCGCGCAGTGCGTAAATCTCCTCTCGTAGGAGCGCCCCCTTTTCCGGAGACAACTCGGATTTCTTAATCCCCAGGACCGGGTTCACATCCGGACTAGATCCGGAACAGATTCCGATGAGAAACCCTTCATTGATATCGGGGTAAGACTCTAAAATGGAAGTCAGAGATAAGATCAGCTCTTGTAAATTGGGAATCTCTAGCGGGCGGACCTCAACATCGCCGTCCCCCTCGTCAAATAGCTCCGAGATTATCTCCTCAAGTGCGTCTTCACCTTTACGAAGTTGCTCAATCTCCCAAGGGCTAAACTCTTTTCCAACTTCCTGTGAAGGGTTGAGGTAGACCCAGGTGCTATCCCCTAAGCCCCAGATTAGGCTTTTAAATTCACGCGGGCCGACACGGTAGCGTCCTTCGGACCAAAAAGTCGCCATGGTTTCTTCTGTAAATACCGGAACAAGCACTCGGCCTTGGAGCTTAACAGAGAGTAGACCCAGCGAGTCGGCGCTTCCTTGTCCAACAATTGTTGGCGACTCAGATGCGGCGTTTGCGTAGACGACAAAGACTTGGGAACTCAACAGTGCCCGAAAAAAATCAGTTGCCGACTGCTTCTCGTTTCCTGCGGCGGCCTTATTTAATAGGTTCGTTAGCTCTGCCATAAAATAAAAGAACAAAGGGTTAAAAAACTCAGCCTAGATACGGAAATTCCTAAGCCCGCAGCGGGTAGGCTGAGGGTGTATTCCTCGAGTATCCGACCTATTGAGCCCCCGCAATTTGCTAGGGGCCAATCCAGGGGTACTACCATGGAAGCGGTAATGTAAGTAATTCGAGGGAGATTAACAATTCGCCTCTGATTATCTCAATAGCCCCCTCTAACCCTTGACAACCGATGGAGATTTATCGGAATGTGCCAGGTTCTCACCGATTCCCGGGTAGCTCAGTCGGTAGAGCAGGTGGCTGTTAACCACCTTGTCGGGGGTTCGAGTCCCTCCCCGGGAGCCATCGTGCTATGCCGCGACTCACCACTAGACATCACAGAGGCTCGTCCCCAGCAGGAGGGACTCGAACCACGTGACGCCGCAGGCGTCACAAAATAAAGACGAGAGTCCCTCCCCGGGGAAGCCGGCAGTGCGCACGGAATTGTTTTTGGATGTGATAAGGATTTATAAATTAAAACACATTCAGAGTGTTTGTTGGCCCGTCTAGTTCTAGATGAAGGGTTTTAATGACGTCGAACCCTAATAGGCCTGAGATGCCGAAATGAGAAAAATTATCGAAATCAATAGCACCGACTTCGAGCTCTTCGATTCGTTTCCCGAAGACAGAGAGGTTTTTCAGCCTAATCTTGTAACCGGCTACGGACTCTCCTGAGGGTCCTTGAATGTGATAATGGCCATGACTATCTCGCGCTGAATAGCCGAGTTCTTCAATTAGACTAATATCAACTTGAGTAAGCCCCGACCCGGTATCAAAGACCAGGCGTGCCCTAGCCGTTTCGGAGGGGCTTTTCAGGATGGCGTCAATTATCGGAATATCCTGCGTGGGATCGAAGTGCACTACTTTCACGACACTACCTTGTGGAAGTTACTATGAATCGTTGACTGTTCTTGTTCAGGAACTCCGACATACAAGAACGCGCTATCCGCGACCTTTGGCTGGAGTTCGCGGACCTTTCGAAAAAAATCTTTGCGGTCCGGAGCGTGAACCCGCACTAGGCCAGCCACTGGAAAAGGCTCGCCTTCAGGCCAGACATAATCAATAAGCTGAACCCACTCTTTGTCGTATTGCCGCTTAATTTCTTCCCAAGTCAATTGCTCGGTTTGCATAATGTCCTCTTATCATACCCTCGTATTTTGAGCTAAGGGTCGGTGCTATTGGGCTATTTAGAAGTCCAATCTCCAACTTACAAACTACTTATCGACCAAAACGACCGACTGTTTCGCCTGTTGTTCGGCGGGAATTCATTATTTTTTGAGGTTATGTTTTTCTGCATGCGGAATTATTTTGGGAAATTTGGGAAAGGGGATTGGTGATGAGGTTTGTGTTGGACGCGGAGGGTTGAGGGCGGGTTATCGGTAATAAAGGGAAATAGAGCGAGACGAGAGAAGGGGTTGCAGAACCCGGTCTCAAGTCTCGCATCGCGTCGATTTTAAAGACCAACTGACGGCTTTTTACGGCCATTATTGTTATGACCCTGGAGGGCTGATTAGCAAAGTATTGGGGGCCGATTTTTTAAGGTGTTAACTTAGTGGGCGGATTGAAGATAATGCTGTGGGTTAGCTCTTTAATCGCTTCCGCAGCTCTTCTTCCACAGCCTTTAAGCTCTCACCTGTTGTCGACGCCTGCTTCTCGGGCTGTGGTGAACTCCTTCGCGTTAAGGTGCGCACGCCGAAAATGAGAACTGCGACGCCTATGAGCACAAAAAGCATCGGAGCCGTTTGGCCGATGGAACCAGGTTTTGGTAGACCGGTGATAGTGTCGCCGTATTTTGTGACGAGCTCGTTTTTTAGACTCTCAGGATTTTCGCCGGATAAAACCCGGGTGCGAATCTCTGCGCGTAGCTCTTGGGCCTGTCCACTTGTGCAGGAGGAGAGAGTTAAGCCGGGGCAGAAGGGACTCATTATTGTTTCTGAAATTTCCTGGGCTTTGCGCTCGAGCACGAGGTTCGTGCTTTCAACATTAGGCTCGGCCTGAGCTGTTAAAATGATACCCGAGAAAAAAAGTGTCGAACAACAAAAGGCCGCGACCCGTCCTATTTGGCGAGCTGCCCAAGCTAACCAGTGAGCTGGTAGTGGAGAACAGCGGTGGTTTGACTTATTCCCGATGAATACCATAAATTGTGCGAGCCTTTTTGGTTAACCAGAGTCTTTTAACCTAGACTGTGGTGTGTGCCAATCTGCGGGGGTAATTCAGTGGTAGAATGCCAGCTTCCCAAGCTGGACGTCGCGGGTTCGAATCCCGTCTCCCGCTCCAATTAATCTGTGCTTATAACCGGAGTTGATGAACTGTGAAGGAAAAACTTCAAGAAGATATTAAGAACGCCATGCGCGCTAAAGATCAGCCGCGGCTGACAGTCCTCCGTATGCTGATGTCCGAACTAAAGAATATCGAAATTAATACCCGCGAGCCGCTAACCCCTGAGCTTTGTATCTCCACCGTGCAGAAAGAGATAAAAAAGCGGCGGGATGCTCTGGAGTTTGCCGAGAAGGCCGGGCGGGCGGAGATAGTCGAGCAGAATAATTCTGAGATAGCATTGTTGCAGAGCTATTTAGGAGAGCAGATGGGGGAGGATAAGTTACGGGAGATTATCTCCGCGCTTATCGCCTCGGGCTCTGACAATATTGGGAAAATCATGGGAGCGCTGAACAAGGATTATAAAGGCAAGTTTGAGGGCAAGCGCGCCAGTGAACTAATCAAAGAACTTTTGGGAAACTAACCTGTGAGTGAAATTATCCCAGGCGGGCAGCGGGTTGAAGACCGTTTTGACTTAGACGACGAGCAGAAGCGGCGGTTGCGAGCGGTGCGCCGCGGTTATCGTGCTCAATCGGCTGAGGTTAAAGATAACGGTTATGTGATTGAAGTTACCTTTATGGATGGCTCAAAAATTAACCTTAACAGTAAGCTGCTAAAGATTCGGGCGGAAGAGCTTAAAGGAAACGGCGAGGAATAGCACTCGCCCCGTTTCTCTTAGACCAGTTCTCGGCGCTGAAAGATAAGCGTCGCTAACACCAAACAGACGGCTGAATAAGCCAAGCAATAAAGCAGCGCCCCTAAAAAGTGGCTGAAGCTTACAGAGTTACCGTAGACTATCGAGTCACTGATATTAAAAAGGCTCAAGTCGGGCAGGATTATATCAAACACCTTTATGACCGCTGCGAGTGAGGGGTTATAATCCTTATCCTGAACTAGGAAGAATTTTAAGTAGGTAATCGACCGCCCGGCAACATATGTTGCTAGGGTAAAGAGTCCGGTCAGAGTGGTTGTCACCACAACGGAAGAGAAAAACATTACTACGGAGGAGACAATTGTAATCTCCATTATTGCAAATAGAATGCCCTGAAACAGTTTTAGGTCGAGCTGACCTTCAAAAATACCAGCAAATAAGATGAGACCAATCCCCATTAGCGCCACTAGCACACAGACTGTAGCTGTGAGCCCCAAATGTTTGCCTAAGATAAACTGCCAGCGTTCTACCGGCTTTGAGAGAATGTTGTAGACGGTTTTTTGCTTAATCTCTTTGTTTAAGAGGCTTACTCCGGTAATAATCGTAATCAGCGCACCGCAGAACGAGAGTGAAAACAGGCCAAAATCCTTGATGACTTTCACCTGACTGCCGACGGAGACAGCGCCAAAAAGGGCGGCAACGCCAACTAGCACGATGGCAAAGAGGATTACGGAGTAGAGAATTTTATTCCGATAGGCTTCACGAAATGTGTTTAGGGCGATAGCTTGAACTTTCATCTTACTTCTCCCGCCTGCTGTTGGGTTTCGGCTGAGTCTTTAGTTTTGGTTTTATGCTTTGGCAGCTCATTGGAGGTGATATTGATAAAAATCTCCTCCAGACTTAGGCCACAGCTTTCAAATCTGTCTACCTGCACTCCGGCGCTTAATGCCAAAGTCATAGCGGACTGGGCGTCGGCGTAGGTTTTAAACCGCAGAATCGCTAACTGGTAGTTGATGAGATCCTGTGTGGTGTGAGAGTCGGCCATGGCTGAGAGTTTGTGGAGGACTCCGACAGAGTCGGGGGTAATCTCAATTGTCATCTCATACGATTCGCCATAGAGACGGGCACGTTCATTGAGATCGAAAACGGTCTTAAGCTCACCGCGAACCATAATCGCTACGCGGTCGCAGATATCCTCCACATCGGAGAGGATGTGTGAGGAGAGAAAAATTGTCGTGCCCTGGCGCTTAAGGTCAATTATCAGCTGCCGAAACTCGGCCCGGCCTAGAGGGTCTAGCCCAGAAAAAGGCTCATCTAGAAGCAGCAATTTAGGCTGATTAATTATCGCCTGAGCAAAACCGAGCCGTTGCTGTAAGCCCTTTGAAAGTGCGCGCACGGGAGAATTCTTTCGGTCGATAAGGCTTACACGCTCTAGGGTGTCGTCGATTAGTTTGCTGCGGCCTTGTTTGATGCCGTGGAGTTGTGCGAAGAAGTCTAGTGTTTCGCCGACCGTTAGGTGTTCGTAGAAGTAGGGTAGCTCCGGCAGGTAACCAAGAATGGAGTGTTGGGCCCCGGTCTTTAGTTCCTCACCGTTTAGAAGAATTCTCCCTTGGGTCTTGTGAATTAAGCCGACGATGCATTTCATTGTCGTGGTTTTTCCAGCGCCGTTATGTCCCAAGTAACCAAACGACTCGCCTTGATAAACCTCAAACGAGACGTTTCTCACCGCCGGAATGGACCGGAAGGTCCAGTGCGAGCGGAAGGACTTGGTTAAGTCCTCAATTTGTAGAATTGGTGTTGCCATTGTTGCCGGTATCAATTGGGGTTACTGAATTTGAAGGTTTATTTTCTGCAGCAAAAAATCCGTTGTCTTTATTCTTGCCAGCGAAATCCAACGGCTTCTTGCCGGAGCTGGACTTCACCTCGCCACTGGTTGTGTCGAGTGTGTAAGTGCAGCCAAAGGGCTCGCGTGGAATGTATCGGAGAAACTTTTCTCGGACGATGTCGTCTAGAGACTGGGGCGGTGTGCCGAGGCGTTCCTTATAGAGGGAAACCGCTTTGTTTAAGTTATCAAGATCTCGACGGAGAACTGCGCGCTGTAGCTTCTCCTCTAGCGCTGCTTTGGCTTTTTTGTCGGTTGAGTTCTTTACCAGGTCTTGCAGCAGCTGAATTGCCATGTTGATATTGTTCTGGCCTGCTAAAAGGCGTGAGGCAAGGGAACCTAGAAAGGCTGGGGCCTCTGGCAGTTTTGAGGCATGGACAAAATCCTCGCTTGCCAAATCCTGCCGATTTAAAAAGTACCAGCGATTAAATCCGCGCAGGTAGAAGAAGCGCCAAGTGTCAGGATGTAGTTCAACTGCTCGGGTGAGGAGTCTTTCAGTATCATCAAAACGCTTAGCTTCCCAGGAGACTAGTGTGCCGCAGAACTCGAAGGCATGTGTGGCGTTGCCATCGAGTTGGGTAACTAGATCGCACATGTGGCCGAGCCAGCGATAATCCTTAGTGCCTTCAAACTGCTTACCGAAATAATTGATGGTATTGAACCAGAGGATGTCGCTAAAGAAATTATTGAAGCCCAGGGTTAGGAGCTTTACGTGTTCAGCATCGGGGAGGTAGAGCGGCGGCCGGTCTGGTTCCCGGTTTAGGGAGTCTTGTTGTCTCAGCCATTCTCTAGACCAGAGTGCGGCTGTGGAGCTGGCAATGAGTAATGCCAGGCTAAACGACAAAGAGCCCCGTATGGCTCGTGGGGGCTCTGCGCTAACCTTTGAGCTCGTAAAGAGCCGGCCTATGTAATTTTCTATCCGCTTTTTCATCTCACCTAATTAGATGAGGCAGTGAGGGATTAGGTTTTAGAGAAATCAGCCCCTATTCCCCAGCTATGTGTCCGGTTTCACTATCGTAATTATAAGTTAAATCCCCTCGAGAGTGCCGCGCTTCGGCGGTAAAGTTCTCCACATCACCATTAAACTGGAGTGTTGAAAGGGCGACGTCTCCTTCTGAGTCTCGGGTGCCGACAAAGCCGGGGAGCACATCCTCGCAGTCTTCGACTCCGGCGCAGGTTACGTATGATTCGGTTTCAACATAGGCGGCCTCTTCGGCGGAGACTCCATTTCTTAAATCCGATTGGGCTGTGGCATTAAAACCCCGTTTTGTAAATCTCATGAAACTTGGGATTGCGATTGAGGCTAGGACCCCAATAATGCAGATAACGACTAGCAGCTCAATGAGTGTGAAGCCGCGATTGTCGTTTCTGGTGGATATATGCTTCGTCATAGTTTGATCTCTCTGACTTGTCGAAAGCTAGTTGAATTAGAAAGTCGCGGCCAAAAAAAAGGGGGCTCACAGGCCCCCGACTCGTCAAACAGAGGGGGTAGTGCTCTGACTACCCCCTCGTCGGGCTCCTAGATTACTCTATTAGCCCTCGATGATTTTGCCAGAGGCACTATCATACGACCAGGTAATGTCACCAGCTTTGTGCTTACTTTCAGCGGTAAATGTCTGGTCTGCGTTTCCTTCTGCGTCAGCCGCAGTCTCGAACGCAAATGTATCAACCTGGTATGTACCGTCTTCCTGGTCCTTTGAACCCTGGAAGCCTGGTAACCCAGCTGCGTCGTCATCGCAATCATCTACGGAAGCGCAACCTAGATAAGCTTCGTTATCTACATAGAATGCTTCTTCTGCAGTAATTGCGTTTCGTAAGTCGGATTTCGCTACAATGTTAAATGCGCGAACGCGATATAGAGCGAATTGCGGAATAGCGATGGCGGCTAGAATACCGATAATCGCTACAACGACAAGTAGCTCAATAAGTGTAAAACCTTTTTCGTTTCTCATCTCTCAGTTACTCCTACAGTAGGTTAGTTAGTGTACAAAAAATCCTTTGGCTTTTGACCAAAGTGGCTCTTCTTGGTTTGTCACCAGGTTTAAAGCCCACCGCTTAGTGTATCGGCAGAACCAGGCCAACCATCGACCACTTTTTCAAAGCAATCCCGGTGCCAATCTCCCCGCCTGCCTTTATAATCGACCGTTTTTTGAACTATGTAGCTTCGCTAATGAAAATAGCCGTTTATCAGGCTATTTTTCTTGTATGCAGAGTCCGATTCGAACAGGTTTAGGGGGTTCTCTGAGCCAAAAATTGGCCTAGGGCTGCGATTTGGTGAGGGAGTGACAAAAAGTGTCAGTTAATCTTAGTTTTAAGCGGTTAGCTGGGTTCTGTGAGTGAGCTGGTTGGTGATAGGACCGGGAGAAGTGCCTTTAAGAGTAGGCAACTTACATTATAGGGCGGGGCCTACTCGTTCGGGTTTTCAGGGGATGTCTCCGGCTAGCGGTAGTTTCTTTCTAGGGCATCTAAGATCTTCTTTCTTAGTTCGGCGTTTCTGACGGCGACCTCTTCGGGGTCTGTGGGATCTGATGAACCTTCCTTCCCCGCTAGACCGTAGTCCAGTAACAGCTTTCCAATTTCAGCCGCATTAATTCCATCCCTTTCTAATACGTCCCTGACGAGAGCCCCACAATCTAGCGCCGAGGAGCGTAGGCCAAATAGATCTTCTTTTGTTGTGATTTGCCGATGAAATGTTGGCACTAGATTACGTCGCCAACGAATTCAAACGCATCAAGCCCATCGCCATCGGTCGCACTAAGGCCTGCACGGTGGTTAAATTTTAGAATTCGTCCAGTTCTGAGCCATCGGCTCCTGAGTCGCCCATGCCGTATTTTTTTAGGCGGTAGCGAAACGAGCGGAAGTTTAGTCCAAGGAGCTCGGCGGCCTGTTTTTTCATGCCGCCGGTTTTGGCCAGCGCCCGGGTTAGGTAATCTTGTTCGATGCGCGCTAGCTCACCTTCAAGATCAATGGGGAGGAGATGAATTTGGGTCTCTTCTTTTCCGTTTGCATATGGGCCGCTTGTAAATTGACCTGAGGAAGGGGGATGAGCGCTCTGTCTTGGGATTGTGACCTCTGGTGGTAGATGTTCGACCAGGATTGCTGAACCCCCTAGGACCAATGCGCGCTCAATCATGTTTTCCAGTTCGCGAATGTTTCCGGGGAACGGATAGGACATTAGCGCTTGGAAGGCCTCCGGTGAAATTTGCGGCAGCACCTGGTCCTGACTGGTAAGTCTGCCGATAAAATGCCTCACCAGTAATGGAATATCTTCCTTCCTGTCCCGGAGCGGAGGGACAATTATGTTTACCACGTTCAGTCGATAGTAGAGATCCTCGCGGAATCTCCCGGCCTGCACTTCTTTTCTCAAATCTCGATTGGAAGCGGCTAGAACTCGCACATCGATTTCTACATCGCGGATATCTCCAACGGCGCGGACATATTTTTCCTGCAGCACGCGCAATAGTTTGGTTTGCATCTGGAGTGGCAGTTCTCCGATTTCATCGAGAAATATCGTGCCGCCGCTAGCCTGCCTAAATAGTCCGATATTGTCGGTTACGGCTCCAGTAAACGAACCTTTCTTGTGGCCAAAGAGCTCGCTTTCGATAAGGTTTTCGGGAATCGCGCCGCAGTTAATTGCGACAAATGGCTTGTTCGCCCTTGGTCCGCGGGCATGAATTCCTTTGGCGATAAGCTCTTTTCCTGTTCCGCTCTCTCCGCTAATTAGCACGGAGGCGTCACTGACTGCGACCCGCTCGACAAGGTTAAAGACCTGGCGCATGACAGGACTCTCGCCAATCATGTGCACCGCGGAGCCATTTTCCGAAGTTAGTCCTGAGTTTGGTGCTGTGTCAGACAAGAGCTTTGTCATCCGCTCATGGAGCGAGAGCCGCTCTTCGATGCTACGGACATGGCTCACGTCATTAAAGATAAAGAGCTTACCGGTGACGTTTCCCTCGGTGTCAGTTAAGGGCCGAACTGAGTAGTCGAGCTGCAGTTCGGCGCCATTCTGCTGATTTGTTAGGATTATTTCAGAGTCTGACGTTCCCTCGTCGAGATGCCGCATTAAGTCAGCCCGATCTGCGGCACCGTAGTGTTTGAGAACAGAGGGCAAAGACCTTCCGATGTACTGCTCGGCCTCAACCTTTGATAATCCGATGATGGCGCAGGCGGCCTGATTGATGCTCGTGATTGCAGCTTCAAGGTCGGTGGTAACGATTCCCTCTGAGATATCGTCAAAGAGCTGTCGCTGTTGCTCGGTTAGATTATTGAGATCCTGAGTATGCCTATTGACGGCTGAGGTGAGCATCTCCAACTGCTTGGCAAAGTATCCACCGATTAGCCCGATTAGAACCAGGAATAAATAGACTAGAAGAATCTCCGAAGGCTTGGCGCTTAGGTGTTGTCCGCCTGCCGCCGGAAGAAGGTTGAGCAGCGCGTAGGCTAGGCCAGAGCACCCAGCGATAATTAGCGCACCGTGTCGGCTGAAGACAACCGCGGCCTCGAGAATTACCAGCACATAGAGGAAAATGCTCGCATTTGACCCCGTAACGTAGATTACCAATGACGAGAGCAGGACATCGCAGACAAGCTGCCCGTAACCCCAAGCATAGAGATACTTTGTCTTTCGAAGAAGTATTACGTTAACCACGGAGATGGCATATGTCGCGGCTATCGGCCAGAAGATCATTTGCTTGTCGCCAGCGGGACTGACTGACTTAATAAGATCCCAGGCACTTGCTCCAAGAAGGAGACTCACAACCATTACGCGCACCACGACGAGCTCGACGAGGAGCCGTCGCAATTTGTCTGGATGCGCTATCTCGGGTCGCGAGCGGAAAAATGAGAGAACTCCGGAAAGAACCGAGTTCTTCTCGGCTTTTTTCTCTCTAATTGTGGAGTTTTGAGGTTTCATGCCGCTGGTTCTTGTTATTCCTAATTTAGGGTAGTTAGATGACCGTTCCCAACTTAAATATTGGTAAGTACATCGCCACAACTAGTCCGCCCACCAGGGTTCCAAGGATGATAATCATTAGCGGCTCAATCAGCTGCTTAAGGCCGTTAACGGCGTTTTCGACCTCGTCTTCGTAGAAGTCTGCGACTTTACCCAACATGGCATCTAGCGCACCGGTCTGTTCTCCGACGGCAATCATCTGCACGACCATCGGCGGGAAAATGGAGGAGTCCTGTAGCGGATCGGCGATTGATTTACCCTCGCTTATACTTACCCGGACCTTAGAGACCTCATTTTCTACCACCTTATTGCCCGCGGTCTTGCTACAGATAAGTAAGGCGTCGAGAATTGGCACGCCTGAGCTGAGCATCGTTCCCATCGTTCGCGAGAAACGTGCTACGGCGACCTTCCTAATAATGTCTCCGAAGATAGGGAGCTTTAATAGTAAGGGATGGACGACGGCCTTGCCGCGATCAGTCTTCATGAAACGCTTCATCATCCAGAACATGCCGAAGCAGCTTAAGAACAGCACGTGCCCGTAGGCCAACATGAAGTCTGACATGGCGATAACCCAACGTGTTGGGGTGGGAAGCGCCGAGCCGAAGCCGGTAAAGAGCCCAGCAAATGTCGGAATTACGAAAATCAGAAGAATTGAGGTGACTATTATTGCGGCTGAGACCACCACGCCGGGGTAGATCATCGCCGTCTTAACCTGCCGCCGCAGTTTGGCGGATTTTTCTAGGTGGTTTGCCAGACGGTCAAGAATGATGTCGAGAATACCACCGGCTTCGCCCGCAGCGACCATATTCACAAACAGGTCGTCGAAGGTTTTTGGATGTTTGGAGAGACCTTCGGCTAGAGTGCCGCCGTTTTGGACCCGCTCTTTAATGGCGGTGAGAGTCTTTCGCATGGCAGGATTATCATGCTGGCGGCCGAGAACATCTAGCCCTTGAACGATAGGTAAACCTGCATCAATCATTGTTGCGAATTGTCTGGTGAAGATCACAAGGTCCTTGGTTTTTACTTTTGGTCCAAGGCCAGGGATCTTCAGCTCGCGGTCCATGCCGGATCCCTTTGTGCGAATCCTTTTGGTGTTCGGCTGAATGCGCTGTGAGCGGAGCGCATTAAAGACGGCCTGGGCGTTTAGGGCTTCCATCTCGCCCTTTACTTTGGCGCCTGTCGCCGACTTACCTTCCCAGACATAAACTGCCATAAATGTTTCTCCTGCTATGTATCAGCAACTGTTACACGGAGGACCTCTTCAATGGTGGTCACACCCTGCTTCAGAAATTTAAGTCCCGACATGCGAAGTGTGCACATCCCTTCGCGTATCGCCTCGCGTTTAATTTCTGCTGCCGAGGCGCCATTTAGAACAAACTCTTTCAATCCTTCCGTCATCGGCATGCACTCATAGAGCGCGATTCGGCCTTTGTATCCGGTGCCGCTACATTTCTGGCAGCCGGTGCCGTAGTAGACCTCGGTGTGTTTAGCCTCTGCGGGGGAAAGCCCAACATTAATCAGCACCTCGGGGCTCACCTGTAATGGCGTTTTGCAATGCTCACAGATGCGGCGCGCTAGGCGCTGAGCCACTACTATGTTTATCGACGAGGCGACGAGGAATGGCTCCACTCCCATGTTCAAAAGTCTATTTATTGTTGCTGGAGCATCGTTTGTATGTAGGGTGGAGAGCACTAAGTGTCCGGTAAGCGAGGCTTTAATTGCGATTTCCGCAGTCTCGTAGTCACGAATCTCACCGACCATGATGACGTCGGGGTCTTGGCGGAGAAAGCTCCTCAAGGCGGCAGCAAAGTTTAGTCCGATATCCTCGTGCATCTGCACCTGGTTGATGCCGGGCAGGTTGAACTCGACCGGGTCTTCGGCGGTGGAGATGTTTACGGTGGTCTTATTCAATTCCGAGAGTGCGGAATAAAGGGTTGTGGTCTTACCAGAGCCAGTTGGTCCTGTGACCAAGACCAGGCCGTAAGGTTTGTCGATGGCTTCCGAGAAGACCTTCATCTGGGCTTCATCGAATCCAAGCTTGGTCATGTCGGTCTGAAGATTTGATTTATCGAGGAGTCGTAGCACGACTTTCTCGCCGAAGAGACCTGGGAGAACGCTCACGCGGAAGTCCATCTCGCGTCGGTTACCGAGCTTGAGTTTAATGCGACCATCCTGCGGCAGGCGGCGCTCGGCGATATCTAGCTCGGCCATGATTTTTAGCCGGGAGGTGATGGCGTTTTTCAGCTTATATGGCGGCTTCATTATCTCATACAAAACGCCGTCGATGCGAAACCGTGCGCGGAAGGTTTTCTCGTAGGGTTCGATATGGATATCAGAGGCCCCTTTCTTAATCGCATCGGTAAGGATAGCGTTTACGAGCTTTACAACTGGAGCATCTTCAGTTGCTCGTTCCAAGGCCTGGATATCGAACTCCTCGCCGGAGGAAACGACCTCGACATTGCCCTGGTCATCCATGTCATCAAGGATGCCGTCGTAGGAGACATTGGCCTCGTAGAGCTTTTCTAGGTGAACTTTAAGGTCGCTTTCACCGCTTAAAACCACCTGCACATCGTAGCCGGTGATAAACTTGATATCGTTTAGCGCGAGAATGTTTGAGGGGTCGACCATGGCGATGGTCAGGGTCGAGCCGTTAACGTTAAGTGGGATGAGGTGGTGTTTTTGTGCGAGAGCATGAGGGACAAGATTAGCCACTTCAGGCTCAATCTGGTGCTCCTCGAGATTTACAATTGGGAGCCCGTACTGCTCGGAGAGCGTATTGACTAGTTTGTTCTCGTCTAGGAATCCGAGTTTGACTAAGGCTGAGCCAACTAGTCCGCCGGACTGCGCCTGCAACTCGAGCGCCTTCGCGAGCTGTTCGCTATTGATGACTCCTGCGCGCTGTAGTAAATCGCCGACTCTTGAGGACATCCGTTAACTCTTCCGCGCGTAAGCTCCGCGTTTTGACTAGTGGCCAAATTTGATCTCGCCGCAGCAGTGTGATTCAGCGAGATTCGGTTCGTCGTTACCAAAACCCGTCAGTTACCGGGAGCTGGTGACAAATATCGACACCAGCGTATGACATCGGATTAAGGGGTTATAAACTTTAGATAAGTTTCTCTTGGCCCGATTCTAGCGCTCAGTTTTGTCCGCAATCTTTGTAAGGGGTTACAATTCTTGGCACTCCCTCTTTGCCCGTACTCTGCAATTTCTGCAGGCCACCACGGGGCTTGGAAATGGCGGAATGCTCATGCGCTAGAGCTAGCCACCTAGGCCATTCGATTAGTTGTCCGTTTCCGTCCGTATCCAGGTGTCTACCTCTTTAACAACCAGCTGCACTCTCTGATTTATTT
>CAYMWO010000015.1:0-27733 GCA_964393905.1 uncultured Bdellovibrionales bacterium | reverse complement strand
CGGCTTCTGCCGGTGCTACAAGCCTAACCACGGCTTCCTGTGGGTTCAGGCGAAGGCCGAGGTCTTCTGCGATGGAAGGTGGACGCTGGTCAGCGGTCCTCCGGAGCTGATCTCCGACTCCATCACGAAGCCGTTCTAGGTCGGGCCTGAAGTGCGGCGCCGCGGGTGTAGAAGGGATCACAACCTTCTCCCCGCGGCGCCCGCTTCTCATGCCAAACTTTTTATTACTGTTTTATTTCGGTTCGAATGGTCGTCTCGGCATCAATTCTCCCCAACATCACAAATCTCTTCCCCCTTCAAAACCGACAACCCGGCAGAAAAATCTCGCCCGTTCAATCGGACTCTTTAGTTAAAATTCGAAATTTCTGTGAGTTTAGGGAAAGGCCTTTAAGGAAATGCCACGAGGAAAATGCCCTGAGGGAGACTCGAACTCCCACGCGATTAAGCACATGGACCTCAACCATGCCTGTCTACCAATTCCAGCATCAGGGCAACTGAGCTTTGAGTGAGCTTGGAGTAATTAGCAGTAAATTTTCGCAGTTACAACGTTTGGTTTAAATTTACCACCCTTAATCCGTTAAGCTACGGCGCGGCTGGCGCTTCCGCCGGAGATGTAACCGGAGCCGCACTTGTAACCGGAGCCGACGCCGAAGAGTCAGTCGGAGAAGCACCTGGAGTCGGTGTTGCAGGCGCTGGTAGCTCTGAATTTGTTACCGGTGTAACTGGCGCCGTGCCTCCGGCCGGTGCGGACTGAAACAGCGCGCCGTCATTAGTGCGAAACGCTTTATTCGCCCCAACGGATAAGAAAACTGAGGTAAGCATAAAAACTGCCGCGATAATTGTGGTGGTGCGGGTTAAGAGGTTATCAGCACCGCTAGCGCCGAAAACTGTATTACTACCACCACCAAAAGTTGCTCCAACATCCGCACCCTTTCCGTGTTGAAGAAGGACTAACAGGACAATTAAAACGCACGATGCGATGTGTATGACTGTAACTAGTGAGGTAAGCACAGATTTCTCCAGTTTGGGGATTACTTCCCCCGGTTTCGTTCTAGTGAACTAAGCTATTGATTATTTCCCGTCAAGGTTTCTGCTTAAAAGCCTCAGAACCTCGGGATACTATTCCAAAAAAACTCTCCGGTTTTAGGCTCGCTGCCCCCGGCAGGGCTCCGGAGATAAATTTCCGTGAGAGCAAGGGCTCGATGTTTTCTGGGTTAGCTGAGCCGCCATAGATAATTCTAACAGAGCTTCCGCGGTTATCTCCAAATATAGTGCTGAGTTCTTTGGTGATAATGGAGTGCATGTTTTCGGCGATCTCAGGCGTTGCCGCAAGCCCGGTCCCAATTGCCCAGACCGGTTCGTAAGCTACAACCAGTGAATCAACCATCTCAGGTCTGATTCCTGCTAGACTTCCCCTTAGCTGAGCTGTTACCACCTGCTCACCAATACCTGACTCAAACTCCGCGCGACTTTCACCGACACAGACTACGGCCATTAACCCGTGTGCGATGGCCTGCGCGGCACGTTTGCTGACCGCTTCATCGGTCTCCCCGTAAAACTGCCGCCTTTCGGAGTGTCCAAGAAGAGTAAACTTCGCCCCTAAACTCTTAAGCATTGGCGCGGAAACTTCGCCCGTATGTGCACCGCTATCGAGCCAGTGGCAGTTTTGTGCTCCCACCATTACATCTGTGCCCGTAAACGCTTTAGCGACTACTTCGATTAGTGGGTAAGGAACGGCAAGGCCTAACTCAACTCCCTTATTATCAAAACCCGAAATTAAACCCCGAAACTCAGAGACATACTCCAGAGCACTCTCACGGAGCATGTTCATCTTCCAATTGCCAAGAAAGATCGGTTTCATCAGCTTTTTCTGCGGCCTTAGATAAACTTCATCACATCGACCATGCGGTATGAAAATCCCATCTCGTTATCGTACCAAGAAAGGATCTTTACCATTCGCGTGCCAATTAGCATCGTCGATTGCAAGTCCACGGTCGATGATAGGGGCGAGCCGTTAAAGTCGCAGCTTACGAGCGGCAAATCACTCACTCCCAACACACCTTTCAACGCGCCAGCCGAGGCGGAGATTAGGGCTTGGTTTACGTCTTTTACCGTCACATCTCGCTCAAGTTCAGCCACCAAGTCTACCAACGAGACATTCGGGGTAGGAACGCGAATTGCCATGCCGTCAAGCTTTCCCTTTAGCTCCGGGATCACTAAAGACAGCGCCTTTGCCGCCCCAGTTGAAGTTGGAATCATCGACAGCGCCGCTGCTCGGGCGCGGCGTAGGTCTTTGTGTGGAAGGTCGAGGATGTTCTGGTCGTTTGTGTAGGAGTGAATGGTGGTCATTAACCCACGGACGATACCGAAATTCTCTAAAAGAACTTTGGCCACCGGCGCCAAACAGTTGGTCGTGCAGCTGCCGTTTGAGATGACATGGTGCTCGTCCTTTTTATAGCTCTTATGGTTCACCCCATAAACGACTGTTATGTCAGCATCGTTTGCTGGAGCGGATATAATTACCTTTCGGGCGCCAGCTGCGAGATGTGCGCTGGCCTTATCCTTTGCAGTAAAGATTCCTGTGCACTCCAGAGCGATATCAGCCTTAAGTGCACCCCAGGGTAGCTTTGAAGGATCCTTCTCGGAGGTGACCTTAATTGTCTTGCCGTTTACCTTAAGAAAGTCATCTCCAGCTTCGACCGTCCCGGGGAACTTCCCGTGGACCGAGTCGTAGGTAAGTAGGTGCGCCAAAGTTTGAGGGCTGGTTAGATCGTTTACGGCAACAAGCTCAACCTCAGGAGAGGTGAGCGATGCTCTAAGAACGTTTCTACCGATGCGCCCGAAACCGTTGATTGCGTATTTAATTGCCATGTAAGTCTAACCCCTTAAGAGTCTAAAATGTATGAGAAATTCCCCCCTTGTTAGGTGGTCGAATTGCGCATAGCCTTATCACAGCTTTAGGGCGGTTGAAAATAAACGGTAAAAAATTCACCCTTATTAATCGCCCCTAAAGGGAACCTATAAAAAGTAACTGTGCCTAATTCCCGAAATAAGTTACTTGAAACAGTTCTGTTGATTTGACCGTATTTATCAACCATTTGCGTTAACTCTATAAGCCGAGAAATTATGTTTTCCTCTCCCTTTCTTGTTCTCCCAGCCCTAGTAGTTGAGGAGTCGCTCCCAGATATTGCTCCGCCAGATGCGGTAATGCCACCGGTCGAGCACCTTTCAGCGTTTGATTTAATGTGGAACGCGAGCCCCGTCGTGCAGCTGGTGCTGCTGTTGTTAATTCTGATGTCTGTTTTTACCTGGGGGATAGTTATCTCGAAGCTCCTGCAGATGCGGCGCGCCAAGCAGGAGACCGAGACATTTTCTGAGACTTTCTGGGCCAGCAGAAACCTGTCGCAAATAAATGAAGTCAGCCAGCGTTTAAAAGTCAGCCCCGTGGCGTCTGTGTTCTCAGCTGGCCACCGCGAGCTAAATAATATTATTCGCACCCACGAAAACCGCGCCTCGGACGAGGGCGGAGATATAGAGAATATCGACCGAGCTTTAAAGCGTGCCAAGGCGGAGGAGATTAATCGGCTCGAGACGGGAACGACTTTTCTAGCGACCACTGCTTCGGCCGCGCCGTTTATTGGGCTTTTTGGCACGGTCTGGGGAATTATGAATGCCTTTATTGGACTAAGCCATGTGAAGAGCTCATCGATTCAGGCCGTAGCTCCTGGTATCTCAGAGGCGCTAATTGCCACGGCCATCGGGCTGGCTGCGGCGATTCCGGCGGCTATTTTTTACAACTATTTTATGCAGCAGGTGCGGGTGCTTTCTCGGAGCATGGATATGTTCTCGGCAGAGTTCCTTAATATCGCACGCAGACACTTCTTATAAGGGACACCTCCTCGAATGGCATTTGATGATTTAGATCAGGGCGGTGGGGTGATTTCCAGCATTAACGTGACCCCATTAGTGGACGTGATGTTGGTGCTGCTAATTATTTTCATGGTTACCGCGCCAATTCTTCAGCAAGGAGTGGAGCTTGAGTTACCGCAGGAGACCATCTCTCCGATTGAAGGTGAGGGCGAGCAGCTTGTGGTGTCAATCGACCAAACCGGTAAGGTCTTTATCGGTTCCAATAACGAGGTGGCGCTGGATAGTATCGGCCCACGTCTCACAGCGATACTTACCCAGCGGACCGATAAGCGGGTCTTTATCCGTGCCGACAAGCGAATAACATACGGACAGGTGATGGCGGTTATGGGGCGAATTCGGCGGGCAGGAATTTACAAAGTGGGTCTTATAACTGAGCCGAGTTAGGGGCAATTACGCTCTTGCTGAACTTTTGCAGAGGGTTTTGGTCTAAGCGGTCAGTCGGTTATGGAAAAACAGTTCACAGCAGATAAGCAATCTTTCACCCCATCGCAAAGGGATCAGCGGAGCTTTTATCTTGGGGTGTTGGCTTCGTTTCTCGGACACCTGTTCGGAGCAGTGGCGATGATTGTCTTTGTTGAGAGCGCCTCGGCACGAGATCGACGCCCACAGGAGGTCTTCACCGTAACGCTTGAAGGAGGGGATAGGCTGGGGGGATTAAACCAAGTTCCCAAGGAAGAGGACTTAAAGAAAAAGCAGGTAATTCCTCACCAGGTTGAACAGTCTGAGTCTGAAAAAGAGGAAAAAGCAGAGCCGCCCACCCCAGAAAAGAAGCTCGAGAGCCCGACCGCTGTCGAAGACCCAGCTAAGGCCATTGAAGAGAAGAAGTTGCAAGAGAAAAAGGAAAACGAAAAAAAGAAGAAAGAGGCGGACCTAAAAAAAGCAGAGGAAGAAAAGAAAAAGAAGGCTGAGGAGGAAAAGAAGAAAAAGGCGGACGAGTCCAAAAAGAAGGAAGAAGAAAAGAAGGCTAAGGCGGAGCGTGAAAAGAAACTAAATGAGGCGATTCAGGCCGCCGCTAACCGGTATAAAGGTGAGTCCTATAACGCTGGCGGACAGGGATTTGGTGCTGCAGCTACCGGTGGTAAGGGAATGGGTGGAGGAACTCTACAAAGCTTGGAGTTTCTCGCTTACAGAAACGAGCTAGAACGTCATATCAAGCAGGGATGGCGATGGCTTCCTGGAGCCAATCCACTTGAGGCTGTGGTTTTAATCACAGTGCTTCCTACTGGGGTAGTTCAAGATGCCCGAATTGTTTCTAGCTCCAATGACTCGCGCTTTGACGATTCAGCGCTTAGAGCCGTTTATAAGGCCTCTCCGGTGCCAGCCGCTCCAGAGAGCCTCTATTCCCAGTTTCGAGAGGTAAGAATTACCTTTAATTCCGAGAGATAACCTACTCTTAAAACACACTGGTCGCGGCCGTTTTTCAATGGTAGTTCATACCTTCAATAACTGAGCAATATCGCTAAAAACATCTTTTTGGGGCTCTATGAAGATCAGATCAATTTGTTTTGTCATTGGCTTAACTGCGTTCTTTACAGCAGGGGTTGCTCTTGCTCAGACAGATATCCATGTAAGTGGACCGGCTGCCGGATTCCCTGTTGCGCTGCCGCAGATCTGTGATGGCGGAGGGGGTGCGCCATACAATTCAAAAATTCCTGAAATCATCTCAAAAAATCTCCAGGTGTCTGGACTATTTAAAGTTTTAGACCCCAGTTCGTTTCTTGAGGCGCCTGGCAAGTGCGAGGCACCGGATAGGGTTGGTTTCCCTGATTGGAGCGTCATTGGAGCGGAGGGGCTGGTGAAGGGAAACATTAAGACCTCGGCGAATGGACAGATTCTAGTTGAGCTTTACCTCTACGATGTCCAACAGCAGAAGGCCGTCATCGGAAAGCGTTATGAATCTGAGGGCGGGGATTATGCGCGAATCGCGCACCGCTTCTCGAATGAGATTATGCGGTTCTTTACCGGAGAAAAGGGGGTGTTCGGCACGCGAATAGCTTACATCGGTAAGGTCGGACGGTTCAAAGAGCTCTTCATCATGGACCTGGATGGTTCGAACTCGCGCCAGCTAACCCGAGATAGAGGTATTGTGCTCTCACCAAGCTGGTCACCAGCGGGCGACAAGATCATGTACACCTCATTTAGGACACGCAAACCGGAGATTTATATGATCTCTCCTGAGGGCGGCTCACCCAAGCAGATAACCAGCCGCGAAGGGATGGAGCTTGGGTCGAAGTTCACTCCAGACGCAAGGAGCATCATCTCTTCTGCTTCTTCAAACGGGAACACAAATATTGTGAAGTTCGACTTAAGAGGGAAGATGATCCAGAATCTGACTAATTCATCAGGGATTGAAGTCTCGCCTACGCTTTCACCAGACGGTGGCCAGATTGCATTTTGCTCAAACCGCTCCGGCGGTCCGCAGATTTATGTAATGGACTCTGCGGGAGGGAATGCACACCGTATTAGTTTCACCAATAGCAATTACTGCACATCTCCTGCCTGGTCGCCGAAGGGAGACAAGATTGCCTTTGTTTGTCGGGCGGGAGGAAACCAGCTGTTTTTAAGCGCACCGGATGGCTCGCAGTCGGTGCAGCTAACGTTCTCCGGCAATAATGAGGATCCAAGCTGGGCACCCGATGGGAGATCTCTGGCCTTTAGTTCAGATGCCGGACGCGGTACGTCGAGGAATATCTCAATTCTTCCGCTCTTAGGCGGAGGTAGCCCCAAGCGCATTTCGGTTTCCAACGTTGAGGAAGGTATGCCCTCATGGTCTCCCAGAATTGATTAGTGTTTTATTACAGTCTTAGTATGAACAATTCGAGGAATTTTATGAATCAGCGAGCGCTAGCCCTTATAATAACAATAGCTCTTTTACTAAGCGGATGTAGCGCATTTAAAAAGGGGTCCGGCTCCGGAGACGAAGATGGGTTGGGTGAAGGGAATATTCCAATTGCCGAGGCCGGTCGGGAGTTAAAAGATGTCAATTTTGATTTTGATGCCGCTTCTCTAGATGAAGTAGGCCAGGCGGCGTTGCGGGAAAATGCCCAGTGGCTTCTCGATAATCCAAATGTCCGGGTAAACGTTGAAGGGCATTGCGATGAGCGCGGGACGAATGAGTATAACGTGGCGCTGGGACAAAAAAGAGCCCGTCAGGTAATAGAGTTTCTTCAGTCCCTGGGGGTTCCGCCATCACGGATGACTGAAATTAGTTACGGCTCTGAGATACCGCTAGATTCTGGCCATGACGATGCTGCCTGGGCCAAGAATCGGCGAGTGCATTTCTCGCGCAGATAGTTTTTGTGTTGATTTATGGTATAGGGAGAGGGGGAATTAGGTCCTCCTAAAACAGGATACTTTATGAATCGATATTTGAAATTTAGTTCCGTCCTTTTGCCGCTCTTTGCCGTAGCCTGTAGCGGGAACCAGACAAACCTGAGACAAGAGCTTGACGATTTGCGCTCAGTGCAAGCTGAGCAATCTACAGGGATAGCGCAATTGCGGACCGAACTCCGAGAGCTTTCAGGTAAAGTTGAAGAGCTGCAATTTCAGAACAAGAATAAAACCGCCGAGCTAGAGCGCAGTTTGCGCACCGTCTCCTCCCGAGTTCCGCCACCTCCAGGCGTGCCAGAGGATTTACTTAACGCCGATGAGCAAGCGATTGCTCCGACTACGGGACCAGCAGCTGATAGTTACCGCCAGGCGCTACAGCAGGTTCGGACGGGTGAGTTTGATGGCGCGCGACAGACATTACAAGCGTTCATCGATGCAAATCCAGAGACCGCATTTACCGATAACGCCCTTTTCTGGCTGGGCATTACCTTCGAGCGACAGAATCAGCTTGATCGTGCAGTTGTCGCTTACGGCGATGTTTTTAAGCGCTTTCCGGCTGAGGACATGGTGCCGCCAGCGTTATTTCACCTGGGAGAGGCATTTGTGCAGATGGGCTCTTTCGAGAATGCGCTGGTAACCTTCCAGAAATTGGTCGATGAGCATCCACGGTCACAATATGTGGTGCAGGCTAAAGCTCGGATAAAGGAGCTTTCGGCGCCGAAGAAGTCCGGTTCGCCGCGTAAGCGTCGATAGATAATAGCGGCAACTTTAGAGGGCTCCTTGGAGATTCTCCGTTCGCTTAGAAGCCTACAGGTTGCGTCAATTGGGGGCCGAAGCCTTCAACAGGCGTTTTCCGAGGGTGTCGTAGGAGTTACCATCGGCAATTTCGATGGGATGCATTTAGGGCACCAGGCACTTTTTTCTGAGTTACAATCCGCTCTCAACTCTCGCCCCGGGGGTGAAAAGTATCGTGTGCTGATGACTTTTTATCCGCACCCGCGTCAGTTTTTTGCGGGGGTGACGAGGCACGCTATTCAGACCAATTCCGGGAGCGGGGCGAACTTTTCTTCGATTACTACACTGAGGGAAAAGGCGGAACTCGCCGCTGAGTTTGGCTTTACGCATTTTCTGCCGTTGCAATTTAATTCAACTCTAGCCAGTTACTCTCCTGAAGAGTTTGTGATGAGGTTTATCGTGGAGGGGCTTAAGGCGAAGGTGGTAGTTATCGGTTACGACTGGTCCTTTGGGGCAAAACGTTCAGGTAACCCAGAAAGCCTTGCTGCGCTCGGAAGGCAGAACGGTTTTGAAGTTAAGGTTCTGGGCCCGGTTACGGTGGCAAACGAGCGAGTAAGCTCCAGTCGTGTTCGAGAACTGTTGGCTAGCGGGGATTTAGAAGGGAGTAAGCGCCTGCTAGGGAGGAGTTATTCGGTCACTGGAAGAGTAACTCACGGTGCGGGGAGAGGAGGACGTTTGGGTATTCCAACAGCAAACCTTTACCTTCCGGGAAAATGTTTGCCGAGGGACGGAGTCTACGCCACATACGCCTATGCTAATGGGGTAAGATACCTCGCCGCTACTAATGTAGGCATTAGACCAACCTTTGGAGGCGAGCGGAGGATTGTTGAGCCCCACCTACTAGACTCTCCAAATACCGACCTCTACAACTCGCGTGTCAGGCTAGAGTTCGTTAGCCGAATCCGCGATGAAATAAAGTTTTCTTCAGCTGACGAATTGAAGGCCGCCATTAAAAACGACATCCGGCGCGTGCGCGAGATTTTGAGTTAAGGGGGGCGTGTTTGTGAGTGAGTTCTCTAACCCAAAGACGCCAACTCAGCTTCTTGTTCATGTGGAGAGCGGTCTTGAGGGAGAGAGGCTTGATACGGTTCTAACCTCAGAGTTAAAAAAAAATCAGTCAGAAGAGTTTCAAAACCTTTCACGCTCTCGGGTGGCGAAATGGATTGAAGAGGGTCGGGTATCGGTAAACGGTTCACTCGTCACAAAGCCCTCGATGAAAATGTTAGAGGGGCAGTCGGTTACCATCAATATTCCGGAGGCCTCAACGAGCCATTTAGTTGGTGACAAGAATGTGAAGTTTACGGTCGTTTACGAGGACTCAGAGCTCCTGGTAATCGACAAGCCTGCCGGATTGGTAGTGCACCCGGGAGCTGGAACGAAGGAGGGGACGCTAGTGCAGGGTCTGCTTCATCATCTCGGAGAGGGGATTCAGCCTGTGGGAGATGTTTTACGTCCGGGAATCGTTCACCGTTTAGATAAGGACACTTCGGGGTTAATGGTGGTGGCCAAGAGTGAGGCTGCTTATCATGGGTTAGTTAAGCAGTTTGCTCCGCCGCGGACGATATCGCGGGAGTATTTGGCTTTGACCGGCTCCATGCCTCATAAGAGTTTTTTCGCTCCGGGCGACACGACCAAGGGCAGTATCAGTTTATCTGTGGGTAGACATCCTGTGCATCGTACTAAAATGGCGGTCCGGACCAAAGATGGGCGTATTGCTAGAACGCTATTTTCGGTCATTGAGAGCTTTGCGCATGGGTTTCTGCTGCGGCTTACCTTAGATACAGGACGCACGCACCAGATACGGGTCCACCTACAGGCAGCCGGCGCTCCAATTATCGGGGACCCAGTTTACGGTGCGCAACCTGGAGCATTCTCCGGTAAATTGTTAAAAGCTATTAAAGAGTTTAAGCGGCAGGCACTTCATGCCACTTCTCTCTCTTTTAATCATCCGGTAAGCGGAGAAAGACTCGCTTTTAGTTCGGAACCACCGGATGACATGGCGAGCCTTATCCGTCTGTTTCGAGAGGAGAGGTAGCTGATGAGTTCCAGCCCCGTGCCGAGTAACAGTTTGGTATTAAGCGGTCTGATTGATTCTTTCGCCGAGATCCGGGGTTTAATTCCTTCCGACGCCCTGTTATTTGCCTTTGAAGAGGTTAGCTCCACAATGGACGTAGCGAAGGAGCTTGTCAGCGGGAGAAACCCAGCAGACTTCGGGGCGGTAGAGCTTGCGGGTGATGCGGAAAGGGTAAGGTCGTTACGGGCGATCGTGATTTCTCACTCCCAGACCGGCGGGCGCGGGCGTTACCAGCGCGAATGGATTTCTAAACGAGAGTCCGGAATCTACGGAACATTCTTATTTAAGCCGAGTATCGCGCCAGCAGAATTAATTGGTGTTTCACTTGCGGTAGGTTGCGCCGTTCGCAGAACACTCTCTGAGTTTGGAGCCGAGGCGCTTCTTAAATGGCCTAACGACGTCCTGATTAGTAATCGAGCAGGGGGCGAACAGGGAAAGATTTGTGGAATTTTACTAGAGCTTGTCAGTAACCAAGAGCAGGGCAAACGGGTCGATTATTTGAGCGTCGGAATCGGACTAAACCTCCGTCAGCAAAAGTTCCCTCAAGGGGTTAATGGAATTTCCTTAGACGAGGTGCTAGATTCAGTTGCGGATTATAACCAAGTTCTCTGCAGATTGACGGTGAACCTAGTGGAGGCCTTCGAGGAGTATGAACGGGGAGGCTTTCTAGCCTTTCGTGAGGAGTGGTCCAGGCATTCGGCAATGGCAAGAAAAGAGGTGAGCGCTGAACATAACGGGCGGCGAGTTAGCGGCCGGGTGCGGGGGCTTGATGAACGCGGGGGTTTGGTAATCGAACTCGCAAACGGCGAGAGAGTTAGTATTTACTCAGGTGAGGTCTTGTTTAGCGATGCTGCTAGCGATTGATATTGGAAACACTCATGTAGTCTTAGGGCTCTATCAAGAGAAGGAGCTACTCTCATCCTTTCGACTTCAAAGCGATAAGAACAGAACTGTTGACGAGTTCGCCCTTGAGGTTCTGGCGTTGATTTCGAGCCGTGGGGTGGCAGCGACTGATATTGAGCAGATTATCATCAGCTGTGTCGTGCCAGCACTTAGTCGGGTTTTTACCAAGCTCTCTACTAAGTATTTCGGAATTGAAGCTCAAGTCGTCGGACCGGGAATTAAGACCGGCATGGTAATTTCAGTCGATGACCCTCGTATGGTCGGCGCGGACAGAATCGTGAATGCCGTTGCGACTAAAGAGCGATGGGGAACACCCGCAGTCGTAGTCGATTTCGGTACGGCCACCACATTTGATGTTATTTCCGCTAACGGTGTCTATGATGGTGGGCTCATCGCCCCCGGTCTGTTAATTTCAGCTCAGGCTTTATTCGACCGGGCAGCTTTACTCTTTACGATTGAGTTAAAGAAACCAGGCAAGGTGATTGGAAAAAACACCCACGACTCAATGCTCTCAGGAATAATCTACGGTTATGTCGGATTGGTCGACGGCATCTTGGAACGGCTAATGGAAGAGCTTGGTCAGGAGACAAAAGTTGTTGCTACCGGCGGACTCTCGCGAATTATATCGGAGGAATCTAGATTCATTCAGGAAGTGGACCCAGACCTCACACTTGAAGGGCTGCGCATTATTGCGGAGCTCAATCGGTAAAAGGAGTTGGCTTTTGGATTCTGATTTAGAACGTCTCTGCGCCGGGATATTGGACTCGATAGACGCAAAGGCGCTCGAAGCTCAGGTGCGGGCTGTTATTGAAGGGCAAGACGAGATTGTAGTCCCAAACGAGTTACTCGACGATCTAACGGGTGAGCTCACTCAAGAGCAGACTGAAAATCTTTATGCGATTATCAAAGACATGCCGATACCGGGCAAAATAAAACTAGCACTTTTTGGTAATCAGACCGCTCGAACTCTGCTCATCAGGGATACGAACAAACAGATTCCACAGTTTGTTCTAAAAAATGCACGTATAACCGAGAATGAAATTCTTGAGATGGCCCGAAACTCGAATCTAGATGAAGCGGTTCATCGCGGGTTAGCGAATAACCCCTCCTGGATGAAAAGCTACGCAATTAAGCTAGCTATTGTCTCAAACCCCAAAGTCCCAATCGATATTAGCCTACGTTGGGTTAAACACATCCAGGAGAAGGACCTGAGACGCTTATCCAAATCTAAGAATATCCCCCAAGTTATCGCCAGTCAGTGCCGTAAGCTCCTAGAAAAGCGGGAAGGATAACTTATCTTTCGGAATGAACTATCCAGTGTTAGTAACTTTAGCGTGGAGCGGCATATTCAGAAATTACTTGTAATTGTGGCAGCCTGCCTAGCTGGCGGGCCGTTAATCTACAATTTGGCCTTCGACGGCAATCTTTCAGTCTCGACCCTTTATCTACTGGCATTTGTTGGTTGGGTAATAGTCACTTTGCTTCTAGGGCAGGGATTATTTGTCGATAGTGCATTAGAAAACGCCTCGCGGCAGATGGAACTTGAGCTGCCACGGTTCGGCCTCCGTAGAAGATTGGTTAATTATCTTGAGGAGAGTCTCCGGCTTTATCGTGCCTCATATTCATTACATTCACCTGTAAAGTCCGGGGATAAGAAGGTAGGAGCTGACACACTAAGCAAGAGCCTTGAGCGGATTGTCGAGACCGCTTACAACGAACTTGGCGCAAAGTCCGCTGAACTGTCTCTATTCGATGAAGGGTCGGGACTCTGGACCCAGGCGATTATCGTTGGTGAGCCGAGTTCACTACTGTCCCAGTCGCAGCTGCTGGAAGCTAGTAATCAAAAAGAGTCTGAATTCTCCGATGATGCTCGTGCGGGGCTATTAACTCAGCCGCTGTCCTTTGCCGGCAAATTTTTCGGCGCCTTGCGGATTGAGTTTCCGAGGGATTACAAGCCCACGAGGGTGGACTCACAAGTGCTGTATTTTCTTGCCGCATCCGGTGCGTTGGCGCTGATCGATGCGCGCTTTACCGATGAACTGCTTCGAATGCGAAGACTCAGTGACGAATCGGTCCAGGTTAAGACTGGCTTTTTAGCCAATCTGAGCCATGAAATTCGCGGTCCGTTGGGAGTGATACTGAACGGGTCGGAGCTTGCTCTTGATGGGTTATGCGGCGCCGTTTCCGATCAGATGCGAGAGACGCTGACGATGATAAAAGATAACGGCGAACATCTTCTGGATCTTGTAAACGATGTTTTAGATTATGCAAAAGTTGAGTCGGGTAAAGTTACCACTAACCCTGTTGAGCTGCAGGTAAAGGGCCTGCTGGATGACCTCGCAATGGTCGTGCGTAGTCAGGCACAGACAAAAAACCATAAGCTGCACGTTGAGGATATTGAGCAGAGTTGGGGGGTTGTTTGTGACAAGCGACATATACGGCAAATTCTCATCAATTTTTTAACTAATGCGATTAAATATACCCCAGATGGAGGAGTGATCTCGCTTGGTGCTGAACGAGTTGCGGGGAATCGGGTAAAGCTTTTTGTCCGAGATACAGGGGTAGGGATTTCAGAGAGCGAGCGAGATAAGGTCTTTGGCGCTTTCGAGCGCGTCAATAATAAATACTCACTAGCCCAGACAGGAACGGGCTTGGGCATGCCGTTAACTCAGCAACTAGCGCGGGTTAACCGAGGAAAGGTGGATTTCAGTTCAGAGGAGGGGAAGGGTTCAACTTTTTGGGTGACCCTTCCAAGTTGTGAAATAGCTGCAGCTGAGACAACGGAGAGCATCGGTTCTGAACCGAGTGTTGCTGATGAAGTAAAAGGTCACGGAGAGGTTGTTCTTCTGGTAGATACCGACGGCGAAGAACGGAAGATGCTTTCTAGCTATTTAGAGCATTGTGGATTTAAGGTGATTACAGCCACTACGGGGCTTGAGGTGATGAAGGCTCTTCGGGTTGAGGGGCTAAGAGTTGCTGTAATTCAAAATGACCTTCCAGAGTTGCCTGGAGAGGATGTCGTTTCTGTTATTCGCTCAAATCCTGTGGCTGCGAATGTCCCCATTGTGCTCCTAAGCGCTAAGGCATTTGTCTTCGATGTTGAGCGCTTTCTTAAGATGGGAGTCGAGCGCTGCCTCGCAAAGCCGGTTGAGCTAAAAGAGGTTGCGCTGACAGTTTCGCGGCTAATTGCGTAATTAGACAAATACCGCTTAAGCGCTGACGTTCAAACCTTTGTCGAGCGACTTTTCCTGGCCGACCGAATCTTCGGAGGGATTTTCCTTTTCAGTTCTGTCCTCTGCGTCGCCTCGGTAGCCCTTTTTTTGATTGTCCTTATTTGGCGTAGAAAGATCTACTGTGTCGACAACCAAGGCATCCTCTAAGGCCTGAACAAAATGGCCATCAGAGTTTGTGGTGGACCGCTTCTGTATCGGCGCAACTCGCGGTAAGGAATTTTCTGTGCGGTTTACGTACATGGCTCTCTCTCCTAGGAGCTATTGTCGCCGCAAGCAGCGCCTGCAGCGCGAAGGTTAATCAATCCATGACAACCAAAAACAACTTTTAGAGACCGACCACCCACTCAGATCATCTTCAATAATGACCTTCATTTTAGATGAAAGTCAGGGCGAGTTTGGCTCTAACTAAAGTTGGCAAAAAGCGTAGGAATTACCGCACCCTATGGTATTGCCTAAAGAGATTATCGGCCAATTGTGCACAAATCTTGATCAGAAGTTTTGGTCGCAGACAAACGCACTGGAGATTCTTTAGGGGGTTAGCCCGACTGCCGATATTCGAGAAAGAGCTTTTCCTTTGTGAAAGTTTTGCTTCGAGTTGTCGCAGGTAGGGAAATCTTAAGGTTTTATAGTGGAGATCTTTGTGAAAGCTGAATCAGCCATCTATACAGCGTTTGATGATACGGCAGGGTTCGATACTGCGTTAGCAGAGAAGAACTTGATGCGGGCAGTGCTTCGAACGGCGATGGAGGATGTTGGAAAAAGCGGAGAGCTTCAGCGTGCCGCCAGAAATTATCTTTTATCTGAGGACGAGTCCTACTTATTTGCCTTTAAGAGCATCTGCACCCAATTGAATTTATGCCACCGCACAATCCGAGTCTGCCTGGGGCTAATTGACCCGGGTAATAGGGTGGCTAAAAGAGAACAGGCAGCCGCTTAACCCTCCCCGTTAAACCCCAGTAAATATCCGAAACCCGGAGAGCGTCCAACGCGTCCGACTCTCGGACCTCGGAGTCGATTAATTCCTTGCCTATGAGTTGAACGGGGTTTAGCCTAAGGCTTTACGGGACCGGTTAGTGAAATCACGAGAGTGAATTATGCGGGGAATTATGACGCGAGCTTATAGCTTACTGCTTTTAGGTCTACTTTCGATTATAACGCCTCGGTTGGTGGTGGCAGAGAACACTTCGGCCCAGCTTGTTAAGAGCGGGAAGGAGGAGTTTCATCGTTATTGTGTCTCCTGCCACGGGGTAGATGCGCGGGGCAACGGCCCAGCCAGTGGGGCGCTAAAAGCGTCCCCAGCCGACCTAACTGAGATAGTTAAGCGGCGTGGAGGGGGGGAGTTTCCGGTAGAGGAGATATCAGGGAAAATAGACGGACGAGCAAATCTTCCAGCTCATGGCACTCGAGAGATGCCGATTTGGGGTAGGAATTTCTCGGAAAAGTTGGGGGATCGATCACTTGGCGAAGAACTCGCAACTGGCAAAGTGACGGTTCTTATTGAATATTTGAAATCTATTCAGCGCTAAGTTTCTGGCTGAGATTAAGCATTCCGGCCCAGATATCCGCCTGGCACGCCTTCTCGTGAAGGGCTTGCTGAAGGAAGTTATTTATTGCACCTTCCAGCCGTAAAGCCCGAGAAAGTTCCGCATCCGTCGTGCCTCCTAGCGAGACTAATTCCTTTTCGTTTTTTATCCGAGAGAGGGCGCGGCGGATAGTTTTAGCCGCGGTTTGAAGTTCGGGAGCGGCGACATCGGATTGCAAACGAGATAGCGAGGAGAGGATATCGATTGCCGGGTAGTGTCCGGCATCGGCCAGCTCTTTCCTAAGGACCATATGGCCATCGGTTAGCCCTTTAACTTCTTCTACCATCGGATCTTCGTCGATATCCGATGATAAAAGCACCGTGTAAAGCGCCGTGATTGAGCCTTTGGCGGTTTTCCCGGCTCGTTCAATTAGTTGTGGCAACTCTGAGAAAACGGAGGGTGGGTAACCTCGCCGCACAGGAATTTCTCCTGCCGCGAGACCGACCTCTCGATAGGCGCGAAAAAGCCTGGTCAAAGAGTCCAGCTGCAACAATACGCTTCGTCCACTATCTCGGAAAAATTCTGCAATTCTTGTAGCGGTAAGAGCCGCATTTTTCCTCATAATAGCGGACTCATCACTAGTGGAGACTACCATCACCGTACGCCCGCGTGTTTCGGGGTCGAGAGTTTGGAACAGTAGGTCATTTACCTCACGGCCACGCTCGCCAATTAGCGCAATCACATTTACATCAGCCGCTCCAGCTTGAGCTATGGCCGCAATTAGTGAAGACTTTCCAACGCCAGGTTCAGCAAAGATACTGAGTCGTTGTCCAGTTCCAAGCGTGAGAAATCCGTCTATCGCACGGATTCCCGTAAGGAAGGGCTCGGTGATTCTGGCTCGCTCCAAGGGCTTTGGTGGGGAGTTATGTAAGGAGGCCAGAAACGATGGAGCGTTGCTTTGAGGTTGTTCACGGTGGAGAACGCGACCTAAGCCATCGACGACGCACCCCAGCAAATCGTGAGAAAGACTGACAGTTTGAGACTCCGCCAAGACGCGCACTCGAGCGCCCGGGATGATGTCGAAGGTAGAACCAAACGGCATTAAGACAGTTGTCTCTTTAGAAAAACCCACGACCTGAGCTAAGAAAGGTTCGGAAGTATGGAGCTTTTCTACGGATAAATTCTCTCCGCGACGACCATCCCTCCGACGTTCAATTTGCACTAAGTCCGAGAGCGCCGCTCCGGTGAGGTGAGCCTTAATCATTGGCCCGCTAATCTCAATAACCTGTCCGCTGATTTCGACAGGCGGAACACCATGAATCGTGCTTAAGCTTTGCGCTAAGTCTAGGCTTATTGAGGCTTGGTTCATGGCTTTAATAACTTCGGTTACCGCCGGTAATAGCCTGTTCAATATTCTGCAGATGTGACTCTAGGTTGGACGCCACTTCGCCAAGGGGAGAAGAAAGCACCGCGTTTCCCTGAAGCACAGAATTGTCCGGAACTATCGTCAGCACTGAAGGGCTGTTTTGAATCCGTCCATCGACAAATGGCAGATCCGCGGGGTTTATTCGCAAGAAAATATCGCGAGCGTTACGGGTAAAGTTTAAAGCTCTCTCGATGCGCTGGGCAATGGACTCGGGCTGGGTTACAAGCTCCTTTGCAATAACTTCGCGAGAGATTGCAAGCACGAGCGCGAGGATTTCGTCGCGTGCGGATTTAAGGACGTCTTTCCGAAAACTTTCAGCGTCGAGCATCGCGCGTGCGAGGATAGACTCATAATCTTGCTGTGCCGTTGCATAGACCGATTGCTTGAGTTGCTCAGCATCGTCTTCAGCACTTTTTACAATCCCTTCAGCGTCCTGTCGCGCAGCGTCGAGAATTCTGCGACTTTCCAGAACCGCACCAGAGAAACTCTTCTGTAGAGAATTTATTCCGTGGCCGAACCGGACAGCGTTTGGAATCGAATAGGGCTTCTCTCCGGAGGAAGCTTCCTGAGAGTCAGCAAGTGCTTGATTGAGCGGCTGGGCAGGGGCCGGGTTTGTGGTTTGCTCGGAGAAGGCACTCAGGACCGCGTTGGCGTTTGATTCTTTCATGTACTCCTGCCTGGTCTTAATTGCGGCCAAAAACTAATAGGCCACAGTTAACAAAAGAATACCCGATTAAATCATGTAGTAAAGGTTGGTGCGGTAAAAATATAGGGGAAAGCCCGTCAAACTCAAAAACTCTCTATCAGGTTGATAGGTTAGGTCAGACCTTAAAAAGCCTTGTCTTTAGCTGTTTAAAGACCTCAATTGTCTGTTTGGCCTCTGGGGCGTGCAGGAGTGCGCTTGCTCCGAAAAAGACAGCCAGCCCCAAGGGAACGCCGAGAACTAAGGTGGCAAGAGAGTGTAGCCCCAATCTCATGACAAAATAGAGAGCCAATCCCATCGCCAGGCTCGCAATAGTTGAGCGCGCAATTGAGCGGATAAGCAGCTGATAGTTCAGCCTCGCTCCTACCCAGGGCAAAAACCAGAGAAGGAGGACCATGGAAAAGAGGGATGCGATGCTACCCGCTAAAGCAAGCCCAGCGGGTCCAACTTCATAGAAACCAAGATAGGACTGCAAGGCCACAATCCATCTTGCAAAATCTGTATCAGCATCCAACACCGGAGTCCCCATAAAGCCCAGCGCTAGAATCACGTTCAGGAGTATTGTAACGGTGGAGATAAGCGCCGGCAGGTGTGAGTTCTTGTTAGCAAGAAAGGCCCGCACGATGAGACTCTGACAGCTGATGGCCCAAAGGCCAATACTGTAACACTGCAGAGAGAATGCCGTAGGTGCCGTATCTGCCGGGGAGAATGTGCCATGTTGATAAATCACCCGGATAAGCGGTTCGCTTAAGATTACGAGCCCTAGCGTAGCCGGAATTGTAATGTAGCTTACCCACTCGAGACTGAGTCGAAGCTGCGTGCTTAGTCCCGCTAAATCCCCGGCGGCTGCCTGACGGGAAAGAGTTGGAAGGACCGCCGTAGCGACAGCGATGGAAAACACCCCTAAGGGAAACTGGAAGAGTCTATCCGCGTAATAAAGCCAGGAAACACTGCCTTCGGCGAGCAGCGATGCGAGGTTGGTGTTAATGAAAATCATCAACTGATAAACCGACGAACTAAGTAATGTCGGGAGCATCAGCAGACAAAGTTTATATACGGCTCGCGAACGAAAGGGGGAGCGAAGATGTAATTCAAACCCCAGTCTCCTGAGCTGAATCATCTGAGGGATCAGCGCTGCCATGCCGCCGATTACGACGGCAAAAGCTAGTGAATAGATCCCTTTCTTGATGACACCCTGTTCGAAAAAAATAGAGAAAATAAGCACCATATTTAAAATGGCTGGTCCGGCAGCTGGTATTGCGAACCGACCAAGTGCATTTAGAATGCTTGTCGCCAATGCGGATAAGCTAACCAGGATGACGTAGGGGAACATCACCCGCATTAAGCTGGTGGCTAGAACGGTCTTTTCTGTTCCAACGCCAAACCCCGGTGCGAAAAATAATGTAAGCGGCTCGGCATAAATGACACCCAAAACTGTAAGTGTAGTGGTAATTAGCAGGCTAAACGCGGTTACGGCCCCCACTGCGCGCTTACTCTCTTCCTTGGAATGAAACAGCTCCGAGGTGAAGACCGGAATAAATGCCGTTGAAAGCGAACCTTCGGCGACAAGTCGACGAAGAAGATTGGGAACCTTAAAGGCCACAAAAAAAGCGTCAGTTGCCTGCCCGGCGCCAAAATAAGAGGCCGTCGCCATATCCCGGACTAGCCCTAAAATTCGACTAAGGAGCGTAAGGACGGAAACCGAGCCGGTGGCTCGGGCTATGGCTCGGTTGGATTCCCTAGCCCTCTCTTGTTGCTGCTCCTCATTCATGCGGCAACATTTAGAGATAATAGGGGGTTAAGGCAACTAGCTAAGATTACCCCATCATGGGTCTGCCAGGGGGAACATCTCCCGTAGGCCAAGATCTAATGTCCTACTAGATACCTGCCGTATTGTTGGCGAAGGAGTTTGCTACGTAGTATAATCCCCAAGAACTATTGAGTTACCCCGGGCCCCGTGATAGGTTTCCCGGCGTTTGTTTGGATTTACGCTCCCCTGTTAACTCTTGGTGTAAGTCGTGGGTAACGGAGGTCGCGCAAACTGTCATAACGATAGTTCAAGCTGCGATCGACATCTCTCCACTACTTTGTCAGCTTAAAGCGTTTGAGACTGGTTTTTTGGCCACCTCGTTTCTTTAGGTGCTGCTACAGGGGATAGGATTAACCAAGAATAATGGAATACTTAGCCGTGGAAAGCACACAGGATACGACATCAGCCGCAGGAAAATCTCGTGCGGTGAAGGATACAGGTAAGAAGACAAGGCAGCGCTCAGACAGTCAGTCGGATGCGGGGAGAAATTCTCGTTCAGGTTCAGACAGTAAGCGAAGTGGCCCGAAACGATCAAACAGTCCGACCCCGGACGCATCGCAGCCGTCACGACCAGAGGCTGAGATCTCATTACGCTCACTTCTTGAAGCCGGTGTTCACTTCGGACATCAGACCAGCCGCTGGAATCCAGCGATGGGACCATACATCTACACCGTCAGAAACGGCATTCATATCATCAACCTCCCAAAGACCGTTCAGGCTTGGGAAAAGGCCAGAAAGGCAATCGTTGATGTTGTCTCGCGAGGTGGTTCGGTATTGTTTGTCGGAACCAAGAAGCAAGCACAGGATCCCGTAGTAGAAGAGGCCAAGCGTTGTGGGGCACACTACGTTTCCCGTCGTTGGCTAGGCGGAATGATGACCAACTTTCAGACCATCCGCAATAGTATCGATCGGATGAAGAAGATTGAGACGACAATCGCCGAAGAAGAAGCTGCAATCGCTGCTGGACAGCCGCACCGGTTTACTAAAAAAGAGCGCTTGATGATGTCTAGAGAGTTAGAGAAACTCGATTACTCTCTTGGCGGTATTAAAGAGATGAACACTCCGCCAGAACTGTTGTTTGTTATCGACATTAAGCGCGAAGAAATTGCCATCAAAGAGGCGCACCGACTTGATATCCCGGTTGTGGCTTTGGTCGACACAAATTGCGATCCGACAGAGGTTGGCTACCCGATTCCTTCTAACGATGATGGAACCAGAGCGGTTAGGCTTTTTTGTGCGGCAATTTCCGATGCGGTGCTTGAAGGTCGACGGATTCACGGGGAAAGAGCCCGGGATGTTTCGACAGGTGAAGAGCTTAGTGCCCAGAAGGTTCGGGGCGATGTCTCGTCGGCTGCATCTGAGACATTTGGGGTGGCTGCAACTGAAAAGCCGTCCGAGAAGGTAGAAAAGGACGATACTAACGTTGTTGCTGGCTCACAGACTGGTGCACCAGAGGCGTAGTTCAATCGACCTGTTTTAGACCGCGCACTTAGTAATTATTTCAGCTGTTAGAGACCGCGAAGCGTGCAAACGCTTAGCGGTCGTTGACGGGGTCTAATAGACAAAAAAATTTTATAACAAAGATTGCAAGAGAGGATATATGTCAGAAGTAAATGCACAGATGGTTAAAGAGCTTCGTGATAAGACCGGAGCAGGAATGATGGATTGCAAGAAGGCTCTGGCTGAGAGCGCAGGCGACTTGGAGAAGGCCGTCGACTTTCTTCGCAAGAAAGGTCTTAAGGATGTCAGCAAACGCGCGGGGAAGACTGCGGCGGAAGGCGTAGTTCATTCATATATACACTCCGGTGGGCGTATCGGTGTGATGCTTGAGCTAAATTGCGAGACAGATTTTGTTGCGCGCGGTGATGAGTTTCAGGGCTTGGCAAAGTCTATTGCCATGCATATTGCCTGGTCAGCTCCTAGATTCCTAAGTCGCGAAGAAGTTCCGGCTGACGTAATCGCTAGAGAGGAAGAGGTATACCGCAGCCAGCTTAAGCCCGAACAGCAAAAGATGGCGGATAAAATTCTTCCAGGAAAATTAGAGAAGTTTTATGAAGGGGTATGTCTTTTAGAGCAACTTGATGTTCGGGATACCTCTGGGAAGAAGACAATTCAAGACAACATCAATGAAATTAGCGCCAAGTTAGGGGAGCGTATCGCGGTTCGCAGATTTGCTCGCTATGAAGTAGGCGAGGGAATTGAGAAGCCACAAACTAACTACGTCGAAGAAGTTAAAGCGGCGATGAAGTAACGCCACTTTAGCCGCTCCTGTTGAAGTTTTAACAGGGGATTAATGAAATCGCACAGAACTGGAGGCATAGCCCTCCGATGGAGATTTAGGTGGGTTACAAGAGAATTCTGTTAAAACTTAGCGGCGAAGCGTTAGCAGGTGAAAAGGGTTACGGAATCGAGCCTACTGTTTTGCACCGATTAGCTGGCGAGATTTCAGAAATTCATGGTGAGGGGCGAGAAATTGGGATGGTGCTCGGTGGAGGAAACATCTTCCGGGGAGTTTCGGCAAGTGTCGCTGGGATGGAACGAGTCTCAGCGGACTACATGGGGATGTTGGCCACCGTAATTAACTCGCTAGCTCTGCAAAGCGCCCTTGAACGGATTGGGGTGATGACTCGGGTGATGTCGGCTATCTCGATGGATAAGATTTGCGAACCTTTTATTACCCGCCGAGCAAAACGTCACTTAGAAAAGGGCCGAATTGTAATCTTCGCCTGTGGCACTGGAAACCCTTATTTCACCACTGATACGGCGGCAGCTTTGCGTGCTAAGGAGATTGGCGCTGAGGTGATTTTAAAAGCCACTAAGGTGGATGGGGTTTACGATAAGGATCCAGTCAAACACGCTGATGCAGTTATGTATCAGGAGATATCATTCTTCGATGCGCTAAAGCAGAAACTTAAAGTTATGGACGCCACTGCTATCTCCCTCTGTATGGAGGAACATATTCCAATTCGGGTTTTTAACATCGGCGTTCCGGGCAATATTCCAAAGGTTGTCCGCGGAGAGAAAATCGGCACCGCAGTTACGGTCGAGTGAGTTTTTCAACTTAAGGATAAGCAATCATGAATGCCACTTCCATCGAGAGCGTAATAGCTAAGCAAAACGAGGACGCTAAAGGAGCTGTCGCGGCATTTAAGCGTGAGCTACAAAAGGTTCGTACCGGTCGGGCCTCTTCGGGATTAATTGAAGGCATCATGGTTGACTACTATGGTGCAAGAACAGCGCTCAGTCATATGGGTCAGATATCAACGCCTGAAGCTAAGCTTATAGTCATTCAGGTATATGACGCCTCGGCGATACCCGCCATTGAGAAGGCAATTCATAATGCCGGCTTGGGATTAAACCCGTCCCGTGAAGGGAGTATTATTCGGCTTAATGTGCCAGGTCTGACAGAAGAGAGTCGAAAGGAGCTCGTCCGCCACCTTCACAAACTGACCGAGGATATGCGAGTCTCAATTCGTAACCATCGGCGTGACGCAAATGAAATTGTAAAAAAGTTGGAGAAAGAGAGTCTTGCAACAAAAGACGAGGCCAAAAAGGCATTAGACAAGATTCAAAAACAGACAGATGCCGCAATTTCTGAAGTAGATGCCCTCTTAGCTCAGAAAGAAGCAGAGTGTCTCGAAGTATAATTATATGACCGATATTCCCACCGATAGTCCCAGTGCAAATTTGGGGCACGGGTTAATTCGCTCAGATATCCCGCAGCACATTGCGATTATCATGGATGGCAATGGCCGCTGGGCCAAAAGCCGGGGGCTTGAACGGCTCGAAGGTCACCGAGCTGGTGCCAAAAGTGTTCAGGCGATTACAACAGAATGTAGAAAGCTCGGAGTGCGCTATTTAACGCTTTTTAGCTTCTCAACAGAGAATTGGTTAAGAGCGGAAGAAGAGGTCTCGGGTCTGATGTCTCTATTTCGTCAATATCTAGACTCAGAGCTTAGCACGCTACTAGATAACGGAATTAGATTGCGAGCAGTTGGCGACTTAAAGCGTTTACCAGCTCCGGTCCGGATTGCTTTAAACCGCGACGTGGAAAAGACCGCGAAGAATACCGGGATGGATCTGGTACTAGCTATTAGCTATGGCTCCCGCGAGGAGATTTTGCACGCCGCTCGCTCGCTTGCAGAACGGGTAAAGTCCGGTGAGATTTCCCCCCAGCAGATAGACTCCGAACTGTTCTCCCAAAGTCTTTGGACGGCTGACATTCCAGACCCAGACTTACTAATTCGAACAAGCGGTGAGATGCGAATCTCGAACTTCCTTCTCTGGCAGATTGCTTACGCAGAAATAGTCGTAACTGACGAACTTTGGCCAGACTTCAACAAACAGTCTCTCCACCGCGCGCTGGTAGAATATCAGCAGAGGGAGCGACGTTTTGGGCTAACAACTGAACAGATAGAATCAGGCAAATTTCCAGAAAACTCGTTTCTTGGGCTTAAGCCGCAGAAACGAGCAACTAGATAACTTCATCGTTTGAAGAACGAGCTTGCACTTAACGCCAGTTAAATCAAGTGAGGGATTAATGCTTTCAGAACGGATTAAAACTGCGTTAATTATCGCCCTGCCGGCGCTGATTGCGCTCTACTTAGGAGGTCTACTCCTTAAGCTCTTGGCACTGTTTGTTTTTGTGTTGATTAACTGGGAGTTTTTTAATTTTTCAACAAAACTTCCGCAGCGTAACCGACTGCAGCTAACGGCCTGTAGCTCACTGTCGGTTGTCGGCTATTTTCTAAATGGGATGCCTGGCATCGCTGGCGGGTTTGCTCTTGGAGTCTTACTTTGCGGCATTATCTTGGTCTCATTAATTGAGGAGACTGAGCATGAGTTGGATTACAAACAGATAGGGCCCGCAGCTTTTTTTGGATTGGCATACACGGGATACCTAGGTGCGTTTATGGTCGCGGCGACCGATCTACCACACTCTAATATTCTTATCTCATGGCTGCTCTCTGTTACCATCCTTAGTGACACCCTGGCTTATTTTGGTGGTGGTTTCTTTGGGGGTGCGAAATTCGCCCCTCGGATAAGCCCTAACAAAACTGTCTCCGGTTCGATTTGCGGATTGGTAGGAGCTGTAATTGGCTCATCCTTAGTTGGGCACTACCTCACAATGTCCGAGAGCTGGTTTTATCTGCTGTCCCTTGGTGTGCTAGCCGCCGTTCTTTCCCAGGTGGGGGATCTGGTTAAGTCGCTAGCTAAGAGAATTTATGGTGTGAAGGATTCTGGTAATATTTTGCCAGGCCACGGAGGTGTTTTGGACCGAGTAGATTCGCTACTCTTTGCCTCGCCCGTACTCTTTTTATTCATGGGCTAGAAAATCACGATGCAAGCGAAGCCAGGAAATATAGCAGTCATTGGCTCAACGGGCTCAATTGGACGCTCGACATTGGATGTAGTTCGTAGGAATCCAGGGATGTTTCGCGTCGTGGCCCTGGCAGCTGATACGAGCATAGAGTTATTACGCGAGCAAATTGAGGAATTCCGGCCCCAGGTCGTTCGTGTTCGCGACGAACATATCGGCAGAGAGCTTGAAGGTTTGGCGCATCAACCGCAGCTTGTGTTTGGAGAAGAGGGGTTACTATCCGTGGCTACTCTGCCTGAGGTGCACACGTTAGTGGTCGCGGTCGTTGGGTTTGTCGGTCTTGGGGTGGTATTAGCAGGGATTCAAAGCGGTAAACATCTGGCGCTTGCGAACAAGGAGAGTCTGGTTAGTGGCGGTGAGCTTGTTAGGGCGGCGTTACGTTCTAGCAAAAGCAAGATTGTTCCGGTCGACTCCGAGCATAACAGCATTTTCCAGTGCTTGTTGGCTAGGCACCCTCAGGATAGAATTCGTAGGGTAATTCTAACAGCCTCTGGTGGACCCTTCCTTGATGTTCCCGAATCGGAGCTGTCAAATATTTCGCCGACCAGGGCGATTAAACATCCGCGCTGGAAGATGGGGCCAAAAATTTCAGTTGATTCAGCCACGCTTATGAATAAGGGGTTAGAGGTGATTGAAGCTGCGCACCTGTTCGAACTCCCGGCTGAACAGATTGAAGTGTTAATTCACCCCCAATCTGCTGTTCACGGGTTGATTGAATTTAACGATGGTAGCCTGATTGCGTCGATGTACGAACCCGATATGCGCGTCCCGATATCATTTGCGCTAAATCACTTAATGACGGAGAACCCACTGGTTCATTCCGGTCCAAGATCGGCGCAAAGTGGCGCGGCTTTCTTTGATTTTACAAAGCGGCAGGAACTTTCATTCTCGCCAGTAGATTATGGACGATTTCCCTCACTTAAACTCGCGTATTATGCGCTTCAACTCGGTAAAACAGCTCCCGCAGCGCTAAATGCAGCCAATGAGGTGGCAGTTGAGGAGTTCTTAAAGGGAAGTATTCCGTTTGTCGATATCACCCGGGTGGTGTACGAAGTGGTTAACCGACATTCCCCGGTGCCAGCGGACTCATTAAACGCGGTGATTGCAGCAGATGTTTGGGCCAGAAATGAGGCCAATAGAATTATCTCAACGGGCCAGCTCTCAGAGTTACAACTTAGGCCGCAGCCAGAGAACGAGGCTGAGAGAAAATCCGTTACGCAGAACTCACCTCAGTTATTGTCGTGATTTAATTTAGGATAGCAATTACACATGTCCCTTTATTTAGCTTGGCTTTTCTCAAACGTCCTTGTCCCGCTGTTAGTGCTTGGCGTGTTAATTTTCGTCCACGAACTTGGGCACTTTCTTGTGGCTAAATGGTGTGGTGTGGGCGTGCTGAAATTTTCAATCGGCTTTGGCCCCCGACTTTTCGGTTGGCGGCGCCGTGAGACGGAATATCAGGTCTCACTCATTCCCCTCGGTGGATTTGTGCGCATGGTAGGAGATATGCCGGACTCGCTCTCTGGCGCGCAAGTGACTGATGCGGCTGTCCGAGAAGGTGAGGGGGTTCAATTGGCCGGTGTTGAGGCTGATATACAGGCAGTTGTAGCGGATAAAAGCCGGTGGTTTATCGAAAAGCCACTTGCACAGAGGAGCGCGATTGTGATCGCCGGACCTCTATTTAACTATGTCTTTGCCATTGTCTTAGTGTTCTTAAGCGTCTCTATCTATGGCGAAGAAATTGTTGAAGAGGGGCCTGTCGTGGGTGGGGTGATGGCCGGCTCCCCAGCTGAAATCGCTGGGCTGAAGAGCGCTGACAAGGTGCTAAGCTATAACGGTGAAGAGTTAACAGGCTGGGAAAGGTTGGCCGAAAGAATACATACCGGAGACGGGAACCCAGTTAAGCTCTTAGTTGAAAGTGCCGGTGTAAGAAAAGAGCTAACAGTTTACCCGCAAAAGAAAGAGGTTCGTGGTTTTGATGGGAAAATGCATTCGGTTTACCTTATCGGTATCGAGCGCATGATTACCAGAAGCGAGGCCTCGTTGGGTAAAGCCGCGCAAATCGGTTGGATCTGGGCTTGGCACGCATCGTTAAAGACCTATGAGGGGCTTTGGGGGATGCTCTCTGGCGAAATTTCTCCGAAGGATTTGGCCGGGCCGCTCTTTATTCTTGATACGGCAGGAAAGCAGGCGGCAAAGGGGTTTGAGAGTATTCTCTCCTTTATGGCCATCCTCAGCATTAGTTTGGCCGTACTAAACATGTTACCGATTCCGGTTCTTGACGGTGGTCATCTTTTCTTTTTTCTAATCGAGGCGCTAATTGGTCCGATTAGCATTCGCAAGAAAGAGTTTGCGCAACAAATTGGAGTTTTGCTGTTGTTGTCGTTGATGGTGTTCGCTGTGCATAACGACATCTTCCGTGACAAAACTGGAGGCCCAGGCGAAGTTAATTGGCAAGAGGCTTCACCCAAATAACTAGAATCTAAATGACATTGATTCTTGGAATAGATACGGCAGGTGGCCGGACCAGTGCGGCGGTTCTAAGTGGTGATGTAATTTTGGCGTCAGCAATAGCCGATGCGGAATTCTCTTCCGAGACGCTGGTAACAATAATTAGCAAAGCACTGCA
>CAYMWO010000014.1:0-28386 GCA_964393905.1 uncultured Bdellovibrionales bacterium | reverse complement strand
ACTTGTCAACCTGTATGCAGAAAGGGAAATTGCTAAAGGCTTTTCCTTCGGAGAGCTTGATAGTGATGATGCCGAGTTTGCCGACGCTTTCCCTTTTGAAGAGACCCCGGACCCGTTAAGAGCAATTAGCGAAGTGCTATCTGATATGGCTCGCACCCGACCAATGGACCGCCTTGTCTGTGGGGATGTTGGCTATGGCAAAACTGAAGTTGCTATGCGAGCGGCCTATAAGGCAGTAAGTTCAGGGAAGCAGGTAGCTCTTCTTGTCCCAACTACGATTCTTGCAGAGCAACATTTTGCGAGCTTTAAGGAACGTTTCGCCGAGTTTCCGGTTCGCATTGGCTGCGTCAGTAGGTTTAGCTCGAGTGTTGAAAATAAGGCCACTTTGGAACGGCTTTTCCGTGGAGAGTTGGATATCATTATCGGCACTCACAGATTGCTGCAGAAGGATGTAATTTTTCGCGACCTTGGGCTTTTGATTATTGATGAGGAACATCGTTTCGGAGTTGCTCACAAGGAAAAACTAAAAAACCTACGGACAGAGATCGATGTCTTAACCCTTACAGCGACACCGATCCCTCGAACGCTTCATATGTCGCTGGTTGGAATTCGTGATTTGAGTCTCATTGCAACTGCGCCAGTTGATCGACAGGTGATCCGCACATATTTGGCGCCGTATGAAAACAGTGTGGTGCGTGAAGCAATTCTTCGTGAGCATGGGCGTGGCGGACAGGTATTCTATATTCATAATCGCGTAAACAACATCAACTTAGTCCGTGATGAATTAGCAGCGCTCGTTCCCGAAGTAACATTCGACATCGGTCACGGCCAGATGAAGGATGCGGAGCTAGAAGAGGTTATGCATCGGTTTATCGCCGGAAAGATCGATGTGCTGGTCTCAACTACCATTGTTGAATCTGGTCTTGATATTCCGAACGCTAATACAATTATCATTAGAAATGCCGAGAACTTTGGTTTAGCAGAGCTCTATCAGCTTCGCGGTCGAGTGGGGAGGAGTTCTCGGCGAGCATATGCTTACTTGTTGGTCTCAGACACGAAAACCTTGGGTGTGGATGCTAAGAAGCGGCTTGAAGTCTTGCAGTCGCTAGATGATTTAGGGGTTGGTTTTAGACTTGCGATGCAGGATATGGAAATTCGCGGAGCTGGAAATCTCCTGGGCAAGGATCAATCCGGACAGGTTGATCTTGTCGGATTCGAATTATACAGCCGGGTTCTTAAGGATGCGGTAAAGGAGCTGCAACGGCGAAAGGCAGGAGAGGTTTCGGAAATCCCCACTCACCCAGAAGTGGATCCGGATGTGAGTATCGGATTCCCAGCACATATTCCAACGTTTTATATTCCAGATGTCAGTGAGCGCTTAATCTTGTATCAGCGCATGGTGGCTCTTGAGTGCGAGGCCGAAGGAAGAGAGATGTTGGAGGAGATAGAAGACCGTTTTGGAAACCCGCCTCAAGAGGTGGTAATTCTCATTGAGCTGATGATCTTCCGCTCTGAGCTAAAGCGACTTGGCATAGTCAGCGCCATCTATCGAAATGGTGGGTTAAGTTTGGCTTTTCATCCGCAGTTAAAACTACCAATCGAAAAGATTGTTAACTTTGCGCAGCGAAATCCTGAGCGTCTGAGGCTGAGCCCCACCATGGGGATCACAATTCGCATTCCAGTTGAAGAGGTCAGCACTCCTGCCAATTTGCTGGTAGAGATGCGAGAGGTGTTGGATGGATGTGGAATTTAGCCATGTCGAGCAATTAGGTAGACCATCGGGAAACCCAGATAAACGGCACCAGAGAAATCATAGGAGAGTAGGGACCTTAGAGAAGTATTCCCATATAACCGGGCATTCTTGTCGTAAGTGCTAGTAATGTTATATAAACACCGAGCCTTTGTAGTAGGCAGTTGTAACCAAAAAAGAGGAATTCACCGGTGTCCTTCCAATTACGTGTTTTATCCGTTCTTGCTTGTAGCTGGATTCAGTTAATTTCCTTCAGCCCCACAGCCTTTGCCGAAGGTAAAACTGTGGAGAATAAAATTGACAGTTCGGCTCGAGCGCGGCTTGCAAAAGTGGCTTCGCCTGAACGGACGACCGTCATCGATATGGTAATTGCTGCGATAGATGGGGAGCCGATAACTTTCACCGATCTCCAAAACTTCATAGCAGAACAAGGGACCACCCCGCCAGAGAACCTCAATGCCGAAGACAAGGAAATTAGAAAGCAACTCCGCGATTTAATTTTAGCAAAACTTTTAGAGAAAGAGGCGCAGAAAGCTGGAATCTCAATTGGGGAGCCGGAGATTCAGGCTTATATAGAAGAGATCAAGCGTCAGAATAATGTGGATGATGCGGGTCTTGAGGCGATGTTGAAGTCCAAGGGGATGAGCCTAAAGGCTTATCAAGTTCAGATAAAAAACGACATTCTTAAGAATCGAATTGTCGGTGCTGAAGTGCGGACAAAAGTCAGCGTATCTGACGCCGATATTGAGCGTTATGTTGCCGCACATCCTGAAATGAGAAACAGTCAACCGGCGGATATTGAAGCGGAAATCCCTGCTGCTGAGGGAACTACGCTGCATTTAGTTCAAATACTTCTCCGTGTTCCAGAAGACGCATCGGAGGAATCTAGAGAGGAGCTACGCAAGCAGGCGGAGGAGCTTCATGCCAAGCTAGAGGATGGTGGGGATTGGAGCGAATTAGGCGGTGAGGGATTTACCGACATGGGTTTTGTATCTGCAGCCGATTTGCGCGATGAGGTGAAGGATTCTGTCGCCGATCTGTCAGAGGGTGAGACTTCTAAGGTCATAGAATCTCCTCTTGGATTTCAGATGGTGAAGCTTCTTGAGAAGAAGGAGCCAGAGGAGAATTCGGCGAAGAAGAAGGAGAAGGTCCAAGAGAGTTCGGAACAGCAGTTAGCGTTAAGCGACGGCGAAAAGCAGGCCGTTAAGAACGCCTTGTTTCAAGAAAGAGTCAAGGAATTACTAGATAAGTATCTAAATGATGAATTGCCAAAAAAGTACAGTGTTGAAATCAAACTTTAGCAGCCAGTAGGTTAGGGGATCGGTTAGCGTGATTGCATTAGACAGTATTTTTAGAGAGTACGATATTCGAGGAACGGTTGGTAAGGATTTTGATGCTGCCTTTGCGCGTGCATTGGGTGTTGCCTATGCGGGACTGGTTTTAGAGAGCTTCCCACTGGAGGCGAAGACTAGACCACTTACTGTGGGGGTGGGGTTAGACTGTCGACTCTCCGGACCCGAACTTACCGAAGCGCTGATTGATGGAATCATTTCAGGCGGTGTGAATGTTGTGCACGGTGGTGTAGGGCCCACACCTCAACTGTACTTTCTTGTTTTTGCTGAAAACTTGGATGGCGGAATCCAGGTCACGGGCAGCCATAACCCAGGAGACCAGAACGGCTTTAAGATGATGGTCGGGAAGCGAACATTGAGCGGCTCAGATATTCAGGATTTAAAAGCGCGAGTGCGTAAGCCAGAAGCAGCAAAAGATGCTGGAGCTATGCGAGTGACGCCCGGTAAGCTTCGAAATATTGATGCGCGAAAGGCTTATATTGCGGAGCTTATTGAGCGCTCACTTTCGCACATGGGGTCACGCAAGCTCAAAGTAGTTGTTGATGGAGGCAATGGTGTCGGAGGACTTGTAGGTCCGGATGTGCTCCGAGGATTAGGGTGTGAGGTGATTGAATTATACACCGAGCCAGATGGTAGGTTCCCCAACCACCATCCAGATCCAACCGTTCTTGAAAACATTAAGGAACTTCGTCGCCGAGTTGTTACGGAGCGTGCCGATGTGGGAATCGCATGGGACGGAGATGCTGATAGAATCGGAGTAGTCGATGAGAATGGAGCTCCAATTTTTGGCGATATGCTGTTAACCATATACGGAAGGCAGCTACTTAAAGAGGTTAAGCATCCGACAATTATTGGTGACGTTAAGTGTTCGGAGTTAATGTTTTCTGATCTTAAAGCTCGCGGGGCGGAGACAGTTATTGCAAAGACCGGGCACAGCTTAATTAAAGCCAAGCTTAAGGAGCTTAATGCAGAGCTAGCAGGGGAAATGAGCGGGCATATTTTCTTTGCCTATCGTTACTACGGTTTTGATGACGCCTTACATGCCGCGGCAAGGCTTGTTGAAATTCTAAGTCAGACTGATAAGTCAACGAGTGAATTAATTGGAGATCTTCCACAGATGGTCTCCACACCAGAGATCAGAGTAGATTGCCCTGAGGAGATTAAGTTTCAAGTTGCTGAAGGGGCAAAAACCCGATTTTCTGAATTCCAGACCAATACATTAGATGGCGTGCGCATTACGTTTCCTCACGGCTGGGGCTTAGTGAGAGCCTCAAACACTCAACCGGTTTTGGTAATGCGTTTTGAAGCTGAGAATGCCGCATATCTTAAAGAGTATCAGTCCTTAGTAGAGGGCCGCATTCAACTGTTACGAAAGGAGCTAGGCTCTAGCTAAACGGAGTCAAAGCAGCGCACCGGGGTGTAAAGTCGAGTGGATATGGACGACGACTCTATCCGTATCATCGGTGCTAATTCGTTTAATCTGAAAGCGCTCTCACTTTCTCTACCGCGAGGGAAGCTGACCGTAGTCACGGGGCTGTCTGGTTCCGGTAAATCTGCGCTTGTATTTGGCACCATCCAGCGGGCTGCCGAACAGCAGCTTTTGGCGGCAATGCTCGGAGCAGGTAACCCAACAGCTGATACAGTTTGTGCTCAAGTGTCAGGTTTGTCATTTACAGTTGCATTCAAGCCCCAGCTAAGACGTGGACATAAAACTAAGCTCATTGCGCTTGTGGGTGCGCATGAATTGTTGGCCTGCCTTTTTTTGAATCTCGCCCAACAGCACTGCATAAAATGTGGAGCAAAGCTCGCCAAAAACAATGAGCGAAATGTTATTGAGCATTTCGATAAATCAGTTGGTGAGGAAGTAACAGTCCTGGCTCCGCTTGTAACGGATTCCCCTGACGAAATTACGGAACTGAGAACGCGACTTAGTCGATTGGGTCTTACCCGAATTTTCTCTCCAGCGGGCGAGATGCAACTTGAAGATGTCGATGACGATGATCGAGCCGACTGCTACGCAATAGTAGATAGGTTTACGGCACGCGAGGAGAATAAAGGCCGATTGCTCGAAGCAATGCAAATCGCGGCGCAAATTGCAGATGGAGTTGCAGTTGTTGCGTTTTCGGCAGAAAAGATGCTTTGGTTGGCATCTCGATTGCGCTGCAATACCTGCCACTCGCTTACCCCATGCATTAATAAAGAGAGCTTCTCCAATTTAAGAAATCCCAGTCATAGTGCGGCCAAAGAGCTCTTGGTTGCTGAGTTTCTTGAAGTTTCATTGCAGAATTGGCTGTCACTTCCAGTTTCCAAACTGCACACTTTATTGCAAGCGAGAGCTGATAAAGTTTTATCTAGCTGTAGTCCCGCGATTGCCAGAGTCTATCATGAATTGGCAACTCGCCTGAGTTACCTAAATCAAGTCGGACTTGGATATTTAGAACTGGGGCGAGAGGTTGAGACCTTATCAAGTGGGGAATTCAATCGTGTTCAACTTGCTGAGAAGCTCGGTTCTCCGCTTATCGGAGTACTCTATTTACTTGATGAGCCAAGTCTAGGTCTCCATCCTCAAGACGCCAAGAAACTAGTGCGGGCATTAAGAGCTATTCGTGATTTAGGAAATACAATAGTGGTTGTCGATCATGAACGAGAAATAATTAATGGCGCCGATTTTATATTGGAGCTCGGACCAGGTTCGGGACAGGCGGGGGGAGAAGTAGTAGCATTTTGTGCGCGACAAGAGTTTTGTGAAAAGGAAACTCGGACCAGTAAACTGTTAACAAAGAAGTTAGACCAACTCCCACAAATTAAACAAGGAGTAGTCAATCAGAAGTTAACCTTACGTGGAATCTTTCGCCACAACGTGCAGATTGAAGAGTTGCACATTCCTCTAGGCAAGTTTACTGCCGTTACGGGGGTTTCCGGTTCGGGCTAATCGACCTTGGTATTTGATTGCATGGCGGAAGAGTTAGGTAAAAACTTAAATCGAGCTACTCAACCGACCAGCGAAAAGTCTTTTATTAGAGAAATCTGTGGAGGTGATAAAATAGCAAGGATTGTAAACTCAACGGAAAGCCCATTTTTTCTCTCTAAGAATTCCGCTCTAATCACGGCAGTTAATGCACTTGGAAGCATTAGAAAACTTTTTGCGGAAACACCTACGGCTAGAATAATGGGATTAACTCCAGGGCATTTCTCTTTTTACACAAACGAGGGTGCGTGCGAGGAGTGTGGGGGCAGTGGGGTCCGAGAAATTGAAATGGAGAGATTTCCTGCGTTTACTTTTAGCTGTCCAAGGTGCAATGGCGGACGCTATAACGAGAAAATTGCAAATATTCGCTATCGAGGACGCACGATAGTTGATGTGTTGAAGCTGACGGTTGAGCAAGCGGCAGAGTTGTTTGCGAATCACCGACAGATTGTCCGGCCCTTCCAGCTTTTGTCTGAGGTCGGGCTTTCCTACCTCGTGCTTGGTCAGCCTGCTAGTTCACTTTCTCATGGGGAGCGGCAGCGTGTAAGGCTCGTTGCCGACATTGGAAGAGGTAATGCTGAGAATGTTCTTTACCTATTCGATGAGCCGAGCAGGGGCCTACACCGTAGCGAAATGAATGTTATTGCCAGACTTTTCCAGGGGCTGATCGACGGGGGTGGAACTGTAATCGCCATTGAGCACTGCGCTGAGCTAATTAGCGCGGCAAACTACATTGTAGAACTTGGACCAGGAGCAGGGAAAGAAGGCGGAAGAGTCCTGCGTGCTGAATATCAATATCCGTAATCACTAAGCGCGCAGAGTGGATTGGTTAATCCGTCAGCTTTTGCTCTTTGGGACTATCTCTGTGCTTGGCGAAGTCTCGACAGTACGCTCGTTGGCACTTCCATCCTCATATGGGATGAGCACTAGTGGGAGCATGTCGGTTTCGACAGGCAAGAAGTCTGGGCGTTCGTAAAGGAAATTGCTGACCAACCAGTCAAGATCCGGGTCTTCAGCTTCGTGTGGGTAGAATGGACGTCCCATTGTAAAACCCTCTCCTCCGTGAGATTACTGCTAACCTTAAACAACGAACCGCCCCTTCATGAAAGCGATTCAGACGTAAAAACAACGAGCATTCCTTACTCAGTTCTATGTATCGGCGCCCCGGTTTTTTCTCTTTAGGGTCGGGTGATAGATGTTTTTGAATATCCCAATCTTGGGGGCTTATTTTGGATTATGGATCTTTTAATTAACCTCTAACCATCTGAAATCCCGAACTTCTTTGGTCTAAGGGTTCATTAAGTTTGTTCAAGCAGGTAGAATGTCGAGGTGGGATAGTGGGTAGGTGAAATGCCTAGTTTTATCGCAGAATGTTTGAAAGGGCAGGGATTACACTTTACTACGAGGCAGTTATGGCTAATCGATTCTCCTCACGACCGCTTACACCGTTGATGCGTGCAGCCGCTACAGGTCAACTTGAATTGGTGCAGGAGCTCCTCAGTGAAGGAGTTGATGTTGATGAATTGGGTCCGAGGGATTCCACCGCTCTGATGTTCGCTGCTGGTGGCGGACATTTTGAAATTGTCCGTGCAATCACAGAGGCTGGAGCGGATGTGGAGTTGCGAGAGGAGGGGGGATGGGATGCGCTGATGCATGCTGAGGCAGATCAGTATGATGAAATTGCGGAATATCTTCGCCTGGTCGAAAAAGACCGGAGGCCAGGTGGGGTGAGCCTGAAGGCATCTAAAAAACTGCCAGTAATGGGTACGCCGGTGCGCTAGTTCATACTTATTGGGTTAACAGCTTCATCTCTGAGTTATTGTATTTACTAACCTGCTGGGGCGGTAGTAGGTTCAGAGGGGAAAAATTTGATTTCCTCTGCAGATGCTATCAAGCCAAAAACTAAGCAAATGGTCATTTTTATATCCTCAGCACCTCTGTGTTTTCGTCGCCTTTAGCTTTATTCTCCTAACTGCTCAACTTTCACATGCCGCTGATATCTCCATTGGACTTCATGTCGAAGCCCGGGATGAGCAGGTAACGGTCACTATATCCAATACGGGTAAGGACCCCGCGCCAGATCCAATAATGCGTCTTGAGTTAGATGGTCAGGAGCTTGTCCAGAGACTCCCGGCTCCTCTACTCCCCGGCACAGGCATTACCATTCACTCTCAATTGGCATTGCCTAGTCGAGAAGGAAGTTTCCCACTGGTTACTACTTTTAGCTATCTTAACGATAAGTCGCGTCTTAGCGTAAAAAATGTGGGTTATTTCAATCATCGTCGGCACGATGAACTAGGGGTGCATTGCGCTTTGCAGACCACTCGGCTGCATTCTAATGGTGAGCTGAGGGTTGCTTGTGATGAGAGCTATCCACTGCGGTTAATTTTGCCTGACGAAATAATTGCAAAGCTAAAGTCTGACTCAGGAAAGGAAAGGGTATTTTCTCTAAAGAATACAGCATCTGAATTTCGTTCAAATTACGCAATCTACGCGATTATCGAAACTCCTAAGACCATACCTGTGGCAGCGATGAAGATCTTCGAGTCCCGGCTTTTAACTTCCAGAGACGTTAAGGCTGAAGGCCTCCTAACCAAGAACTGCCTGTTGGTTACTATGGTTGCAGGCTTTTTCCTGTCAGCAGTAATTTTTTCCCTCTCAATTCGAAACTCCGGCGGTGTTCTGACTCGAATAAGCATTTCGCTGATTCGAGCGAGTTTCACAATCACGACCGTTTCAGCACTTCTCTGGGGCGCGTATGCCTTGGGTGGAATATCCGATATCGTCCTACCGCTCATTCATAACTCAGTGCTTTCACATAGCGATTTAGGTCGCGGAATGGCTGTGTGCTTAGGTGGAATTTTTGAATGGTTTTATTTTGAGGGCGGTGACTATGATTATTTTTTTCAATATTTGGCATTGCCCCTGTTTCTTTATGTGTTGTTTCTTAACGTTTTCGTGCTGTTTTTTGTAATCAGACCTGATGAGAAGAGCGATAAGTTTTTTCATTTAATTCTCGCACTGTTTTCTCGACTGCCAATATTGCGAAACTTCGTTAAAAGTTATCTTGATGCTGGAGGAACCTATTCCCCCGCACTTTCTCGGTTGGCGGTTCTTACTCTGATGGTCAAGGTATTTTATGTTCCATTGCTTTGCAGTTGGACTATTAATAATCTTATTCACCAGCGCATGCTGATGGAAAAGCTATCTTGGAATTTTGATTCGATAAATGAGTTTCTTTTAGCTTTATTTATCCTGCTCGATGTCGCCATTTTTGCCTTCGGGTATCTAGTAGAGTTGCCGCAACTTAAGAATGGAATTCGCTCAGTTGAGCCAACGGTCCTTGGGTGGATTGTTTGTCTGGTTTGCTATCCTCCATTTAATCAGCTCGCATTTCTGTGGATTGATATTCCGTTACACGAATACTGGAGTCCTGTAACAGGCTATGGTGGAAAGATTGTAACGGCGCTGATTACAGCACTGTGGGGTATTTATCTTTGGGCGACTATAGCGCTCGGTTCCAAAGCATCAAACCTTACAAATCGCGGAACAGTGAGCACCGGCCCATACAGTTATGTGCGACATCCGGCCTATGCCGCAAAGGTTACGCTTTGGATTATTTCAGGAATTTTCCTGGCAGAGAAAAACTTCTTTCTCGTGCTTTCCCTTGCGATTATCTATGCTTTACGCGCCTGGACTGAGGAACGTCACCTGTCGCAAGATTCAGAATACCGCGAGTATAAGTCCAGGGTGCGATGGAAGGCCCTACCAGGCGTCTTTTAATAGAGACCTTAGAGTGCTTATGGTCTCGACAGCGCTTAAATGTTGAAAAGCGATCCATCCAGCTCTGCGAGCTCCCTCAACATTTTCTACAAGGTCATCAATGAAAATTGTGGTGCCTGGGGATATTTGGAAATGATGCTCGGCTTTCGTGTAAATTTCCAAGCTCGGCTTTAAGGCACCTGCCTGGTGCGATCCTAGGAAACCATCGATGTAATTGTGAACGTGAAATCTATTGCAGATAAAATCCCAGTGAAGTTCGTTCGTATCACTTAGAACATATACAGGCCTTGACTTGCGAATTTCAGATACGAACTCCAACATGGGTTGGGCAGGGGTAAAGATATTCTGAAATTTCTCTTTGATTTCTGAAGTTGCTACTGGACGTTTCAAAATCCGACTTATATTTTCTAAGAACTCCGACGCGCCTAGAGCTCCAGTCTTTAATCCCTCGGTGCCACAGGCTTGATGAAACTCGGCTTCCGTGGTGGCAGTAATGTCGTGGTCTTTAAGGAATTGAAAGAAAGGGGAAAAGTCGAAATCTACCAGCACGTTACCGAGGTCGAAGACGACGGCCTCAATCTTTCCATTCTTCTCGAACGGCTTTTCCCCAGGGCGATTCATTTTGAGTTTTTTCTACCCTAAACTTTCTTCTGTACAAACGACAGCTCCTTGGCGTAGAAAAAGCCATTGGCAGCGTCGAGAGTTGTAAGCCGGGTCGGTAGTGTGTCCTAGCATGGCACTCAGGGTAGTAGAGGGAGACATTGAGGGCATCGCGGAGAAATCCGCGGTAAGTTTTCTTTCTACTACCTTGGCCACGGTCTTAAACCGACTCTGCGCCTTCTGCTGACTTTTGTTTTCCTCGAGCCTTGGCCTTCCCAGTGCTTTTTTTCTCTTTAGGTGCCTTAGGAGCTGCCTTTTTTCTACCACGCTTCTGGCTTGGCCCCTTAGCCGCCCTAGCCTCAAGAAGATGAACGGCCTCTTCCATAGTCAAGGCATTTGGATCTGAATCCTTCTGAAGAGAAGCGTTTAGAGTTCCGTCTGAAACATATGGCCCATAGCGACCCGATAGAATCTTCAACGGTAGTTCTGTAACGGGATGGTTCCCAAGTTCTCTTAAAGTTGATGGCTTAGCTGAGCGTCTTCCGGTCTTCGGCTGACGTAATAGCTCCATTGCTTGATCTAAGGTGATATCTATCGGAGTGGTTAGATCTGGAGGAATCGAGCGGGTATCGGCCCCGCACTTAATATAAGGTCCAAACCGACCATTCGCCGCAACTACAGGTTCGCTGTTGTCAGGGTTGTTCCCTAAAGTTCTGGGAAGAGACAGTAGCTTTAGAGCGTGCTCTAAATCAACTTTTTCTACATCGTTCTTATTAAGGAGAGATGCCATCTTAGGACGAATCCCATCAGAGCCTAGTCCAAGCTGAACGTAGGGTCCATAAGGACCAACCTTTAAGTAAATCTCCTCACCGGTTTCAGGATGTAGTCCCAAGCTTTCCGGGGCCTGAGATGAATCACTCAACATTTTATCTGCGGCATCAACAGTTAGCTCATCGGGTGCCATCGCCTCAGGAATCCCCGCTCGGCGAGTTCCATCGGTTATAAACGGCCCGTAACGGCCAATGCGAACCTCAATGGGCGTGCCGGATGGTAAAATGCCTAATGGAACTCCACAGACCTTTCGAGGGTCGATCTCTTTCTCCCCAGCTTGTACGAGAGATTTCAATCCGGAGTGACCGTTCCCAAAGTAGAAATTTTTAAGATAATCCAAATTCGCAGCTTCGCCCCGAGCAATGGCGTCAAGATCATCCTCTAGTCGAGCCGTAAATTCATAATCCAGAAGACGGGTAAAGTGTCCTTGCAAGAGCGAAACTACGGCAAAGGCCGTAAAAGTCGGGACAAGGGCATTCCCCTTTTTAAATGCGTAGCTTCTTGAGAGTACAACTTCAACTATGGTGGCCCAGGTGCTAGGACGACCAATTCCAAGTCGTTCTAGTTCTTTAATCAAGCTCCCCTCAGTAAATCTTGGCGGAGGCTGAGTAGTGTGCTCAGTTGCGTCAACTCCGTTATTATTGAGAGTTTCATTGGCGCTGACCTTAGGAAGCACTTTCTCCTGATCGGCGAGCTCTGCATCCGGATCGTCGGTGCCTTCGACATATGCTCGTAGGAATCCGGGAAACTCAATTGTCTTTCCAGCGGCGCGAAACTTAGCATCGGCGCATCCGATAAAAATTGCAATATGTGTTCCGCGAGCATCTGTCATCTGGCTGGCAACAGTGCGCATCCAGATCATCTCATATAGGCGAAATGCCTCTGGCCCGAGTTTCTCCCGCACAACATCGGGAGGAGTAAAACTATCCCCAGCTGGACGAATTGCCTCGTGCGCCTCTTGAGCATTTCTGACTTTTGTTGAGTAAAGTCTGGGAGCCGGCGGTAGGTAGGGATCGCCAAAGTCACGTTTAATTAGTGATCTTGCTGCAGCAAGGGCTTGCTCTGAAAGCGTAGTTGAATCGGTTCTCATGTAGGTAATGAATCCGTTTTCGTACAGTTGCTGAGCAATTTGCATCGTGCGTTTTGCCGATAAACGGAGCTTCCTATTCGCTTCCTGCTGAAGTGAACTAGTAACGAAAGGGGCTGAAGGCTTGGTTATGTAAGGCTTCTCTTCGACAGCTTCCACTTTCGGAGTGGAGTTCATTACCCGCTCTTTGAGACTTTCAGCTTCAACTTCAGAAAGGGCGATAACCTTATCAGCTTGAAGTAATTTACCCGTTGAAGGGTCAAAGTCCTTACCAATTGCAACTTTCTTATCCCCGACTTGAGCGAGCTCAGCCTCAATAAATTGATCGGCGGGTTGACCTAGTTTGGAGAACTTGGCTTTTAATCCCCAGAACGAAGCCTTTTTAAATTTAATGCGCTCATGTTCGCGCTCCACAAGCAGTCTAATAGCGACGCTTTGAACTCTGCCAGCACTAAGCCCCGGGACCATCTTCTTCCAAAGGAGCGGACTGACTTCATATCCGTAAAGCCGGTCTACAATTCGTCTTGTCTCCTGAGCACGGACAAGGTTCTCGTCAACGTCACGGGCCGACTCAAGTGAGTGCTGAATAGCTTCCTTAGTTATTTCGTGGAATACCAACCGTTTGATTGGAATTTTAGGTTCGAGCGTCTCGACAAGATGCCAACTAATGGACTCTCCTTCTCGGTCTTCGTCTGTCGCGAGGTAAAGTACGGAAGCGTCTCGTAATAACTCCTTAAGCTGTTTAACGTGATCCTTCTTCTGGTTTGGAATGACGTATAGCGCTTCGAAGTCCTTATCTACATTCACCCCTAGTCTTGCCCACTTTTCTTTCTTGTATTTTGCTGGAATCTCAGCTGCGCTGTTTGGTAGGTCTCGAATGTGGCCGTTAGAGGCGCGCACGACGAAATCTTTCCCCAAGAATTTTGTGATGGTTTTGGCCTTAGTAGGCGACTCAACAATTACTAGTGACTTTCCAGACATCGTTTTGGTAGCTGCCCCTTTCCTATGCCATGGCCCTGTATAAGGCACCTAGAGCCAGTCGTTACAGACCGGAGCCACTTAGCACAAGAAAAACAAGGACGAAAAGGACAGTTCTCCCCGCGGTGGCAATTCAGACGAGATGAAGCACTTTTGAAGCTCCCCTGAAATTGTAGTAATTACCGGCAATTGCCCCCTTTCCCCAAAGGTAGCAATTGCCCCAAAAAGCAGCATAACAAATAGAGTAATATATCCAGCTAAGAGCTATAGGTTCTATCGGGGAAGACCAGAGATGTTTCAGTTATTTAGTAACATATTTGCCTCCGTTGTGAGCTTTTCTGGTTGGGGGGCAAGCCAAGGGGCCAAACAGGCGGCAATTTACGTGACCGATAAATTCGGAGGTTCCGGGAGGCTCTCTAGCGACGGGCGTAGTCGACTAAAGAATCCCACTCTAATCAACAACATGAGCCTTAAGAATAGTTGCGCTGAATGCCACGAGAGTCGAGATGCGAAAAGCTATCCAGATCCTCGTGGAAGCTATCGTGAAAACCTGCAGGCTAATTATCAACGGGCTAGGCTCGGGGGCCATGGCCATTCCGAAGTTCCAAAGAAGGATAGGCCCTCCGAAGATTTGGAACGCGGTGGCTCTCGGCCGTCGGTCCTCCCTAATAATTTAGGATCCCCGTCGTCGCAAACAAAGGGAGCATTGACCAATATTACCGCTCCCAATGTGCGGCGCTTTATAAAGTTCTAGGGACGTGGCCCAGCAATTAATTATTTTCTGGTTGGGCTTGCAGAATTAGCTCTCTCAGCTCCGGATAAAAAACCCGAACAAATTCCTCAATGGTAGCATGAGCCTCGCGTATAGCAGTACCTTTCTCCGTCGTGACAGGAAGGCTAACGCTTAACTCAACAATTCCACCATCTGAGCGGCCGTGCAAAAACGATTCAAGGCTGATGTTAACCAAAGCTCGCCATTCTTCCCAATAAGACTTCTCACCGCTAAAGAACCAATAATAAAAAAGACTCTCGTCCGAGCTGATTGCACCGAGAATCGTGTTCAACTTCAAACTTTCAGTTCCGTGTTTGGTCTCCAGGTTCAAAATTTTGCTCTGAGTTTGTTCAATTCTCCATCCGTTTGATGGTAAGCAGATCTTGGGCGAGTGCTTTGCCGCCTGATGTTCGCCACTCTGCACAAGCCAGTACCCAACATATACCAAGACTTGGCGTCCTGATTTATCCCGATAAACGCGGCGAAGATGACGGTCGAGTTTTAGAATATCACGAGACCTAAAGCCCAGGCCTGGAAGTTCAGTCCCTACCCAGTCACCAAGCTGATTGGGTAACTTATCAATATGCGCATCAACTTTTTCGATACGTTCGAGGACGCGAGAATAGGAGGTCAGAGCTATGGTCGAGGCTATCATGGTCAGTAGCGCAAGTACGGAACCAGCCTTTGATATAAAACCAACTAATCGCATTAGGCCCCACCCTTCTCTTTTGCCCATGGGTAACGGCTAATTTTTACTCCAGCAAAGTACAGAATAGTTAATCCAATGCAGAAGACAATTAGCCCCGAGAAGGTATGAAAGAAGCCAGTTGCTAATTCCGGGCTGACAAAAAAGGCCAATACTCCAGTCGAAGCAACACGAAAAACATTAAGCGCCAATGCAGTTAATATTGAGAGGGCAATGACCAGTAATTTTGCAGAGCCAGACATTCGCACCAAAGAAAGAACAATCAACGCTACGGTTAGAAGAGCCATCAAGCTACGCATTCCGCTACAGGCCTCCTCGACCATTAGCTGCATGTTGGGAATCTCGATAATATTCCCCACAAGATGAACTGGAACGTGTAGTAGCTGTAGAATCCAAGCACTTACCTGCGCAGCAAAAACCTGAAACGGGTTAAAAAGTTTTGGGACCAGAGAGTCTGGAATAGGTTTCGCCATTAATAGAAGTAACAGGGCAGGGGCTGCGAAGTTTGTGATTGTAATGCCCCATACAAGATATGTCGTCCCCAACATGCTTGGGAAAAACGAGATCCAGCTGGCGAAAAGTGAATTCCCCGCTTTGCCAACAAACAGTAACAACATTCCCACTATCAACAGCAGTAATCCCCGATAGCAGATCCCTTCGGGATTACGGTTGGTCATTGCAGTAAGCCGTTGGTTTAATAAACTCCTGTTCTCCCAGAGGATATAGATTGTGACAAAAGGCAGGACTAGTCCGTGAGAATAATCGTCGTCATTCCAACAAATCATTCCAATTTCGGAAAGGGTCGGAAAATAGAGATACAACAGGCTGATGTAAGCGAGCCCTGCAAAAACAAGTGTAGAGGAATTAGCGGGGCGAATACCGTTTGAAGTAGAAGTGTGCAAAAAATCCCCCGATAGAAAGTGCCAGAAAAAACTACAGTAAACTAGATCGGGTGTCAAAATAACATATGTCTCATAACATATGCTTCGGAGCTTAAAGAGTCTAGAATCTGCAAATTATTATTTACCGTTATTTGGTTTTGACAGCTCGAATGCGGCCTAGTAGTTCAGCTGGCATCTCTGGCCGGATTCCTGATATAACTCGGGACATGAAAATTTACGGCCTCATGCTCCTTACCTTCACGTTACTTATCCCAAGCCTCTCTATTGCGGAGGATCCGGTGCCCAGGCGCTCTTTGTCTCAACTTGATTTTGACATTCCGACATCAAAGCCTGCAATAGATGCTAAAGCCGATCCAGATTCGCTTGATGGCGAAGAGGAGGAGGTTAATTCAGCGAAAGTGATTGATAAGAGTATTTTGCCAGGAGGTATTTCTGACTCCGAGCCCGAAGTGCCTGTTGTGCCGCGCGAAGAGAAGAAAGCGGCGGACAGTGATAAAGTCGTAAAGCCCGCACGCCAAATTGAACCCGGGACAGAGTTAACATTTTTAGCACCGCGGCTAAAAGGTCCGGAAACCGACAAAAACAATAGCTCGGTTATTACGAGTACCCTGAGTTGGAAGAAGAACAAGAAAGGCGCATGCCAAGCGCCGGAAGGGAACGCAGAGCTTTGTCAGAAAGCTAATTCGTTAAAAGAGGTCTTAAGGCGCTTTTCCGGTTCCGATGAGTTTTATGATTCTCAATGTCAAATTGCGTGTAACAACCAAGATGAGAGTTCGCGTCTCGTTGCCCTGGATTTAAAGGGGGCGGCAAAGGATGCCTTTACCTTTAATCGGGATAAGGGACTCTGCCGCTATCAAATTGCAAAGAAAAAAGAGGATAAATGGGTGGTTCTAAATTCCGCCAAGACCGTATGTAGCTGTCTTCCTCTTAGCTGCGATATGTAAATAAGTGATCAACTGCTCTAAGAGCTAACAATTTATAGAAGATTATGACGATGCAGATAGAAGACGGGATAATTGCGACTGATATTCAAGACGGCATTGGGCGGATTACCTTTGGTCACGTTAAGGCTAATTCGCTGACAAGTCGGATGCTTGCTGAGCTTGCGGCGCGCGTCACGGCTTTTGGTGCAGATCCGGCAGTAAGAGTTATTATCTTGCAAAGTACTGGAGAGAGTGCATTTTGTGCCGGGGCATCGTTTGATGAATTTAAGACAATTGATGGACCAGAGAAGGGCAGAGATTTCTTTATGGGATTTGCCCGATTAATTTTGGCAATGCGTCTGGCACCAAAATTTATTGTGACCCGAATTCAGGCAAAGGCGGTGGGAGGTGGAGTTGGAATTGCTGCTGCTTCAGATTACGCATTAGCAACCCACTCAGCCGCCCTGAAACTTAGTGAGTTTGCACTAGGACTGGGCCCTTTCGTAATTGGCCCCTGCGTGGAGAGGCGGATCGGATCAGGGCCTTTTAGCCATATGTCGATTGATACCGATTGGCGCTCGTCGGAATGGGGCCTCAACCATGGGCTATATGTGCAAGTGTTTCAAGGCATCGCGGAATTGGACTCCGCAATTGATGCAATAGCCCTACGTCTTTCCCAAGCCAGTATGGCTGCGACGGCTGAGCTAAAGCGGGTATTCTGGGAGGGCACGGAGAACTGGGAAACGCTTCTACCAGAACGGGCTTCCATCTCAGGGCGCTTGCTCGCAGAGCACAGGGAGCTCCAGTCAGCGAAATCTGCTTCTTTCTGAATTATTTCTCTAAAGGATTCTTCTTTTACTGCCGACTCTAATGGCAGGGAACCCGTAGGATATTGTGAAAACAGGGTCTTACGGGAGTTTAGACAATACTATTGGGTAGTTGTTCAGGGATGAGGAGTGGGGGTCGCGATTGTAATTGGCGCCCAGAACCTCCGTTTTTCAAGAGAAAAGGAGTTCTCAAGCTGTTCTTTCGTTGTCCTTTTTGACTTATCTCTCAACTCGCAAAGTAGAAAATAGCCACGCGAAATGGATTTTGCGGGCATAGGATCTCGCGTACTGCGAGGTTCAGCAAGTAGGGAGTTCGTAAAGCAATGGAAAATGCAAGCACGATTGGAACGGTTGTTGCGGCTGATACCGCAACGAAGCCTGTTTCGAGCGCTGCGCCCGAAACAGGAAAGGAAGCACCTGTCTCGACCACTGCCGAAACCCCAGTCCTCGATGCTGTAACACTTGAGCTCGGGGGGAAGGAGGTTAAGGCTACTGGCCAAGACCAGGAAGGTAAAACCAAAGGAAACGCAATCGCCAAAGAAGATGCTATGCGCGCGGCAAAGGCTTTTCAAGAGGCCTTAAACCGAACCGCAGTCTCGTTCGATGTCGCCGTTCAAGAAGGCAACAAAGGCAAATTGCGCTTTCAGGTGGTCGACCGTCAAACAGGCAAAGTTGTACGTGAATTTCCGCCTGAGGAATATGGCGACAAAGTTCGCAAATTCCTTGAAAGCGGCGGTGGTTTGGTCGACGAGCCGGTTTAAAATTCCAGACTTTTTGGCCGCATCACGGAACCAATAGGTCCTTTTTTGCCGCAAACAGGTCGGCAAGGGGGACTCGTGCGCCCTAATCCCCACGCTAACCTACTTAAATCACTAACTTTTCTATAAGAATCCAAACTAGCAAGGAAATTGCTTGAGCTGTTTATGGGGTTCTGTCGATTTTCAATGGGAGAGTCCTTCTCTGGTGGGCTGTGGTGGATGTGGAGGTAATGCTCGCCAGGAATTCAACTTTGAATTTGTTACTTGGTGAGCTATGCCTTCAATCCGCTTTTCCGGACTCGCTTCCGGTATCGATGGGGATGCCGTTATCCAGGCTATTATCGACGCCAAGCGAACAGCTTCAATTCCTATCGAGAACAAAGTTGCCGAGAATGAAAACGAGAATAAGGCTCTAGAAGAGTTTAATACCAAGCTGCTTGGATTAAACGGGACCCTGCAGGACTTGCTTTCGCTATCTGGTGGCGCAGTTAATAAGAAGGCCTCGACCTCGAATGAGGATTCGGTATCGGCAACTGCCTCAAATGCTGCAGTCAGCTCATCAACGACTGTAAACGTTACAGCCCTTGCAAAAGCCGCAACGCTGTCTTTTGATGATCGATTCACGACAGTTGATCAACCACTTGTTCCTGGTCTAGGAGGTCCGGCAACAATTGATATTACTGTTGGTCAGGGAGCAAGTGCGGAAACGTTCTCAATATCCGTAGACTCGACTACTACTCTTACCTCTCTGGCAGCTTCAATAAGTGAAGTCGCTCCCAATAGATTCCAGGCATCTGTGGTAAACGCTGGCACACAAAGCAATCCTCAATACGCGCTTTTAATAAATGGCTTGGAGACTGGAACCGAAGATGGAACATTGGCGGTGAACGTAGACCCAGCAATCACCGGCCAAGGGCTATTTGGAACCTCAACGCTTGATCAAGCGGCTGATGCAGTTTTTTCTATTACTGGATTGGGTCAGATAGTGCGTTCTACTAATCAGGTTGCTGATTTAATTCCAGGAGTTACTCTCAATCTTAAGCAGGCAAATACCGGACCTGTAACAATATCAGTGATTAGCGATCCGTCTAAGACAGCAGAGAAAGTGTCTAAGATGATTGACTCTTACAACGAACTTCTTCTTTACTCCAAAGAAGGCAGTAAGGTTACACGAGACGAAAGCGATAAAAAGAGTCCAACAAATGTCTATGGTCCGCTTGGGAAAACACGGGTTGATGAACAGGCAATTACTTCAATTCGAGATGCCATTGCGAATGCTCGGTCAAACATAGATGGCTCAGCAGTCCAAGTAATGGCTGACTTAGGCATAACCACTCAACGGGACGGAACTCTTGCTTTTGATTCGGCTAAGTTTACGGCAGCTATTTCATCTGATCCGGTGGCAGGAAATAAACTTCTGACTTCCTTTGCTGATGCTGTTGGCACGCAGAATGGAGTGATCGCCAACTACACAAAGTTTCAAGGCATAATTGATACGGCCACGACTAGTAATGAGGAAGAAAATACGACCCTCAGCGATAAGTTGGCGCGGATCGAAGATAACTTAGATAAGCAGACCCAACAGCTAAGACTAACATTTGCCAATCTCGAGGCTACTGTCGGGCGACTTTACTCACAGGGAAGCGCATTAACCTCTGCTCTTAGTGCACTTCAGAAGTGATAGGCCGAATCTGACATTAGCCTGATTCAAACCAATCCCCCCTGAAGGCAACTAAAAAACACACAAATCAGTAGCTTTATTAACTACTTAGCTGCGGGCTGGGCGTATATTTATCTAAAGAATTACAAGCAAGCTGTCGACATACGACAGTAGCGACCCACCGATTGTCCTAGGGCAAACCGGTAAGAGGTCAAGGAGTGAAGACAAGTTCTTAAGTAGTTTCTCAAGGAGTAAACGGCGCCAGAGTAGGGCTCCGTCGAGGCAGTTTAAGAAGTATGGCCGGCAGTATCTCAGTTCCAGGGATCGGAAGTGGTATAGACAGCGCTCGCCTTGCGCAAAGTCTATTTGACCAACTAACTCTTTCAAATACAGTCCGATCTCGCCAGGTGCAGGGCATCTCGGCGGAGAATTCCTCATTAGAAAAACTTCGCACCCTTCTATTGGATCTTAGTAGTAAGCTTGATTCTCTGCGTTCAGCCAACGGTGGATTCGACACAAAAAGCGCAACATCAAGTAACCCATTAGTAGTTACTGCTGCAGCTGATGGAAACGCAACCTCCGGGAGTTTCACAGTTAACGTATCAACCCTGGCCTCGACAGCCAAAGGTTCGTTCTCTCGTCAGTTTACGAATGTTAACGATTTTATCATCAGCGATCCCGGTTCTGCCGGGAATGTGCAGTTCGTTGTGGGGACCGGGGACGACGAAGCAAGTTTTTCAATCGCTGTCGACGAAACAACAACCGCTTCTGATTTTGTCTCTCAGTTTAACGCTCAATCCGCAGGAAAGGCTTCAGCTTCTTTGGTAAACCTAGGCACAAACTCTGCGCCTAGCTACGTTATCTCCTTTAACTCCATGGAGCAGGGGGTAGATGCTGGAAGTATCTCGGTCGGCAGTGATAATCCAGCGCTATCAAACATTAGCGCTCTAGGTGCGACCACGCTCGAGCAAGCCTCAAACGCTACTTTTACGATCAGTGGAGTCTCTGGAGCAGTTGAGAGAGCTTCGAATTCAATTAACGATTTGATTACTGGAGTAAGCTTCCAACTTGAGGGAGTCGGAGAAGGTGTGGTTACCGTCGCGGACGATTCTCAAGTTGGATCGAATCAAATAAAAGGCTTCGTTGGCGCGTATAATTCTCTGGTCGATTATATCAATAAAGAGGATGCGGTTAGCGTCTCTCAGGATGGCGGCAATACCAGTTTTATCAAAGGCTCTCTTGCTGAAAGTGATGTTGATGAGAATGTATTAAGTAGCATTCGAAGTATTATTTCAAGTGTTTCTTCTAGCGATAGCTCGGTCTCTCTCGCTTCGATGGGGATAAGCACTGAAAGAGATGGCAAGCTGAGCTTTAATGAGGATAAGTTCAATGCAACATTCGCCACTAACCCCTCTGGCGTTCAGCAAGCAGTAACAGCTTTAGCCGACGGGCTTTCCGGAACGCAAGGGGCAATTCAGGGGTTTGCCGGATTTGGCAAGAGTATCGATTTAGCTATTCAGGCCAATGCTGAGACGGTTAGTAATTTGAACGAGACCATCGGGAAGACTGAACGAAGTGCGCAGACTCGTAGTGATGCGCTCTTACGACAGTTCACCGGACTAGAAGCACTACTTGCGAAATTAAATTCGCAAAGTGGCTATTTAACGAGTCTTTTACGGTTCTAGTGCTCCAATGTTCAAAGGATTGAACGGGGAGTTTAGTTTGAGAGTAGTTGTAGGTTAGGGGATTAAACCAAGGAGGTATTTCCCATGCCAGTAGCACAATTTTCTGGCCTGGCTTCAGGCATAGATTCGGCGGCGCTGATTGATTCGATCATTAAGGCGCGTAATCAGACTAACGAAGTTCGACGTGCAGAGATCGAACATTTAGGCTCTGAGAACGATTCCCTTGATGAACTCGACGGCAAGATCCTTACACTCAATGATCTGATTGATGAGTTTCGTACCGCCAATGGTGGAGGGGTTTCAAAGAAAGCGACCAGTGGAGATTCTAGCACAGTTACGGCAATAGCTGGGTCAAATGCGGTAAACTCAAGCTTCGCAATCAATACGATTACATCGGTAGCGAAAACAGGAAACGGCTCATTCAATCAGTCCTATGCGGCTAGTACGACAGTCGCTTCTACCGCAGGGAGCGGGACGGTTTCAATAGATGTTGGTACCGGGGCAAATCTTGTTAATATATCAGCGACTGTTACTCAGAACGTCACTACTATTGCAGAGCTTGTTGACGCACTGAATGCTGATACCGATGCCGCAGGAAGATTCTCGGCGAGTCTTATTAACGTCGGCACTAGCTCCTCTCCCAGTTATAAAATTGCCTTTAATTCATTGCAGCAGGGAACTGACCTAGGAACACTGGCTGCGACAATTACCCCCGCAATTACAGAACTCCAGGCTCCGACGCTCTCTCAGGCAACAGACGCTGTGTTTACAATGTCAGGGGTGACGGGAAATATCACCCGTAGCACGAATACAATTGATGATTTAATTACGGGCGTTACATTACAACTCAATAAGACTTCAGGATCGGCGGTAAATATCAGTATCAGCGACGATGCAACGGCCACAAGCGATAAGATAGAGGAGATTGTCGCCGCCTATAATGACATAGTCGAGTACATTAACGAGAACGATACAATTCAAAGTCAGAATAGTGGTTCCGGCACAGTCAACATTTACGGATCGCTTGCCAAGACCCGATTAGATAATGATTTTCTCTCTGCCTTTAGACTCGAAATCTCCGGTGCTACCTCTGCTAACGGTACAGCAGTAACGGCCATGTCGGAGATGGGTATTTCCACTAATAGAGATGGGACATTGAGCTTTGATTCGGAAACCTTTGCCGAGGCAGTTTCTAGCGATTCTCTTGGGGTTCAGGAAGTATTAAACGACTTTGCAGATTCGGCCTCGGGCACAGGCGGTATGCTGTATCAGTACACCTCGTTCGGCGGATTTATTGATATCGCACAGGAGGCCAATAACTCTCAAATTACAAATCTAAATGACAAGATCGATCAAGTTGAGCGGCAGTCGGATAAAGTTCGAGAGAGTTTAACCGCGCAGTTCTCCCGCCTTGAAGTGGTTACGGGAAGATTACAGAGTACTCAAAACGCCCTTTCTGGAATTCTCGCTGGATTATAATCCGCAAGAGAGCGATTTTAATTAACCTAACCCACTATAATTAATAATAATTATAGTGGGTTAGCTATGTTTCCGATGTGCGTCAAGGTTCGTTAAAAGTCTGCGCTTTCCGGCAAATACCGCTAAAGGAAACCCCCAAACCCTAACGATAGATCTCTATAGGGAATGGGTAGTCAGTTATATCAACTGAGTTGCGAATAAGAGACGATAATGTCTTACGATCAAATCGCTCACAAGCAATATAAAAGCGTACATATCTCTTCTGTCGATCGCGGTAGATTACTGCTGATGATGTATGACGGTGCAATTAAATTTCTAATGCACGCTAAAGCCGGCTTGGAAGCAAAGGACATCGTAAAATTTTCACGCTTCCTCAGTAAATCTCAAGCGATTATCGCTGAGCTAATCAATACGTTAGATTTCGAAAAAGGCGGCGAGATTGCTCGTGACCTAGATCGACTCTATGACTTTATGCTCTTCTATCTTACAGAAGCTAATATTCAAAAGAATCCCGCCAAGGTCCAGAAGGTAATCGAACTTGTCCAGACAATCGCTGGCGCATATCGTGAAATTATTGAAAGTGGAAAGGTCGAGAAGCAAGATACCTTCCAACTTCCAAAAATCGAAGCTCCAACTGCGGCAAATCCAGAGGCTAAAGCCGAGCCAGCGCCAGGACAGCTGTTAAGAGTTTCATACTAGTACCTAGTCTCCAAATAACAAGCCTCGCAGAAAACCACTTCGGGTCTCTGCGGATGATACGTGGTAAGCACTTGTTCGCCACATTTTTCACAGCACCGATGGTGTAACTTTCTCGGGTTTCTTTGGGCAACCCGAGCTCGATGTCTTTCGTCGGGGTGTCTTCTTGGGAGCGGTAAACGGTGTTCCCGATAGAATTTGAGCTCTTCTTTTCCCACTCGAAATGGCTTTCCTGATACTTCACAAACTATTCCAACGTTCAATATTTCGTCTCTGATCTCTGCACTAGCTGGCGGTAGCGTATTGGCTTGGACTAACTCTCCAACTGTCGGCGTCGGTGCTATAAAGTTGGACCAAGTAAAACCCCGCTTAATAGCCTGCTCCTTTGTGAGAGGATAATACTCTTGAGCGACTGACTCATTGTAGCCATAGGGCGAAAACGATGGATCTAAAAACTCTCCCCATTCTCCGAATTGCGTCATAGTTTCAATTACTTTCGGGACTAGAGCTTCGTATGCTTCCTTTGTGTACTGCTTATTAAGAATGCAATACCGTTTATGTTTCAGCCCAATGCAAGCGAAACAGTCGTTGCAATAGGCGCAGTGGTCTAGGTAATAGGAGTTGGAGCAACCAAAGCTCATTGCTGAAAAGGCGCATTGATACATCTTATCTCCACCACCGGAGATTTCATAACAAAACTCCATTTCTCCCCAGGCATAGATATCTAACGAGCGCTTGCCATCCACAAACCAGGTGCAATAACGACATTCGTCGGCGTTGCTGGTGTCGTAGCATTCAAAGCAATCTTTACTATTCCAAATGAAGTCCCCGGCACAGTTCTCGTTCTTATCTCCGTGAAGGTTCTTTCTGGGGGTACTCAATAAGAGCTTCTGGAAGCGGGCCTCATATTCCCTAAGTGCAGGAAGTCCCTCCACAGCTAAACGAGCCTTTTCCTTCTCAAACTCGGCTTTAGAGAGCTCTCTATTTAGGATGTGGTAACGTTTCTGTCGTAGCCCCGAACAAGCGATGCAGTCACTGCTGCCACGGCAATCGAAAAGGAAATAACTATCAAAACACTCTTTGCAGTTTTGTGAGAAATAGAGTGAGTTGCAGTTCTCGATGTCCATACATTCGTAGCAGTTATTAGCCCTGAATACGAAGTAACAATCCATACAGCCATAGGAATCGTTAAGATAGGTAGCATAAAGGCACTTTTCGTCCCGGATAGACGCAAATACTAGAAAGCAATCCTTCAAGTCGCCAGCGCAATTGGTATAGAGGGAGTTCTCTTGGCGGTCTTCAGTAGTGTTAAAGGTGTGTCGGCGTGGCACAACAAGCTGAAGTTCAGATAGCTGTTGGAACAACGAGCGCGATAGTGAAATTTCTCGTCCGAGCTCCGAGTTATCGATTTCCGTTTTCCACCACTCACTATTTTCGTATACAGGAAAAAGCTTATCTGGAGACAATGCGCTAATCAGCGGCTTATTGGTTTTACTACACTTACGTGCGTACAGATTTCGCTCGTTTCTCCAGCTCATGCGTCGAGTTAGGCGACAGGTTGGGCAGAGGGAAGGTGGAGGGATTAAATAGGTCTTCTCTTGATAGCAAGGAGATATGGTCCTAAAAAATTCCAGGTCTATATCAAGAACTTTAAATTGCTCATGGCAATTTAAACAACACTTTTCCATAAACTAACCTCCGACCACACAGAGCAGCGTCACTATTTAAGAGCGTTATACGGGACAGTTTAAGATTGTCTATTAATAATCGTCGTTAATTATGTTATAGTCGAGCAACTAACTGAATTAGAAAGAGAATTTACTGTCGACGAGGAGTCGTCAACTTCATGGTAGAAAAGCATTTAGAGCAACTGGGGTTTAACGAAACAGAAGTTAAAGTTTATCTGGCCTTAGCGGACGTTGGAAAGTCTACCGCTCAACTGTTGGGTAAACGCGCGGGAGTGCCGCGGACGACAGCGTATTCAACGCTAGATAATTTAGTGCGAAAGGGTGTGGTCGCAATTGAACAGAAGCGGGGCTCGACATTTTATACGGCTAATAATCCAGCCGCGCTGTTGAAGCTTGTTGAGCAGGATAAGCGCGAAGTGCTGGCGCGCGAACATGTTGCAAAAGAGTTGGTGCAGCTAATCCAGCCTTATTTTCGCAACAAAAATTTCAGTATTCCTAAACTGCAATTCTTTGAGGGTCGTAAAAATGTGGCAAGTCTTCTTCGGGATAATCTCGACACTTGGAGAGAAAGTCTGCGCCAATATGACAACGCATGGTGGGGATATCAGGACCATACATTTGTGGAGGAGTATATTGATTGGTTAGAGGAGTCTTGGGTTACAAAATCTGAAGATGAGTATATCAAGCTCATTTCAAACTACTCTAAGGTAGAAAGCGCTCTTTCCGGGAAGGTTAAGGGGAGAAAGATCATTCCGGTCAGTAAGGAATACAATTTTTCCAGCTCAATCTGGGTTTGTGGAGACTTCATCGTGCTGCTTATGACAAGGCAGGAACCGCATTATGCTTTTCAACTTCATGACCCCGTTTTTTCAGCAAATTTGCGATTAGTGTTTCAACTTCTTTGGGGAGTGCTTAGTAAGGAACAAGCAAGATAGTTCGGCCCAATTTCAGTATTTACACGATAGACCAAAGTAGCCAAAGGCTCGAGCTGATCATAACTAGCGCGGCTGACCAACCAAGTATCTTAAGTGTTCCACTGAGAACAAATTGTCCGACGGCGCTGGGTTTTTGCGACACCAAGAGTGTGGCAACCATGATAGGTCCTGCGGATATACCATTTATTACCGCCGACCAGAACAAGGCACGAATGGGATTAATTGGAAAGATGTTCAAGCAGAGACCAGCGATTGTAAACACGGCTATTAGGACATAGAAGCCTTTGGCCTCCTTGGGCGTCTTCTCAAGACCAACGCTAATCCCCAACGCCTCACCAACAGCGTAAGCTCCTGAGCCGGCCAGAACCGGAATCGCTAGCAAGCCTGTGCCGATGATTCCTAAAGCGAACAGCAGTGAGGCACCGTTGCCAGCAAGTGGCCGAAGAGCTTCTGCAGCTTGGGCGGCAGTGTCGATATCGTGAATTCCCGCCCGATTAAGTGTCACTGCTACGGTGAGAATGATACAGTAGAAAACAATTGACGCTGCAGCCATCCCGAGGAATGTATCGATGCGAATTCTATGCAGCTGAAACGGAGCCTCTAGCGGGGCGTCGAGGAGAGGGTGTTCGTCTTTATGTGAGAGCTCTTCTTCAACCTCCTCCGAAGCTTGCCAAAAGAACAGGTACGGACTGATAGTCGTGCCGAGTACGGCAACAAGTCCCGTGATGTAGTCCTTGGTAAAGGAAATCTTCGGAATAAAGGTGGCTTCTAAGACCTCCGCCCATGGAACGTCAACAATCAGGACCGTGCCGACATAGCTCAAAAGCGAAAAAGTGAGCCACTTAAGCACCCGAATGTAACGATGATAGGGGACAAAGATCTGTAGGAGAATTGAAACTACGGTTAAGCTAAGGGAATAAAAGAGCCCAGGTCCCGGAAATATCAGAGTGCAAGCTGCTCCAAGCGCCGAAATATCGGCGGCAATGTTGATCACATTTGCGAAAACAAGCAGGGTTACAATGCAAGCTAAGAAAGATGCGGAGAAATGTTCCTTTAAATTTGCCGCGAGTCCCTTGCCTGTAACTCGTCCGAGACGGGCACATATTTCCTGTGTGGCAGTTACTAGCGGTAAACAAAGAATGACCGTCCACAACATACCAAAGCCGAATTGTGCTCCGACTTGTGAATACGTGGCGATACCGCTGGGATCGTCATCTGAGGCCCCCGTGATTATTCCCGGTCCGACCACTCTCAGGGAATAGACAGATTCCCTATTTTTCTCGTTCGTTGAATTCAAGTTCTGGTCGTTCCTGTATAATTCTTTGACATCAATTAAAATGAAGTAGTGTGTGCCCAACCATTTAAACAGATCTATTTGATAGCCCCGCTAACTACCGTAGAACACTTGAGAAAATAAGCCTTTTTTCGGAACATTGCCTTGTTCTTGGCGGGTTTATACCCCAGCTACCTAGTGACCCAACCCAAACTCGCGTCCTTTTTTGCACAACCGGCATCTTCTTAATTGTACCTTACAAGTCTTACGGCCATGGATTTAGGAACCGTTACGAATAGTTATGTCCAAACTCCCAACAGAATTTAGCTCTACTGATATTCAGCGCCGCATGCGCGATGAATGGGATAGACGAATTAGCCATGATTATCGCTATTGGATGAGCGATGGTGTCGAAGACGATCGCACTATGTGGCAGGTTGGACGAAGGGATTTTGAGATAATTACCTCAGGTCTGGATAATCGCAACACTGGGCTGCAAGTTTCCCTTGAAATTGGTTGCGGAGTTGGCAGACTTCTTCGAGCTGCTGCAGATAAATTTGCAATAGCAATTGGCTTTGACGTCTCTGAAAAGGGTGTGCTGGAAGCTAAGCGCCTATTAGGAGATGTTAACAATGTGCAGGTTGTCCTGGGAAACGGAATTGACCTTAAGCCACTTGGAGACGCGAAAGTTGATTTCGCCTATTCCTTCGCTGCTTTAAGCAGCATGCCCGTT
>CAYMWO010000013.1:0-29166 GCA_964393905.1 uncultured Bdellovibrionales bacterium | reverse complement strand
ATAATCGAACTCAAAAAGCGGCAATTTAGTATAGCATTTATGCTTGCAATTCCGTTCTCTTTTTTTCTCGCCGTTTTCGGCCTTTTTGTGCTTATCACAATTTTAACGAACTATCCCTCGCAAAAAACTACCCATGAGCCTGTCTGGGGGTTGTTCGCCTGTGGCTTTCTCGGCACTTCGCTGCTGACCTTCGGCCTTCGCTTCGCATGGCTTGAAACCTTCATCCATGAGTTAAAGCACGCGGTAATTGTGATTCTTTCAGGTAATCGGCTTAAGGCCTTTAGTGTATCTAGCACCGCCGGACATGTAGAGTACGAATTAGAGGCAGACGAGCTGCATCTCACCCCCTTTATCATGCTCGCTCCTTATTATCTGCCACTCTTTTCTATTCCCACCCTAATAGCTTGCATCGTTTTCGAAGGTGAGCTGACAAACTATCTTTCACTTGCTCTGGGAATTACTCTTGCTCTTGACCTACTGACCTCGCTTAAAGAGCTGCACCCTGCGCAGTCTGATTTAAAACGAATTCTTGGTGGGTTTCTTTCAGCAGGCTCCTTTATCGCTGGCGTGCTCTCACTTTGGACTGTCCTCTGCTTACTCTGGGTGGCAAACGGCAGAGAGGCATATATCCAGGCTTTCAAAGCGCTCTGGCGGGTGTTAAATATCGCCGTATTTTCAAAGTAGCGTATCGAGGAGTGAGCTGTGACTAGTCGAGCTGAGATAATTAACCTGCCAGCATCCCTACCTGGGCGAGCGCTCGCTGCGCTCGTGGACTATGTTGTGATTATCTCGGCCGGGACTGCACTTAGAGGTTTTTTCCCAACATATAATTTTGAATTCCTTTTTGATTTTATAATCGGCGCACTCTACTACTCTATTGGTAATTCCGCACTCGTAAACGGTCGTACTTTAGGCAAAAAGGTGTTTGGAGTTTCGGTCATAGAGCAGTGCTCAAACACGGAGCAGAACTCCTACCTAAGTATACGTTCCGCCTTTGTGCGTTACTTCTTTAGTATCGGTGTCCTAATTCTCGGCGCCGAACTTCCGCCGCTATATTTTCGCCATTATGCCGTGGTTGCTGCCCCCTATTTACTGGAGCTGAATATGCTTGGAGTATTGGCGTATTTTCTCGCAAACATAATGCACATGGCGCTTGACCCACAGCACCGGGCCCTCCATGACAGATTGCTTAACTCTATTGTGGTGCGAAACACAGCCGACAGAAATACTACAGAGAGTAAATCAGGGGCTAACTTGCCTCACTCGCACTCGATAACTAGCCCACGGCCGCAAGTGATTGGAATCGGCTTAGGGATTGTGCTTGCTTTAGCTTTTTGGTCGTTTGGAATTTCAGGAAAGAATTCGGCAAATAGCGTAGAGGCGCATCGCTTTTTATTGGAGCACGAATTTCCAATCCGCATAACGCAGATTCAAACGACAACGACTGCCAGTGGAACCAACTTGGGGATTTCTGGAGTTGTAATTCCTTCAGAGCGAAATCTCTCGAACCCAGACCCGAGATCCCTCGCCACTGAGCTAGCAGAGCAGATAGCCACACGCTTAAAAGAGTTCTCCTCCCTGAATGGCTCAGGGGTGGGAAAACTCGATTTCAACCTATATATATTGGGGTTTCCGCATGTCGATAATCCCGACCATCTATGGCAGAGCGTACAAATATCTACAGACTCAGCTAATATAGAGCTCCCAGCGGGTCCACGTGAATAAAAACCCTATTATTGGCCGTAGTTTCGTTCGATACTAATAGTCAAAGAACTTTTTAAACTTAATTAACCTCATGATCTCCCTTCTTGTTGTCAGCGCCGATCCCCAGGCCGTCCAGCAGATAGAGCAGCTGGCAGTCCCCCGTGGGATTCGTGTACGCTCAGTTGCCGCAGTCGATACTGCGAAGGAGTGGCTGTCAATGCAAAGCTTTGACATGTTGCTTATCGATGGCCGGTATAAAGACGAGAGTCCAATTCAGTTAATTGAGCTCGCTTGGAAATATAATCCGCTAACTGATGCTGGTTTATTTAACTTCACTGGTGCTGTGGCAGACGAATGGACTGCGCGGATTATGGGCGCCAGAGTATACTCCGGTCCCAAATCTTTAGCGACAATCGAGAACTCCTTTAATGCTATGCCGGAGCGGATTGCAATTGGCGATGAGCATTACGTGCTCTATGTCGAGGATTTAGATTCGCCACGAGATATAATTACCTCTTATGTCCAGATGCTAGGCTACCCAAACATAGAGCCCGTATCCAGTGGGGTTGAGGCGCTCAAACTACTTAATGCAAACCCAGAGAAATATTTCTGCGTGCTGGCAGACATCAACATGCCGGAGATGAGCGGCTTGGAGCTTTTGGCTCAGATTCGAAGCCAACCTACCCTCGAGCACCTTCCTGTGCTGATGCTCACAGCGCATGCCAGCGTGGACAACCTAATTGAATGCATAAAAAAAGGAGCCTCAGGTTTTCTTGTAAAACCTCCTCGGAAGAAGGCGTTGCGCGCCGAATTGGAAAAAGCGCGGCGGCTATTCCTTACAAAGCGCCCTCCTCGACTCTGCCGCGAAGAAGACGCACACCTACTAGAGGACGCTCTTTTAAAGCTTGGTCTCAGGCTTTAACGAACTCCTTCATCATTTAGCCTGAAGCTTCAAAATCTTGACCCCTCAGCTAAAACCTGCAAAAAGAGTGCGTAATGAGACCGCTTACCTCAAAAGAAGACCCGTTTATCCGCCTCCTTCAAGACAAAATTGTTGTCTGTGATGGAGCGATGGGGACACAGATTCAACTTCGAAATCTGACCATCGATGACTTCGAGGGGCAGGAGGGTTGTAACGAACTACTTGTGGCCTCGCGGCCTGATGTCATCAAAGAGATTCATGCCAGCTATCTCGCAGCTGGAGCGGATATCATCGAAACCAACAGTTTCGGCTCCACTAAAGTCGTCCTCGATGAATACGGCATGGGGCACCGCGCATTCGAGCTTAATCAAACTGCTGCCGCCATTGCCAAAGAAGTTGCCGACTCCTTTAGCTCTAAGGGTCAAAAACGTTTTGTCTCGGGCTCCGTCGGGCCGGGCACAAAACTCCCGTCTCTGGGGCATATAGATTTTGACACATTACACTCCGCATACATCACCCAGGTAGAGGGCTTACTCGCGGGTGGAATCGATCTCTTGCAGATTGAGACCTGCCAAGATCCACTGCAGATTAAGGCCGCACTTCAGGGAGCCTGGGATGCCTTTAAGAGTCAAGGTCGGCGCGTGCCGATATTTGTACAAATTACCGTAGAGACGGTCGGCACGATGCTTGTAGGCACTGATGTCCCTGCGGCTCTCACTATCCTAGAAAGCTTTCCGATTGAAGTTGTGGGGATGAACTGTGCCACCGGCCCCGATCTGATGAAAGAGCATATGCGTTATATTGGTAAGCACTCGACGCGGTATGTCTCAGTGCTGCCTAACGCCGGACTCCCACGAAACGTCGATGGACGGGCCGTTTACGAACTCTCCCCTGAGCAGCTTACCGCTGCGCTAAAAGAGTTCGTAATCGACTTCGGCGTAAATATTGTCGGTGGCTGTTGTGGGACCACCCCAGACCACATCAAAGTTCTTAGCGCCGCCGCCACAAAACTAAACCCCACATCCCGCCCACTAACTATCGCCCCGCAAGTCGCCTCACTATACCAAGCCGTCGCACTCGACCAGGACGGAACTGCGCCGCTGTATGTCGGTGAACGGACAAACGCCAACGGGTCCAAGAAATTTCGCGAGTTGCTCCTTGATGAGGACTGGACTGAAATCACTGAGATGGCCAAGGAGCAAGAGCGCGAAGGGTCGCACGTGCTTGATGTCTGCACGGCTTATGTCGGACGGGATGAGGTGCGAGATATGCGGGAAGTTCTAACCCGCATATCCACTCAGGTCACCCTGCCAATTATGGTCGACTCCACGCAGTTGGACGTCCTCGAGGCCGCGCTTAAACTTCTCGGTGGGCGGGCGATAATTAACTCCATTAACCTCGAAGACGGCGAGGAGAAAATGGACAAAATAATCTCCCTTGCCAAACGCTTCGGCGCGGTAATGGTGGCGCTCACTATCGAAGAAACCGGCATGGCGAAGACCGCCGCGCATAAGCTGCGGGTCGCCCAGCGGATTCACGAGATTGTCACCGTGCGGCATGAGCTCCCTAGTAATGTGCTACTCTTTGACCCTCTTACATTTACGATTGCTTCTGGAGATGAAGATAGTCGCCGCGCCGGAATCGAGACCCTGGAGGGTATTAATCTCATCAAGAAGCACCTCCCGGGTGTGCGAACCATTTTGGGGCTCTCTAACATCTCCTTTGGACTGGACCCATACCCGAGGCAGATTTTAAACTCCGTCTACCTCGATGAGGCCCTTAAGCAGGGTTTAGACGCGGCGATTCTGCATGCCAAGAAGATCATCCCCATCCATCAGTTGGCGGAAGAGGATCTAGAAGTGGCGCTCGACTTAATCCACGATCGGCGCACTCCTGAATACGATCCATTGTTCGCCTTCATGCAACGGTTTGCCAATGCGAAAGCGCCATTACTACCCTCAGCTGACGACGAAAAGGACCAATCTGTCGAAGAGGTTCTTAAGAACCGCATCATTCAAGGGAATAAGTCTGGGATTGAAGTCCCGCTCCGTCGGGCAATGGAGCGGCTCTCTCCACTACAGATCATCAACGAGGTGCTGTTAGATGGCATGAAGGTAGTCGGCGAACTCTTTGGTAGTGGCAAAATGCAGCTGCCTTTCGTGCTCCAATCTGCGGAGACGATGAAGGCCGCAGTCGCCTTTCTCGAGAAGTTTATGGACAAGGTCGACGGCAGCGAGAAGGGCTCAATCGTTCTAGCGACTGTGCGTGGCGACGTGCACGATATCGGCAAAAACTTGGTCGACATCATCCTCTCTAATAACGGCTACAAGGTTTATAACCTAGGGATTAAACAGCCGCTCGATAACATTCTCGAAGCGGCAAGGGAGCATAAGCCAACGGCGCTTGGCCTCTCGGGGCTTTTAGTTAAGTCCACTGTGGTGATGAAGGAGAACCTGGAAGAGTTGACAAAGCTCGGCTATGAGCTGCCTGTGATCTGTGGCGGAGCGGCATTAAACCGCGCCTATGTTGAAGACGATCTGCGTAACGCCTACCAAACCGGAAAAGTTTTCTACGGCCAGGACGCCTTTACCGGGCTAAATATCATGGAGGAGCTAACCGGAAATACCGCTCCAACAGAGCTTACCGCAAACTCAGGCAAGATCACCGCCCGAAAAGGCAGCACCCGCGCCGAGCGCGAGGAGTCTTCGAGGGAAGGGGCGATGGAATATGTAGAGACGAATCTACCTCCAGCACGTAGCATTCCTACACCTCCGTTTTGGGGTTCGCGCGTGCTGTTGCCGAAGGACTTAGACTTAGACGTGATTTTTTCCTTCATCAACCGCAAGGCGCTTTTTGCTACTCAGTGGCAGTACCGCAAACGCAAAGACATGACCGGCAAAGAACACGAGCAGTTTATTGCGGAACATGTCGAGCCTAAGCTTGAATACTGGCAAAAACGGGCCAAAGAGAGCGAGTGGCTACAACCTAAGGTTGTCTACGGCTATTACCCTTGTAACGGGGACAAAAACGACCTTGTTGTGTTTGAGCCGGATAGCGACAGGGAGCTTGTGCGCTTCGCGCTCCCCAGACAAATCCGAGAAAAGCGCCGCTGCATCGCGGACTACTTCCTCCCGCTAAGCTCCGGTAAGCGAGATATGTTGGCCGTGCACCTGGTAACCATGGGCGAGATGGCAACACACGCCTGTCAGCAGCTTTTCCAAGCGAACCTCTACGACGAGTATCTCCATTTCTATGGGCTATCCGTCGAGTCCGCCGAGGCGCTGGCGGAGTACATGCACCGTCGTATCCGACTAGAAGCCGGATTTGCCGAGGATGACGGCGAGAGTCCAGAACAGCTTTTCCGCCAAGTCTATCGCGGTTCGCGTTATAGCTTTGGCTATCCAGCGTGCCCCAACTTAGAGGACCAGAAAAAGCTTTTTAAGCTTATCGATCCGGCGGCAATTGGCGTCTCGCTCTCTGAGGAGTTTCAACTCGATCCCGAACAGTCAACAAGCGCCATTATTGTTCACCATCAAGAGGCGACTTACTTCAGCATCTAAAATGTTTAGCGCGTTATCGGCCCTGCTTCAGGGTTTCAGGCTGTGCTTTTTTTGTAGCAAGATTCGGCGGCTCTGCCTCTGGCCCTGGGTCGTGGGGTTTCTCAGTTATTTCTCTACCGTGGCCGCTGCCTTCTACGCCCACGCCCCGATACTTTCCTGGGTAATAACCTCAGTGGCACCAACTCAAGCACGCATCTGGCAAATTATTTGGTATTATGTCGCCTGGGTGCTTGTCGCCCTCCTGCTCCTAATCGCCAGCACCTTTGTTGCAATCATCGTGACTCTGATTCTTACTGCCGTGTTCGAAGAGGGAATAATAGCCTCCGTTAATAGCGAATTAGGGGTAAGCGGTCGCGAGGAGCCTACCGGCTTTTCAGGCACAGTTAGCAGTGCGACCTCTAGTATCCTGGGCGAACTCATTAAGCTCATCTGGGTATTTCCGTTGGGCTGCTTACTGTTGATTGCCGGGTTTATCCCGCTGCTGGCACCCGTTGCGCTTATTCTTGGCTCTTGGCTTTTGGCTTATCAGTTTCTTGATGTGACTCTTTACATGCGAGGGCTTGGGGTGCTTGAACGCCTTCGCTTTTCCCTGAAACACTTCGTCCAGGTTACAACTTTTGGATTCACGCTCTCTCTCGTATGGGTTATCCCCCTGTTAGGAATATTTCTGACTCCCATAGCTGTAGCTGCAGCGGCGTGGTTCTTAGCTAAAGAGCATCCTCTGCTAGCTAAAAAGAATTCTTTAGGGACTTAAACTTTGGGCAGGAGCCTTGGGTTAGCGGACAACTGCAGTAGCCCGGGAGTGCGGGATGCGAACAGCCAATCGTTGACGACTGAACTCCGAAACTCCCCTCCGGCACCCAACCGAATGCACACTGATTATCCGTCGGCATCACGCCGCCGGCTTTGGGCTTAAAATTAAATCCAATCTGCTGGTCGGCAATAGATTGTGTGCGCTCGCTTGTAAATGCGCTGGTGTGCTCGGAGGACATCAGTGTTAGCTCGGTGGTTCTCAACGGACTACTCCTTTAACTAGGAAGTATCTGGGTTGCCATTTGATTATGCCAATTGAGATGGTCCTAATCAAAAAATCGGCCCATTTTCTTCATGATTCTGACCTATATTACCCAAATTTTGAGGGCTTCTCCTAGAATGTCCACACACCCTCAGCGTTAAGCCCTGTCAGAATGAGACCGATACTATCCCATGTCCTGAGTCTTCTTGCTCACTGCCAGATAGGCTAGACGAAGAGTTCTCGGGTATTTTCAGCTAGTTAGCTAGGTTGCTACGAATGTCAAACGAGAAAAATAGCTCAGCTCAAACTCCTGTAACCGGCCCCGGATCGGGTACTGGGGGTCGAGAAGATACCCAGTCGGAGTTCGATCAATACGACCTGCTGGCTGAGAATTCAGCAGACCGACGTTCATCAAGCTCAGTTCCTGACACTGATTTACGAGCGACTCTCGGCGCATTTAGTACACGCATACAAAAGAAGAAGCAGGCTCAGGTTCAGGCCGAAACTGAAGCCGAGCAACTAGCCCGCAGGCGCCACGCCACGATGCTCGAAGCGTTGATGAACATCCGCCGTTCGCTTGTCGATGTCGCGCGTATCGGTCTAGGCGACCGTTTCCATTTTTCCCTTGATACAGATGACTGGCAGGGTTGGCCACGGTTAACAATCAAACTGGTCGACTCCATCGATCCACAAGCGGAGTATCCATATTTTCAGGTAATTGGTCACGACCGCAACAATTCCGGAACAATCGAGATTATCTGTGGTGATTCGCAGAAGCCAATGCGACTAACACTCGCGGAAGCTCCTAACGTGAAAAAGGTGCCACTCTTCTTAAAGAAGTGTGCGCGAACATATCTCGATATAGTGGGAGATATTGTACTAGAGGAGGAGCGCGAGGCCGAGCATGACGATGGCGTGATTGTCGCGTCCAATGTCGGCGGGTTTGAAACTGCGAAGAAAAGTGAGGACGGTCCAGAGATAACCGGAGACCTGTTCGAAGAAAATCTTTTCGAAAAAGACTTTTTGGAAAGACTGCCTGACTCTACAGATGTTGAGTCCCTACCGCTCGACTCGTCACAAGAGAAGTAATCTACTCCCCCCTCTCCGGCTATTTCACAATCTCATCGATTATCTGCTCCTCGCTCACAGATGAATTCTGCTCCCAGGCGGTAGTCCAGCCTTGCAGCTTAAAGTCTTTCGCATGTTCCTCCGGGGCGAGGGATTTGTAGGTTTGATGTTCAATGAGATCTCCAGCATCAGTCCAAGCTGTAACCTTCTGGTCGCTCATAAAAATTATTGAGTTGCCAAAATACCAAGACTCCCGCCCCTCCCCCGGTGAGGCCACTCGGCGATCGGGCTCTCCGAAACGGTCCAGCACCTCCTGCGATTCGATGCCCGATCGTAAACTAAGTTCACTTTCCGGAACGAGCTGATCCTGCCAAAGGGGGTCAACAGCGCCAGCGTTCGCAGCGGAGATGTGCATAAAAATAGCGCTAACCGCCAGCAGCCGATAAAAGTGATAAATGCGCAAATTTTGAACGGTATCCATAAAACCTATTGTGAACCTACTAAAATAATCGCAAATTGTGCAAGCCAATAGAAAGTGGAATATAGAGAGCGGCCCATGGAATGCGAGAGTTAGATGATCGTTGTAGTAATCTCCAGCTCTAGGACGAATACCTACGAGTCTGAATTCAGACGCCAACTGCGGTAAAAGTATAGAGGACTGATTGTCATTGAGCTTAAAATCTTCAGCGGACCAGTGGCGAGAGTTTCTAGGAGACCGCTCTTTCTCCAAAAACTCACATCGCCTGCTCTGTTTGTTTGCCCTGACCGCCGCGCTTTCCATCGCCCTATCCCAAACGGCTGTTGTGTTAGTGCTTACCTACTGGATTGCAAGGGTTGTTGCGAATCATGAAGGTCAATCTAAGGTCTGTTCATTTCTTCCTTCATGCAGCTCGTTTCTCTTACCACTTACCCTATGGATGTTGACCGCTGTCATCTCGGCATTTGTCGGGGTGAACCTGGCGCAGGCTATCCCTGAGACTTTAAAAACAATCCTCTATTTTTTACTACCCTTCTGCGTCCTAAACTCTCTGACCTCGGTGAAGTTGAATTTAAAGGAGTTAGAGTCCAGAATTTTTCAATATCTCTCCTGTCTGGTTCTAGGGCAATCACTTGCCGGAGTGCATTCGGTTATCTCTGTGGCACTCGATATGCCAGATCTAAGGCCGCACATTCCAGGCCCGGTAACTGAGTCCGGACAGTTGGTGTTAATCCTCCCCTGTCTATTTGTGATGCTTCTCCGTGCACGCCAACCTGGCGAAGCAGCTAGCATTCGGGTGCTGGGAGCGAAGTTTCGCCCACTCATATATTTCGGCGCACTAGCAGTCGCGCAGCTACTTTTCGCCTGGCCTATGGTTTTGCCGTTCGGAGTCGGTCCAGCATCTCAGATCTATCTTCAGTGCAGCGCGCTCTTGGTTATTTTGTTGCTCGCCACAGCCTGGATTAAGCCAAACAATGTAAAACCGGCATGTACCATAATAGACAAACAGAGCTCCCTTTTGGGAGTCATCTGCTCTGCCGCTCTTTTACTGGTCGTATTTCTGATTAACCTTAAGCGCGGTCCCTGGCTCGGAGTGGCGTGTGGTGCCCTTCTTTTGGGTAGCGCCGTCTCGCGACGAGCATTGATGCTAATCATCATGGTTGCAATCTTTGCGGTCACATTATTAACGCCCGTGCGCGAGCGCATGCTGCATTCCGGTGACGACTTCAGTGTCTACGGCGGAAGAAAAAATATGTGGATGATGGGGGTGGAATTAGTCGAGCGCTTTCCTTTAGGTCTGGGCCTCGATAACGCTCGCTATATGCGAGAGCTCTTACCGGGCCTACCACCGCTCCATCGGCACATGCATAACAATCTGCTTAACATCGCCGTAGAAACCGGCTGGGTTGGGCTGCTTACCTATGGTTGGTGGATGGTAGGGGTTATCCTCTACTCACTCGCTCTTTGGAAACGGGCTCGTGATATACCGCAATTTAAGCATCTCTCCTCCGTATGCCTGGGGACCTCTGCCGCCATTCTCGGCTGGCAGGTCGCGGGACTCGTTGAATACAACTTCGGTGACGGTGAAATACGGATGATTGTCTTACTTCTGATCGGAATAGTCTTAGGGATCGGCTATTATCTAGGCGAAGAATCGGCGCAAACTTAAAAAATTATCCGAAAAACTGCCTCCATTGCCTTTGGCAGTTTGCCATCTTTCATCTGACTCTTAATCTTCGTCATGTAGGCATCGAGTGAGTTTTGAATTTCCGCCGAGGTCTCGTTTGTGCCTCGCACGGATTCAATTTCTCCGAGGTCTAGCCATACCCCTTCGCAGTTAGGGCATTTATCAAGTTCGATGCTCTTCTCAGCATCAAAGAAGGTGCGGGTTAACTTTGTGTCGGCGCATTTGGGGCAGGGTCTCTCAGCAGCACGATCGATTACTACCGAGGAATTTTTCCGTGCGCGCCGCACGTTATTTGGAATTATCTCATGCCCTTCATCAAACTGCTCCAACTCGCTCTTGTCAAACCAAACTCCGCCGCAGGCATCTTTACAGATATCAAGTGAGATATTTTCAGCTTGAACCGTTGTTAGTTTGTGCGAACATGTTGGGCAGTTCATCGCTACTTTCCTTTGATATTTGTGCCGTTAAAGCGCTTAGCGAACTCAAGCATGGCAGAGGTTGTCTCCTTACTTAGTAGATGCTCCGTCTTACAGGCATCAACCTCAGCCTGATGCGCCGACACACCCAGCACCTCCTTAAAGAAGCTCTCCAAGATTGTCCGCCGCGAGAGGATTGCTTCAGCAAGTTTCTTACCCTCTACTGAAAGGGCAAGGAAGCGATTATCGTCCTCGTCAATAAACCCCTTCTGCTTAAGGCTCTTCAGGTTCGTAGATGCGCTGCCGGTTGTAATATCTAGAAATTTTGCGACATCCGTCACCCGGGCATAGCCCCGCTTCTGCGTAAGTTCGAGAATCGCTAACAGGTGATGAGCTGCGCTGTGAGTAATCTCGTTCTCATGAAACTCCTTCCAAACTTCCATTGTGCCCTGTTCCATGAAGCCTCCTAAGTGGCTGATTTTGATGTTCGGGTGACCATAGCATAGTTTGGTGAGGTAAATAAAGCTTTACGAGCTAAAGCATTTCCTTACTAAGCTCGGCAAAAATCACAAACATCGGCATTTAGCGCCCAATATGTTATTGCTATTATTAAGAATTTATTGCCGAGCTCCAAAACATTTACCCTATACTCGCCATCCCTCCCAAGTCATCTGATCTGAGTGAGGGTGTGGTGTTTTATGTCTGACAAAGTTATACGGGACTGTCTTTAAATCCAAATCGGTGAGGGTTTGTCTATGTTTCGTGGCTCGATGTTTCGTCCGGCATTCTTTTTTTTAGCTACACTATTTGTCCTTCCAGCTTCAGCGCTTGCTGAACCTGCGGCCAAAGTTGGCCGACTAAAAGATGGCCGCGCCTATCGCATTGACGATCGTGGATATAAACTCATCGATCAACTAGCCGAGTACGAAGTCTCAGTTAATGAACTGGAGAGACAGGTCCACTCCCTAGAAGACGAGTTAGCGGATAAAAACGAGCTTCTAGCGAAGGGTAACTCGAAGGTTCACCCTGAGGCCTACTCGAAGGAGGCAACAAGCAACCTACCTCCTGCTAGGGTTCAACCTGAGGCTAACTCGAAGGTTCAACCACTAGACTGCTCCGCACAAATCCAACCACTACAAAACGAACTCCAAGTTTTAAGACAAAATGCTCAGAACAAAGATCGCCTCGTTGCTCTTTCTGCGCCAACCCCAGGCCAGCCAGTTTGTGATTATGAAGCAAATGCTAAGCCGCTTCGCGAACAGATCACAAATCTTCAGAATGCGCTGATGGCGGCCCCGAGCAATGAGCAGCTCTCTCAAGTCGCGAACGAGCGGAGCCAGTCGGAACTCGCAAACAACGCTCTTAAAACTCAACTCGATGCTGAAAGAGCGCGCTCATTTGAACTTCAAAACCAAATTGCGGCGCTTAAGGGACAGAGTTCAAATAATGTAGCTCAACTACAGTCCGAAATTGAAGCACGAGATAAGCGCATCGCTGCCCAGGAAAAGGAGCTCGTTACGATTCAGACCGCATTAAATGATAAGATTAGCCGTGAACAGGAGCTGTTAGCTAATCTGGAGTCGGCTCAGCTGGCCAAACGCAGCATTGAAAATGAAAACCAACAGTTAGCGGCAAAAGCCGCGACCGCTCGGTCACGACTTGCTGTCGAGACCCCTGTCGTTGAGGCTCGAGCATCACAACCCATATCAAATGAGACAATCTCCTCGACGGACAAAAAGACATTGCAAGTTGAGCTGTCGCAGATACAAAGATTAATTAGCGACAGAAAAAACCTGCTAGACTCTTTGAAGAGTCGAAAGAGTGGTGTCTCTATATCCGTCCAACCGCTGGTCACAAAGAGCGGGGCTTCGCTTGATTCGCTTAGAGCGCAGGTAAGCCGTGGAGATGGCGATGTCGAACAGCTTGCCGCGAGGCTGCGGGAGATTCAGACGATTCTCCAAGATGACATCGGCACACTTAAGAGACTCTCTAAACTGTAACCCGCGTTATGGGCTGAGGCTGGCTAACAATACTTGTGAAGCGCGAGTTCGCACACGTATCTCTATTACTTAAACGTCTCGGGATCGCCCTGCTGCTGTTCTCAGTATGCCGGGCGATGTTCCTAGCGCTGAACTACTCTTATTTTAACGATCTCGCAGCATCCGAACTGCTGCCACTTTTTATCCATGGACTACGCTTCGATCTCTCAGCGATAGTTTACCTAAATATCCCTTTCATTTTCCTACACCTGGTTCCGCTCCCGCAGCGCGACACCCAAGGCTATCAGAAATTTCTTAAGTTTCTTTTCTACCTCACCCTTATCCCAGCGCTCTTTGTTAACTGCGCGGATTTTGTTTACTATCGCTTCACCTTCAAACGCATGACGGCGGATATCTTCTCCTTGGTCTCGACCGGGAGTGATTTTATGAACCTCTTCCCGCGCTTCGTTAGAGACTACTTCTATCTTGTGATCATCTGGGTGGCGTTGTTAGCCTTAGCCGAGTTTCTCTATAGGAGGGTCCGGCTTCCGCTAACTGAGAAGCCGCCGTTACACATCTTCGCTAGGGCGCTATTGCAACTTATAATACTCGGGACTTTTTCTGGGCTCGCCGTTATCGCTGCCCGAGGTGGTTTGCAGTTAAAGCCCATCGCCGTAATTACCGCCGCGCAGTATGCCCATGCACGGGAAGTTCCGATTGTGCTGAACACTCCGTTTTCTATTCTTCGTACGCTCGGGAAAAAAGACCTACAAGATGTTAACTACTTCCCCCCGGAGGAGCTCGCTAAGCGCTATTCTCCATTACATCCGGGGCAAAAGGGAGAGTTTAGGCCGTTAAATGTAGTTGTAATAGTGCTCGAAAGCTTTGCCCGGGAGTTTGTCGGGAGCCTAAACGGTAACGAGGGTTATACCCCGTTTCTCGATTCGTTAATAGGTAAGGGACTTATCTTTGAGCACGCCTTTGCTAACGGCAAGAACTCAGTCGATGCGATTCCCGCAGTCTTTGCCAGTCTACCGAGCCTGATGAAAAGCTCTTACATCTTCTCGACCTATGTCGGAAACCAGATTACAACTCTCCCGAACCTGTTAAAGGACCAGGGATACACAAGCGCGTTTTACCACGGGGGTGAAAACGGCTCGATGGGCTTTGATGTTTTTGCCAGGATGGCTGGCTTTGATAGGTATTATGGTCGAACTGAATATAACAACGAAGCGGACTTCGATGGCAATTGGGGTATCTACGACGAGCCATTTCTTCAATATGTCGCGGCGAACCTAAACACCACCCCGCAACCTTTTTTTACCGGCATCTTCACCCTCTCATCTCACCACCCCTACAACATCCCGGAGCGGTATCGGGGGCAGTTTCGCGCCGGCCCGCTAAAGATTCAGCAGAGCCTGGGCTATACAGACTTTGCACTTAAGCGTTTCTTCGAAACAGCGGCCAAGGCCCCGTGGTTTGATAACACCTTGTTCGTAATTGTTGCGGACCACACCCCCGAACCGGAGACGGACGAGTATCAAAGTAGCGTTGGGATTTACGAGATACCGATTCTTTTTTACCGACCAAACGGAGAGCTAAAAGGTAAACGCTCGGAGCTTTTTCAACAGATAGATATCATGCCGACAGTGCTCGACATGCTTAAGTTTCCGAGAGAGTATTTTGCCTTTGGTCGGAGCGCCTTTGATAAGCGTGGTCCGCGCTCGGCGATAAACTACCTAAGCGGAATTTACCAATACCTCGAAAAAGACCTGGCTCTTCATTCCAGCGGCGATGATGTGTTGGGCCTTTTTAATTACAAGCTCGACCCCTTCCTTAAGCAGGATTTACAAGAAGTAGAGCCGCAGGCAGCTGAGGAGTTGGCTAACGGGCTCAAAGCCTTCATCCAAACCTACAACTCGGCCCTAATTCACAACCGGCTGGTAGCTCCGACGGCATCGAATCCCAACAGACGAACTGACAACTCTAAGCCCTAGTACGGGGATTACTAGGGGAAACTTGCTTCTATCCAGCTGATATGAGCAAGAAAGGGTTGTGACAACCGCAAAAGAAACCACCGCCTACCTGGCCCCGATAGAACTCGATCGCCACCTCTCGCACGAGCTTGGCGATTACCAAGAGAACTACGGCCGTTTGTTTGTGCGAAAAGGTAAGCCTAAACAGGTCTACTGGTGCCAGAATATCTGGTACGACCCGCAGATAATTGAGATCTCCTCCATAGGGGACGCGGCAAAAAAACTAAAGGCCATTCAGCGGAACTGGGCGCTCTACTCTCATGACTTTCACCGACGGGCTAAATTAATCGAGTCCGAGCTGCCGCACGTTTCCGCAAAGCCGTTAAAGTTTCCCGCAGCTCTACCCACAGCCCCGCTCGGATCTTGGACTTTGATTAACAAAGATACAATTTTGGCCTCACCTCATTGCTCTAGTCCGTTTCCAAACGGTGAGGTGCATTTCGTTGAGGACAAAGATGGTCCACCCAACAGAGCATACTTAAAACTATGGGAGGCGTTTACTCTCTTCGGCAAGATGCCACAGCCTGGTGAGCGTTGTTTGGAGGTCGGCTCAAGCCCCGGTGGCTGGACTTATGTTTTAGGTCGGCTCGGCGCTAGAGTGTTAAGCATCGACCGCACCCCGCTCGCACCAAAGGTCGCCGCACTTCAAGGGGTGGAGTTTCTAAAGGGCAATGCCTTTAATTACACTCCTGAGACCAAGGAGCGTTTTGATTGGTTGTTTTGCGATCTCGCCTGCTACCCAGAAAAGCTCTTCGACTGGGTTAAGCTCTGGCGTGATTCCGGGCAGGTAAAGAATTTTGTCTGCACGCTTAAGTTTCAGTCACGCCCAAACGCCGATACTATCCGAGCCTTCGCCAAGATACCAGGTAGCGAGCTGATTCACCTTTCGGCGAACAAGCACGAGCTAACCTGGGTCAAGCTAAGTTAGCGACTTACCGCTATTTACTCTTCATTAGGTTTGAGTGCCGCCGCCCATAGGCAAAGTAAAGCACTAATCCAATTACCATCCAGACAACCAAACGAATCCAGGTATCCATCGGCAGAGCAATCATCTGCATCAGCGCACTGCCCGCCCCTAAAACAGCGACGATATGCACAAATGGGGTCCTAAACGGGCGGTGCATCTCGGGATGTGTGTAACGGAGTACCAGCACACCGGCACAGACAATCACAAACGCCAGCAAAGTTCCGATAGAAACCAGCTCTCCCAAAACCCCAATCGGGAACAGCCCAGCCACTACCAAAGCAAGGATTCCGGTTACGATTGTTGACCCAGACGGGGTTTGAAACTTTGGATGCACACGGGAGAAAAACTTAGGTAGGAGACCATCGTTTGCCATCGTAAACAAAATTCGCGGTTGCGCCATGAGTAGCACAAGCACGACTGAGCTTAGTCCCGCAATCGCTCCCAGCTTGATAAACGGCCGGAGCCAAAACAGTCCCGTTCCGGCGGCGTTTACCGCGACAGCAATCGGGTCTGGCACATTCAGCTGGTCATACTTAACTATTCCGGTAAGCACTAACGAGACGGCGATATAAAAGATGGTGCAAACGAGGAGAGAACCCAGAATTCCGATGGGCATATCACGCTGCGGATTCTTTGCCTCCTGCGCCAGGGTTGAGAGTCCGTCAAAGCCAATATAGGCAAAGAAAATCACCCCTGCTCCACGAAATATGCCACTCACTCCAAACTGGCCGAACTCACCAAGGTTTGGCGGAATAAACGGTGTCCAGTTTTCGTAGTTGATAAAGCTCGCCCCGCACACCACAAACAGGGTTAAGACGGCAATTTTTAAAAACACGATGATGTTATTAAACTTAGCCGATTGCCGGATGCCGATAACCAACACCCAAGTCATAAGCGCCACGATTAAGACCGCCGGAAGGTTTATCAGTGCGCCCGTGGTTTCCCAAACCCCACCCGGTTTGTGATTAAACGGTGCGTTACAAAGATAGGCCGGAATCTCTATCCCGACGTCTTTTAAAAAGCTCACCACATACCCCGACCACCCCACCGCCACAGTTGACGCGCCAAACAGATATTCAAGAATTAAATCCCAGCCGATAATCCAGGCGATCATCTCCCCTAGAGTGGCATAAGCATATGTGTAAGCACTGCCCGCGATAGGAATCATCGCCGCAAACTCCGCGTAACAAAGAGCAGCAAAGGCGCAGGCAAACCCGGAGATAATAAAGGAAAGAACAATTGCTGGCCCCGCATATTGCGCCGCCGCCTGCCCCGTAAGCACAAAGATACCAGCCCCGATGACACCCCCCACACCGAGCATCACAAGATTAGTAGCCGTCAGCGCCCGATTGAGTTTGTGCTCACTATCAGCACCTTCTTTCAGAATTACTTGAACGGGCTTTCGTGAGAATAGATTATAGGACATGGCAATTTCCTCCAGCCCTACTCGTAGTCAATTATCAGCTTTAGTTCAACAGATTACTAAAGCTTATCGTTTTCGATATCTAAAACACCCCATAACATGGTCATCGACCATGCCCGTGGCCTGCATATGAGCATAACAAATTGTCGACCCAACAAACCGAAACCCCCGCTTCTTTAAATCCTTAGAGAGCTTGTCGGACTCCGTCGAAGTTGCAGGAATTTTACCCTTCTTCAAACCCCGCGGGTTACGCATGGTCTTATATCCGGTGAATCCCCAGATGTATTTATCAAAGCTTCCAAACTCCCGCTGCACCTCCAGAAAGCACTGCGCGTTTCTAATAGTAGACTCAATCTTTAATCTGTTTCGAACAATTCCCGCATCCGCCATTAGCCGCGTCACATCCCGCTTGGTAAACTTAGCGACTTTGCGCGGATCAAACTTTGCAAAGGCCCGTCTGAAGTTCTCCCGCTTACGGAGAATCGTTAACCAACTCAACCCCGCCTGAAACCCTTCAAGAATTAAAAACTCAAACAGCTCGCGATCGTCATGAACAGGGCGTCCCCACTCGGTGTCATGATATTTGACATAAAGCGGGTCGTCTCCGCACCACCAGCAACGTTTCTTCGTCGATACTTTTTTGATAGCTTTTGCCGCTGGCATTTCTAGAGTCGCTCCTTCTGAATAAATATCGCCTTATCTACCTTCACAAGAAAGTCCTGATAATAGCTCGGATCCGAGTACCCCACGATACGGGCGACATTGCCGTGGTTATCCATAATCTTGCGCTGAAACGAGACCCGAACGCGGACTTCGTTACCAAACTCGGAGATGTTCGCCGTGGCTTCAATCAACTCTGTCTTCTCCCACACCGCATCCCCTCCCATCAATACCAGACCTAAATTCGTCGAGGCCCAGCTGGCACGGTCAACCTCCTTGGTCGCGGTAATGAGCCCCAAATCGACAACGGCATTCTTCGTAACAAACCCCTCGTCTTGTAAGACATCCAACACGGCCTTCATCACCAACTTAGGGTCGCTGACCTGATACTCCCGCGTCTGTGTCGCGCGAACTTGGAGTGCGCTTTGCGCGGCAACCGGTGGTAACGGGGCGCATCCGCTAAAGACCACAACCGCTACCAGCGCAGAGACTGCACCAAACCTGCGAACAAGTTTCTCACTTGAAGCTAAACTTCGATGCTTCATACCTAGCTCCTAATATTAAAACTTACTCGAATGATAGTTCGCCGTCTCGACTCGGCTTTCTTGATCAAACTTAATTACCACCGTTAGCGTTCTCTGTGTCGTAGCCGAAGCCCCAGCGCTTGCTTCATAAGAGCCGGTAAGCAGCCCAAGTAAGAGCACCGTCCCCGGCGCTCCCGCAACGCCCCCACCGCCGGCAACACCCCCCTGTGAGGTAGAATACGAGGCTTCGGTTGCAATCTTATCGTAGATCCAAGTCTCTTTCCCGCTACTATCCTTACTGACAATATTCGGCGAGCCCAGCGCATTTGCTACCTCCCCCGCAGACATCCCCGTGCGAATCTCCCGCTGCACTGTTCCCACAGTTAGCGCCCGCTCATCGGTTGATTGAAGGCTTTGCATATGATCCGCAGCGCTCACACACCCCGCCAGCAGCAACAACATTGGAACAACTAACTTGATCCTCATAAATCCTCCATTAACTGGTTATTATTCAGAGTCACCTTTAGAATTATCCTCGCAACGACCATCTGCTTTTCTTAGGCACGGTGGTTTTTCTTCAGGCGGTTTCTCCTTTGGGACTAAATCCCAGGGAAAGGTAAGATCGAGCTTCGGGTCGGGCATGGGTTCCGGTTCAAATTTCTTAACGCCGGTTCCAGCGGAACCAATGCCCGCTGCTCCAGTTCCATAAGAACCCCCAGCACACCCCTGCCAAGATAAGGCCAGAGATCCTAAAATTATTAATAGCGGTAGTTTACACACTCGCGAGCGATTCATCTTACTCCCCATTTTTTGGCGACTCCACTAAGGCAAAGGCGCAGACTGCCACCTTTCCCCCGCCCAACTTGTCATACAGCCGCGGGTTGGCATCTTTGTCATATTTAGCGAGATAAGCCCGGGCCTCTTCATGAAACGAGGTGCCCTTATCAAGCAGCCACTCCTGAATTTGTGGCATGTTCTCCTGGCAGATATTATCAAAAACTGTGCTGATATGTAGGTTTGGAATATTCGGCTCTGCAAAAACATTCTTCTCAACCGCCCGCAGCAGAAAATCCGCATCCTGCGCGAGCATCTCTAACGACTCCAATGCATTTCCTTTTGGTTCATAAACACTATGCACTAGCGAAATCTTTTTCCCATTTCTCTGAACAGCCCCGCACTGCTCTAAGGCGAAAAGCACTGTATAGGGATTCATATCCGCACTGATGGTGCGAACGAGTTCTGCAAACTCGCTCTCCGCCCCTTCGAAGCTAAGCGCACGCGAGGCACCGGACTTAGTTGTAAAATTGGGATGGCTCTGCCACTGGCCCATAACGCGGCTGATTAGATTTGCCCCCGATCGCGAATTCCGTGCAGGCTCCTCCCGTCGCAGACTCAGATCTTTAATGTCCTTACGTTGCAACCCACTTAACACCGACAGGCGGCTGGTGTTCACCTCGTGACCGCTTCCAACAAGCTCTTCCGTCGCAACCTCAAGTATCGTAGCCTTCAACGCCGAGAGGATTTCTTGATAGCGAAAGCCGCGCTTTAAGCAAAAACGCACAATGGGCTTAAACAATAGCCCTATAATTAACTCCATGCGTTCAGCGGCTTTCATAAATAGTGTGCATTTTCCCCAGACCAGAAAGCCGTTTTTTTAAGGCTTTTTCTGGCTTTTTTAATCATTAGTGTATAAATTACCCATTATTACCGCATTTGTCAAATTCCCCCCTAAGCCCTATTATCCCCTCCCGTAACATTCTGAAATCACTGAGTTAGGTTAGACTATGCAGCAATCACAACCCGCACCTCTCTGGAGCGCGCACCCGATGCGAGTCGTCCTGGGTTGGTCTGCCTGCGTCCTACTTCTTGCCGCCCTCGGGTTTGCCTGCGGCCTTAATACCGTTCTCCCCGGACCATCAGCCACCGCGACGCTAATGCGTAACCCGGCGGAGGTTCGTGCCATTCAGGCCGGAATTCCCCCGACAGACGGCGTGCTAATTCTCCTCTCAAGCGCAACCCATCTGGTGACAGACCCAGAGTTTTCCACAGCGCGTGACTCGCTAATTACCGAACTTAGTAATTGGGGCCGCTCAGATGATGAGTCTCCGTTAAATTCAAAACTATTTTCTAAAATCAGCACAGCGACTCACTTACCCCCTTTGCCCGAAGAGGCTCTTTTCGTCTCAGCTGATTCCCATTACCTGCTAATAGACGCCGCAACCAATATTCCAGTTAACCAATCGGCTAAGGCGCTAAAGGACTTACCGCAAAAATTCGCCAACTGGCAGAAGCAGAACGGGGAGTTCTCCCTGAAGTATCTGAGCGAAGGGACGGGAGATAACGAGATATTTGAACTCATCAACCGTGACTTAGACCGCTCGTTGATTTACACTGTTCCGCTAAGTCTCGTAATACTTCTCTGGGCATTTGGTTCGGTAGTTTCCTCGCTTATCCCGCTAGTAGTCGCTATTACCTCACTCATCGCCTCGCTGGGAGTTTCCGCAATATTCAGCCACATCGTCGACCCGGTTAGCGCCACAGCTTCGCAACTCGTTGTGCTTTTGGTAATGGCCATCGGAGTGGATTACTCCCTCTTTATGGTGAGCCGCGTCCGCGAAGAGGTGCGGCTCGGGCTAACTTACCGTGATGCCGTAAGCCGCGCCCGCAGCCGTTCAGGAATTTCAATCTTCTGGAGCGGGCTTACTGTTGCGCTCTCGCTTACCGGGCTGTTGCTGATGCATGACACCATCTTAACCTCGATGGCCCTGGTATCAATCCTCTCTGTTATTATTACCGTCGCAGCGAGTATTCTTGTCCTGCCCTCGCTACTCCTTTTACTAGAACGGCACCTAGAACGCGGACACCTCCGCGATACATTCAAGTCCGTTGGGTTCTCCTCCCGCTGGGTGACCCTCGGAGTCCGGCATCCGGTATTAAGTATCACTTTCTGCCTCGGCGCTTTGCTCTCGGTTGGGCTACTAACCCGCGAGATGAAGCTCGGCAGCACAGTCGAACGCGATCTGCTGCCACCGTCTATGCAAAGTGCCAAGACCTATGCGGTCCTTAAGGAGCATTTTCCTAACTTAGCGGGAACAAGTTTGTCAGTGATAATCTCAGGGCCGAACCTGCCGCAGGTTAGAGCGCAGGGGAAAACCCTACTTTTTATCAAAGCTCTACTTGATACTAAGCGGTTAACAGGACCGTTAAGTACAGATAAGAGCTCAGACGGGACAGTCGAGCGCTTTGAGTTTCTCGTTCGCGGAAACGCCAATGAAGCTGAGAATCGAAAGCTGATTGAGGATATTCGTAAAGACTTAGCGCCAAGGCTATTGGAGAATAGTGGGATAACAGTCGGTGTAAGCGGTAACCTTCCCTTTGTCGTCGACGAAAAGGCTCGTTACACGGAGCGCACCCCTTGGGTGCTAGGAGCAGTTGTACTTGTAAGCGCAATTTTTCTGCTAATCGCTTTTCGCTCCATCGCCGTCGCCATTAAAGCCATGCTGCTAAACCTACTCTCAACCGGAGCCTCGTTCGGATTGATGGTGCTCCTCTTTCAACACCAAATTGTCGATGCCTGGCAATACGGAGTAATCGAAAGCTTCGTTCCTGCGCTCTTGTTCTCAATTCTCTTTGGGCTCTCGATGGACTACCATGTCTTTTTACTCTCTCGCATTCAGGAGGAAGCAATGCATGGAGGAAGCACAGCCGACGCCGTGCAGCGGGGAATCAGTGCCACCTCTCGCACAATCACCAGCGCGGCGTTGATAATGGCCGGCGTCTTTGCAATTATCGCCACACTTGAGCTCCCGGTGATGAAACAGCTAGGCGTAGGGCTCGCAATCGCGGTGGTCCTTGACGCAACCATCATCCGTTCGTTACTACTTCCTGCGAGCATGGTGCTCCTAGGGAAGTGGAACTGGTATCTACCGTCCTGGCTCCAGTGGTTACCAAGAGTGCGAGTTGATTAATATATGACTAAGAAAATCGATGCCGTAGTTGAGGCCGAGACCGAAAGGCGGCGCACGTTCGCCATCATCAGCCATCCCGACGCCGGTAAAACCACTCTCACCGAAAAGCTTCTGCTTTATTCCGGCATGATTCGCACAGCCGGTATGGTCGGCGGCAGAAAAAGCGCCAAGGCCGCAAGCTCGGACTGGATGGAGATGGAGCAAGAGCGCGGTATCTCGATTACAGCTTCCGCCATGCAGTTTGAGTATCAGGGTTGCGTGATTAACGTGCTCGACACCCCTGGTCACCAAGACTTCTCCGAAGACACCTATCGCACACTAACCGCAGCTGACAGCGCCATCATGGTTATCGACGCTGCAAAGGGCGTGGAGCTTCAAACCCGTAAATTATTCGCCGTCTGCGCCATGCGAAAGATTCCGGTCTTAACTTTTATCAACAAGATGGACTTACCCGGCCGTGACCCGTTTGAACTCATCGCCGAAGTTGAAGAGGTTTTGGGAATTCAGGCTGCCGCTTATAACTGGCCGATTGGTTCAGGACGCGAATTTAAAGGTGTAGCTGATGTCGCAGATGGCACCGTTACTCTTTTTAACCGCGCCGCGGCCGGCGGCAGCCAGCGCGCAGAGGCGCATACGATGGCGTTAAGTGAGGCCATCTCCTCGGGTAAGCTTAGCGAGACACAGGCCAAGGAGGTCGAGTTCGAGCTTGAACTGCTCCGCACCGCGGGGAATAAGTTTACCTCCGCCGATTTTCTCACCGGAAAGGTCACCCTCGTATTTTTCGGCTCGGCATTAACGAACTTTGGCTTAGAGCCGTTTTTCGAAGCCTTCGTTAAAAAGGCCCCCTGTCCTTCTGTAAAACTTGTAGACCTGGATAACGGAGAAGAGGAGATAATCGACCCGGTAAGCGATCCCTTCAGCGCCTTCGTCTTTAAAGTCCAGGCTAACATGGACCCAAGACACCGAGATAGTGTTGCCTTTTTACGTGTCTGTTCCGGCCGATTTGAGCGTGACCAGTTAGTCCACCACCACCGCCTAAACAAAAGTATCCGCCTCTCCCGTGGCCACAAAATGTTTGCCGGTGAAAGAGACACGCTGGACGTCGCCTATCCCGGGGACATCGTCGGCGTAATTAACCCCGGCGCATTTATGATTGGAGATACGGTCTCCTTAAACGGCGGGTTTAAGTTCAAACCCCTCCCGCAATTCTCGCCAGAGGTTGTCGCAAGAATTCGCCCCAAGGATGTTATCAAGAGAAAGGCCTTCGATAAGGGCATCCTACAACTAGCCGAAGAGGGCGCAGTCCAAGTCCTAACCGCCTCGACCGGCTACTCCGCCGACAAACTAATCGCCGCCGTAGGCCGACTCCAGTTCGAGGTCCTGCAATATCGCCTAAAGAACGATTATCAGGTGGATACAATCCTAGAGATGCTCCCTTACGAGTGCGGCGCCTGGCTAGTAGGCGATGTCTCCACCCTAAAACTAGGCCAAAGAACCCTCATAGCGCGCGACCGCTTCGACCGCCCAGTCGTGCTCTTTAGAAGCGAAAGAGAGAGACAATTCGCCGCGGATGAAAACCCCAACCACAAACTTGAAGCCTTCGTCCAGTAATTGACCTTTATTCTTCTCTGCGTCTCCGTTTTTTCTGCGCCTCTGCGTGAGTGATCTGAATATAATCTCATGGTCTCCATTGATCTCAGGGGGAGAAGCGAAGAGGAAAAGGGGCCAGAATAACTGGAGTATAGCTTCTCGCTTTTCTCGTGAAATGAATGGCGATACACTCAAGCAGACGATTTATTATGGAGGGTGCGCAATGAAAATTGGATTCGCGCTTGGTGGCGGCGGTGCGAAGGGGTTTGCTCACATCGGCATCTTGAAAGCGCTGCGTGATGCTGGAATTAATTGCGAGATTGTCACGGGAACGAGCGTCGGCGCGCTTGTCGGTTCAGCATATGCGGCCGGTAAACTAGCGGAGCTGGAGCACGATGCCGCCGGCATCGGTCTGACAGATCTTCCACAGTTGCTCAGCCCGGCGTGGTCCGTCCAAGGATTTTTCAGCGGAAAGAATGCCCTCGACCTATTGTTTGAACTTGTAGATGTCGAAAATATCGAAGACCTTCCGCTACGCTTTGCTGCTGTCAGCTCTGATTTGAAAACCGCTGAACCAGTAACACTCACCCGCGGCAATTTAAGAAGGGCCGTACGTGCCAGCATCTCAATACCAGGGATTTTCACTCCGGTTCAACATGAGGGTTACTTATTAGTCGATGGTGGAGTATTGGAGCCAGTTCCGATTCAGGCTGCGCGCGAACTGGGAGCGGATTTCATTATTGCCGTTGATCTATTTGGACACTCCGGAGCCCCTGTGTTTGATTCCGTTCCGGTTCAAATAGAGGAGCAACAGCTCGAATCGCTGGGAGAGAACGCTGAGATGACAACCCCAGAGAGCGGAACCATATTGCAATCGGCTTTAACTTACTTGAGATCTTTAACAGCTAAACTCCCCGCACCGGGCCTGGCCATTAGCGATGTAAAGCGGAAACTGCAACCGCATCTGATCGACATTTTGATTCAAACCTTGGTGCTGTCACAGCGCAGGCTAACAACTCTGCAGATGAAAGAGTTTCCCGCAAACGTCCATATCTGCCCAAACGTGAGCGACGTTGGTATTTTGGACTTTCACCGCGGTTCGCCAATCATCGAGCGCGGACGAATAGCCGCCGAGGAAGCAATGCCTGAAATTCTGGAGAAAATTCGGAATTTTGAGAGACCGCTTTAGCCTAGTAAATGAGCTGAAGATAATCTCCGCGAACTCACGCAGAGACGCAGAGAAAACGGAGAACAGTAACTCCGCTTGGTTTAACCCTATTCTTCTCTGCGTCTCCGTTTTCTCTGTGTGAGATCCTGAATACTATTTCAACTCACTCACCAAGAGCTTAACCCGAGTTGTCCCCGTATTCTCCGCCCAATGAGATTCGGCGGGAATCCAGATTACTTGGTCTTGGGTTAGTTCAATTTCGTTAGCGGAGCCGTCGGGTTTGAAAATCTTGAGCTTACCTGGCTCCAGAACTGTCACGAAATGATCCGGGTGGGAGTGTTCCTTGATCTTATCGCCGGGATTAAAAGTAACTTCCATGACTCGCACTCTGTCGTTTTCAAATAATTTTTTATACATTCCCGGTCCAGCTTCTAACGGATCGAGAGCAAATGCCACGCCGCTAAAAACCAAAAGAAATAAAACAGAGAGCAGCAAAATTATCTTCCTGTTCATAACAATCCCTTATGAATGCAAATTAAAGATCACTGCAGCTTAGACTTCGGCCTCTCTATACTATTAGCGCGTGAAATTTGGGAGAGGTATATTGAGCGGGATAAGATATTGAATTCTGTCAAGGTTATCTCCGTTTGTCTCACGCGGAGCCGCGGAGAAGAAAACTTCCAGTTATTTCAGTTGCAATCTCTCGCCCCGAAACTGCTAAACGCTTAGCCGGGTTGGGTTGTCTGATTTTTTTCGTTGATACGGACGGGGGTGGGGGGAGGTGCTAAATTCTAACGGCGTTCAAGCCGTTAGTAATTTGTGGGGCCGCAGGCGAATGATGGTCGGCCGTATCAACGAAAAAAATCAGACAACCCAACCCGGCCCCACCACCCAGCACATCGGATCCCAGCTATCTCTTAAACAACCGAACATTCCTATGCGGAGAATGCATTTCCAGGTTCCATCTCTTTGCAATCCACCCCATCGTCTCATCCGAATAAAACGCTACGTGCGTCGGTTCTCGCACATAATGCCAATCCGCGAACTCCCTTTCTGGGGTGAACATCTCTGTCATCACCGCTAACCAGCCGCCGGGGTGGACAAGGCCCGTTAGCAATTCGATTTCGCTTGCCGGATAATAGAGGTGCTCTAAGACCTCGGTGCAGGTGACAAAGTCGTACTGCTTTTCCAGTAGAGTTGTATCTGGGGAGAAGAAGGGATCGAAGTCTTGAACTTGGAACCCACGCTCCGCCATTATTAGGGACAAAGTCGGCCCGGGGCCGCAACCGAAATCTAGCCCTTTAGCGCCTGGTGGCAGCACCTCAGTCAGCGGGTCGGCTAGTCGGGAGAGAAAGCGGCGATACTCGAGGTCGGCGGGGTTATTCTGATGCAGCTCATAACGGGCTCTCTCGTCCTCGCCGGAGAGCAGGCTCGCGCGGTCGACAAACACCAGCGCGCAGTCTCCACACCGATAATAAGTCCGCGAATGGACATCCCCAAACACCGGCGTGTCGGCCCCTGAACAAAGCGGACAATGATTTTTCAAACCCAAAGGATTCCCTCTTTCTTCTCTGCGCCTCCGTTTTCTCTGTGTGAGAACCTGGAGATTCTCCTAAAATAATCTCCATTTATCTCACACAGAGACACAGAGAAAGCGGAGAAGAGAAACTCCACATAAGAGAAACGCAGAATACGGGTTGTTTTGAGGGGTGTCCAATTTCGGTTATAAGAGCAGGAATATGGCAAACGAGGTGGAAATTACGGTTGGAGCCGAAGAGCGGTTTGAAGACGAGCGGCATCGGGAGCTTGTGGCTCGGAAGGCGGGGGTTAGTGTTGCAGATATTAAACACCTGTCGCTAATTCGAGTGACCCTTGATGCCCGCAAGGGTCGGCCGCGGTTTCATCTGCGCTATGGTGTTTGGATTGACGAGGAGTTTATACCTGAGCTTCGCTGGTCACCGTCCTTAAAAGATGTGCGAAACGCTGAGCCGGTGGTGATAATCGGCTGCGGCCCGGCGGGGATGTTTGCCGCGCTGCGGCTGATTGAGTTGGGGTTTAAACCAGTCATCTTAGAGCGTGGAAAGGATGTTCGGGAACGGCGACGGGATATCGCCACTCTGACTAAGACCGGGGCAGTGAACCCGGATAGTAATTATTGCTTCGGCGAAGGGGGTGCGGGAACGTTTTCCGACGGCAAGCTCTACACCCGCGCGCATAAACGCGGCTCGGTTAAGCGGGTGTTGGAGATACTCCATTACTTTGGCGCACCGGACGAGATTCTCGTTGATGCTCACCCGCATGTCGGAACCAACAAACTTCCGCAAGTCGTTCAAGCCATTCGCGAAAGCATTGTCGCGCAGGGTGGGGAGATTCATTTTAACTCCCGGGTGAGTGATATTGATTGGGACACGGGCGGTTTTCGGAAGGTTACTCTTCAGAACGGTGTGAAGTTTGAAGCTCGAAGTGCGATTCTCGCGACAGGCCACTCCGCGCGGGATATATTTGAACTGCTCGTTCGTAAGGAAGCTTCGGTAGAGCTAAAACCGTTCGCCCTCGGAGTTCGCACTGAGCATCCGCAACAGCTGATCGACCGGGTTCAATATCGACAACAGACCCGCCACCCCAATTTACCGACAGCTTCGTATGCACTTAACTGCCAGGTTGAAAATCACGGAGTCTTCTCCTTCTGTATGTGCCCCGGAGGAATAATTTGTCCGGCGGCAACAGCTGAAGGGGAGATTGTCACAAACGGTTGGTCGCCTTCTAAACGAAACTCGCTCTATGCAAATTCGGGGATTGTAGTTGAGATTAAGGTCGAAGACTTAACACCCTTTGCCGCGCATGGTCCGTTAGCGGGGCTTCGCTTTCAGCAGGAGGTCGAGCAGCGAGCGTTTGTCCTAGGCGGTGGAAGGCAGGTCGCCCCGGCACAGAGAATCTCAGATTTTATTAGCTCCCGACCTTCTAAGTCTTTACCGGAATGCTCTTACTTTCCCGGTGTAACCCCCGTAGAGCTGGATAATGTCTTACCAAAGTTTGTCGCCTCACGGCTGCGGCAAGCGATGCGGAGTTTTGATAACTCGCTTAAGGGCTTTATCTCAGACGAGAGCATCGCAGTAGCTGTCGAGTCCCGTACCTCGTCGCCGGTCAGAATCCCCCGAGATCCGGAGACGCTCTCTCACCAACAAATCCCCGGGCTTTACCCCTGCGGCGAAGGCGCAGGTTATGCCGGTGGAATTTTGTCAGCGGCAATGGATGGAGAGCGGGTGGCTGAGGCGGTATCCCAATTTCATCGAGTCTAGGCTCGCTAATGCTTCCTGCCAGACACAATCCGCACCTTCTGCTCAGTCTGTCGAATCTCAAGCTCGCCTACTGTCTTATCGGTAAAAATTCGAATGCCGTCCGTCCCTGTGGCCTTAGCACCGAAACGCTTTTCGTAGGCTGCGGTTAACGCCAGGAAAAATTCATCCGCGTCGGCTTTTGTGTCCCACTCGGTGTTCCAAATCACCGTTCCCGGTGCATCTCCTATCGGCTCAAACAGCTGAATTCTATCCCCCGCCCAGCCGGCGGAAGCCTTGCTGCCCTCAACTGGCGAAAGATAGCTTCCTATAAGAGCGGCAATCATAAACTCTCCCATGCGGTCTGAGTAAAACGAGCTCTCCCCTTGCCGGTCATACCCCTCAGGCCCCGGCTCTAGTGGAATCTCACGAAAGTCTCGCACGCCCTTGAAGTACTTCTCCGGGTGGAGAATCTCTTCTGTGGATTCGGGGAGACGCTTGAAAATTTTATTAACTCCGGGGAAACCTTCGGTCTTAAGAGCCGTATGAACAAAGTTCAATCCACTAACATAAGGGAAGATTAGTAAGGCTTGGAGCGTAGATGGAGCTGAGTGCAGGGCGTTTGAGAACATAGCACCGGCGATGTTCTGCACCATAAAACCGGAAATAGATCTATCCTTGGCGATTGAGGGTTGGCCGGAGAGCTTTCGCGCATAATCCAGCATC
>CAYMWO010000012.1:0-29986 GCA_964393905.1 uncultured Bdellovibrionales bacterium | reverse complement strand
GCCGCTAGGATCTTCTCCTTCAACCCACCAATCGGAAGGACCCGCCCCCGGAGCGTAATCTCTCCAGTCATGGCGATATCCTTATCAACCGGAACGCCTGTTAGAGCCGACGCTAATGAGGTAACCATGGTCACACCTGCTGATGGACCATCCTTAGGAATTGCCCCCTCTGGAACATGGATATGGATATCTATTTTCGAATAGAAATCCTTTGGTAATCCAAGAGCTGAAGCCCGTGAACGGCAATACATCATCGCCGCCTGAGCTGACTCCTGCATGACTTCACCCAGCTTTCCAGTAATCATCAACCGACCGCGACCGGTAACGATAGACACCTCTATCACTAACAACTCGCCCCCCATTTCGGTCCAGGCAAGTCCCGTGGTGGTTCCAATCTGATTCTCGTCCTCCTGCTTGCCATACTTAAAGCGCTGAGCGCCCAAATATCGCTCCAGGTTCTTTTCCGTAATCTTCTCTGTAGCATCCCGACCCTTTTTAAGAATCGATACTGCAATCTTACGGGTCACAGCATCTAGTGTGCGCTCTAAGTTACGCACACCAGACTCCCGAGTGTGATGCCGAATTACACTTAATAGAGCACCGTGAGTAAACGAGATATTATTCTCTCTTAACCCGTTTTTCTCGCAGAGCTTCGGAATCAGATATTTCCGCGCGATTTCTAACTTCTCTAACTCTGTATAGCCGGCGATTTTTATCACCTCCATACGGTCAAGCAGCGGACGTGGAATTGTCGCCTCATTGTTTGCCGTGGTTATAAACATCACCTTCGAGAGGTCATAGTCGACATCTAGGTAGTGGTCATTAAAGGTGTCGTTCTGTTCCGGATCAAGCACCTCCAGCAATGCACTAGAGGGGTCGCCACGGAAATCTGCCGACATCTTATCCACTTCGTCCAACAGAAATACCGGATTGCTTTTACCGGCCCGCTTAAGGGACTGAATCACCTTACCAGGCAACGCTCCGATATAGGTCCGTCTATGTCCACGAATCTCAGCCTCGTCCCGCACGCCGCCAAGAGCGATACGCACAAACTCCCGCCCAGTTGATCGCGCGATACTCTTTCCAAGTGATGTTTTACCAACACCCGGAGGGCCTACAAGACAAAGTATTGGGCCTTTAATCTTACCCACCAGCTTCTGCACCGCTAGATACTCAAGGATACGCTCCTTCACGCGGAACAGGCCGAAGTGGTCGTGATCTAAAATGCGCTCAGCCTCGTTAATTTCAAGCTTATCGTCGGAATATTCAAACCATGGAAGACTCAACATCCAGTCTACGTAATTCCTCACAACTGTCGCCTCAGCTGACATCGGCGACATCATCTTAAGCTTTCGAATCTCCTTCTCCGTCTTCTCCCGAGCATCTTCGGGCATACTCTTGGCTTTTAGCTTATCTTCAAGCTCTTGAATCTCATTACGAAAATCGTCTTTCTCACCGAGCTCCTTCTGAATGGCGCGCATCTGCTCATTCAGATAGTACTCCTTCTGAGTCTTCTCCATCTGTTTCTTAACGCGTGTCCGGATGCGCTTCTCAACCTGAAGAATCTCAATCTCGGATTTCATATGTCCGAAGATCTTTTCTAGTCTGGTCGCGGCACTGTCCGTCTCCAAAATATCCTGCTTCTCTTCGAGCTTAATATTAAGGTGCACAATCACAGCATCCGCCAAACGGAACGGATCTTCGATGGAGTTAATCTGATGAATCATCTCGGGACTGATTTTCTTCCCAAGCTTGACATAGGTTTCAAATGAGGACTTCACCGAACGCAAAAGCGCCTTAAGTTCGGCATTCATCTCCACCATTTCTGGTAGCTCAACTACATCAACAAGAAAAAAGTCCTCGCTCTCTACATAGCGTTGAATCTTAGCCCGCCGCTTTCCTTCCACCAGAACCTTTACTGTTCCGTCTGCGAGCTTCATCATCTGCATGATGTCGCCCAAGGTTCCGACCTCAAATATATCTTCTGGTCCAGGGTGATGCGTTTTAGCGTCCCGCTGGGCGGCAAGCATAATTGGTTTCTTTTGACGTTCAGCCTCCTCAAGGGCGCGAACGCTCTTTTCGCGCCCGACAAACAGCGGAACAACCATCTGCGGGAAGATGATAATGTCGCGCAGTGCTAAGAGAGGAATCGGATTATAGTTTTGGCTGGTCATTTTATTGTTTGCTATCTCTTGTTTGCTAAATACCCTTACACGGGCCGCGATCCTTACAGATTCCGCAGATCTACCCACGGATTCAGGCTGGTTCGGCTAAACCGTGCCCCAACAACCACAGTCATAGCGCTTTAGACGTCAGCAAGCCTCCGAAGAGACCAAAAAAGCGCTTGATCTGACTATAGTAACGCCAGATCAGCATTGGCAAATCGAAAATACTATATTTTTTAAACTTTTAGCCGCTAAAGCGGCCCCAAGCCGAAATGTATACCTGGCACAAGGCTCGTTAATCTAATCACGATGGCTTTAGTGGATGTTTGTAAATTTTGAATTCGAAATCACTACTTAAACGTATCCTACGGTCCGAATTTGAGTCGAAGTCGAGGAACGGGAATTCGAAAGGTCGGGTGCTGTAGTTTTACTACTGCCCCGGCCTTTCTAATATCCCGTGACGAAGAATTCGGCCAAAGTCGGCCCGTAGGATACGTTTAAGCGGATTCGGCCTGGTGCTCGTACACTATCAAGGGTTGCTCTTTTCGGGTTACCGACTCTTCCGAAATTACAACTTCCTTAATATCCTGCTGACTTGGAATTTCGTACATCATCTCCAACATCAGATCTTCCAATATGGAACGCAGTCCGCGCGCACCGAGTTTGCGGCTTAATGCCTGCTTAGCAATGGCCTTAAGCGACTCTTCTGTAAACTTAAGCCGCACTCCCTCCATCTCCATTAAACGTTGGTATTGCTTTACCAAGGCGTTTTTCGGCTCTGTAAGTATTTGAATCATCGCTTCAAGGGACAGCTCCTCCAGAGTGGCCACAATTGGCAGCCTACCGATGAATTCGGGAATCAAACCGAATTTAAGCAGGTCCTCTGGTTGCACATCGGTGAGGGTTTTGGTGACTGTATTGCGATCCTTCACTTCAGAGTTAAATCCCATGGTGTTACCCATCGAACGTCGGCGGATAATGTCCTCCATCCCGCCAAACGCACCGCCGCAAATAAAGAGAATATTTGAGGTATCGACCTGCAAAAACTCCTGCTGCGGATGCTTCCTTCCGCCCTTTGGTGGAATACTTGCTGTCGTTCCTTCGATAATCTTTAACAGCGCTTGCTGCACACCCTCACCGGAAACATCCCGGGTGATTGATGGGTTCTCGGACTTTCTTGAAATCTTATCGATTTCATCGATATAGACTATCCCGCGCTGGGCCTTCTCCACATCGTAATCCGCCGCCTGTAATAGACTTAAGATGATGTTCTCGACATCTTCACCGACATAACCGGCTTCAGTTAAGTTTGTGGCGTCAGCAATTGTAAAAGGGACTTCGAGAATTCGCGCTAAGGTCTGGGCTAGTAATGTCTTTCCCGATCCTGTTGGGCCAATTAGCAATATATTAGATTTTGCAAGTTCAACTTCGCTCTTACCACCAACGGCATCAATTCGCTTATAGTGGTTATAAACGGCGACTGAGAGGATTTTCTTGGCGCGCTCCTGCCCGATAACATAGTCATCAAGATACGCGCGAATCTCCTTAGGCTTTGGAATCCGTGAGCTCTTACCGACCGGGGTCTCCTCATCAGCCTCGTCCAGGATGATGTCATTACAGAGGTCGATACACTGGTCGCAGATGTAAACCCCAGGCCCGGCAATGAGCTTCCTCACCTCATCTTGGCTAGTCCCACAAAAGCTACATACCAAACCAGATTTGCCGCGATCGCTACTCTTATTCACCAGCTCTCTCCGTAAATAACCCGATTTAAAACATTCCCAGTTGTTATGCTGCTTTTGAAGGAAAACGTCCCCTCAAAAAACATCCCGACCCCATACTAACGGGAGCTTGTCACTTGGCCAAGTCTCGATTCTAAAGCAATAACGAATTCAGTAGATTAGGCCGTTTTGAGCTTTACAGGTCTGTGCGTAACCACTGTATCAATCAGCCCGTAGTCCTTAGCCTCTTTAGCGGACATGAAGTTGTCACGGTCCGTGTCCTTATGGATTTTGTCTGTGCTCTGTCCAGTGTGGTGCGCCAAAATATCGTTTAGCTCCTTCTTCAGTCGAATCATCTCGTGGGCATGAATCTCGACATCCGACACCTGGCCCTGGAATCCACCAAGAGGTTGATGGATCATGATTCGCGCATGAGGTAACGCTGCGCGTTTACCCTTTGCTCCGGCAGCAAGAAGGAATGCTCCCATACTGGCTGCCTGCCCTAGACAAAGTGTCGAGACATCAGGAGTCACGTACTGCATGGTGTCGTAAATTGCCATACCAGCAGTCACGGAACCTCCGGGAGAATTGATATAAAAGAAGATGTCCTTTTCTGGATCATCGCTTTCAAGAAAGAGCAGCTGTGCGGTAATTACATTAGCAACCGCGTCATTTACTTCAGAGCCCAGAAAAATAATGCGGTCTTTTAGAAGGCGCGAATAGATATCATAAGATCTCTCACCACGACCTGTCTGCTCGATAACATACGGAATGTAATTCACAGTGCCTCTCCTGTTAACTGATTCTGACGCTTCCCCTCCTCACAAAATTAATCCCGGGGTCGGTCACTAGAAAGCGATTGTAGCCTAGCTTGCTTGTTGAGGCGATAAAATTTCTTCCTTAGTATTTCTTCCTCAGTAAACAGCCTAATGTTTGTGCTTACTCTTTTCTTTCTTTTTCTTAGTCTCTTTAACCTGAGCGCTACTAAAGAGAAATTCAATGGCCTTTTCCCTAGAGACTATCTCCTTAAGGCGCGAGGCGGACTTAGGAAAGCCGAATGCCTTATTCACATCCTCCCGATTGGCCTTTGCCTCTTTGACCTTCTCCTCTAACCAGGTGTCCAAATCCTCATCTGAGACTTTGATCTTCTCCTGATCAATTATCCGGCCTAACATAATCGAGCGACGCACGCGCATCTCAGCGCCTTCACCCAATCTTCCACGAAATGGGGTCATATCCATATCAAAAGATTCGCGCTTGTTTGGATCAAGCACTCGGGACTCAAACAACACACTTCGAATCTCTTCATCCACCATAGCTTGTGGAATCTGGAATGTGTTTTTCTCCGCCAGTGCTTGAAACAGCGCATTTTCCCGATTCTGTTGATTACGCCCCTTTACTTGCCGCTCCATGTTGTCGTGAACATTTTGCTTAAAAGTCGCGACATCCGAGCCCATTCCGCTCTTCTTCGCTATCTCATCGTCCAACTCAGGCAACTCTCGGGTCTTTATTCCGGTGATCTTAACCTGGTAATTTACGAGCTTTCCCGCAATTTCGGGGTTTGGCGTATCTTCTGGCATCGTTAACGCGATTTCCTTCTCCTGCCCGACCTCAGCTCCTAGTAACGCTTTTTCAAACTCCTCTAGATCCCCCGCGCCAACATTGATCAGAACGCCCTGTCCAGTTGAACCCTGAAAATCATTGCCATCTAATTTTCCAACATAATCCAGTTCAACATAATCCTTATTCTTAATTACCTTCCTCTCGGTAACATCTTCAAATTTAGAGAAATGCTCCAAAATTTGCTCAATCTCCTTCGCTACATCATCCTCGGAGAATTCCTCGACCTCCACCTCCAACTTCAAGTTGCTGTAGTTCTTAATCTCAGGTTCCGGCAAAACAGAAACCCCAGCTGTAAAAACGATATCCTCTTTGTCCTTTAGCGGAGCGAGGTCGATATTAGGCGAGCCCACAATCTTAAGTGCATGCTTCTTTGTAGCATCGCGAAAGGCCGCATCTATAAGCTCATTCAGCACATCAACCTGAATACGATCGCCATACATCTTCTCCACCACGGAGCGCGGAGCATGCCCTGGCCGAAAACCCTTAATTTGTGCCTGCCCGGCGGCACGAGACAAAACGGAATCAAACTTTACCCGATACATCTCGTAGGGGATTTCAATTTTGATATTGCGGTCTACTTCGCCGGTCTCTTCAACTGAAATACGATAATCCATCTAACACTCCGTTTGTTACGACAATTACATAAGGGAATTTGGAAATCTGGTGCGGGAGGAGGGACTTGAACCCCCATGCCTTGCGGCGCTAGATCCTAAGTCTAGTGTGTCTGCCAATTCCACCACTCCCGCAAAATTTTGGTTTTAGGGTTTATATTCGGCCAGACTCTTCGTCACGGGAAACTACTGTGCTGCTCATTTGCAGTAGCAAACTCCGCTGCTCGTAGTTCCCGTTCCTCGATTCTGACTCGAATCTAAACCCTAAAACCAAAATTTCACAGCAGGAGCTAAAAAGCGAAGCCAATCCTTCCTCCGCTTGCCCTCCCCTGCTGTAAAATCCCGCCCGCTTCGAATGCGGCCAACTCACTTAACCTAAAACTCGCCTAACTTCAATCTTTTCAGTTAGTTGGTGTGAAATAGGCTTAAATCCCTCGAAATCACTATAAGAGATTGAGCTAAGTTGGCTTTTAGGTTAAACAATCCCCCTTACTTCTCGTGGGTGATTAGCTCAGTTGGTAGAGCAGCTGACTCTTAATCAGCGGGTCGGTGGTTCGAGCCCACCATCACCCACCATCTCCCCCTCTTAATAATGTTGTATATTGAGCGGCGAAGATGAGGGCCTAGTAAGATATGGTGGGCGTAGCTCAGCTGGTAGAGCATCGGATTGTGATTCCGATGGTCGCGGGTTCGAACCCCGTCGCTCACCCCAACTTCGCTCACACCCTTCTTCGAAGGCTGTGAGCTTCGTCGGGGTTAACCCAGACGAAGCTTTAGCGGAGTCTGGCAAGCCCACTCTTTACTCAAAAATGTTTGAAGTAGGTGAGCGAAGTTGGCTCCGACAGCTTGCTCCGCCGAAGCTTTAGCGAAGGCGAGAAGTCAGCTTTAGCTGACGAAGTCGAGCGGGCAAGCCCAAAAATCTTAATTCAATAGGAAACTTTCTCCGCAATTCTCCGATTAATATATCGGAGATTCAAATGCACATCGTCTATCTCCTACGCAGCCAGAAAAACCCCAACCGCGTCTACGTCGGCTTATGTGGCAACATGAAAAATCGCCTTGCCGAACACAATGCAGGCGAATGCAAGACGACCACTGAAAATCGTCCTTGGGAAGTCGATATCGCCGTGTATTTTCGAGATCAAAAGAAAGCGCATGCCTTCGAGCGATATCTTATAACAGGCTCAGGTCGAGCCTTCTCAAAACGGCATCTCTGATTAGGCCAAACAGTAGCCCGCCAAATATTGCTGACCAGCGATTAGCCTTAACATGCTCGTTCCATTGATTTTTCGCCTTCGGAGTGGTCTACTAAGACCCGTTAAGTCCTAATTGTACCAATTAGACAGAACGACGTGAAAAAGAAGGCGAAAATGGAAGCTCAAGAGACTGCCGAACAGTGGGTATCGGTAGAACAAATCGCACACCACTTAAACGTGAAGACCTTCACCATCTACAAATGGTTGGAGCGCAAGCACATGCCAGCACACAAGGTCGGCAGACTTTGGAGATTCAAGATTACAGAGATCGATGAATGGGTTCGCAGAGGTGAAGCTGCTGAAGAAAAGGGAAGGCGATAATTTTACAGGACTAAGGGGTTAATGTGATCACAGGTGAATTAAAATCAAAGGTAGACAAAGTTTGGGATGCGTTCTGGTCTGGAGGTATTTCAAACGGTCTTACAGTCATTGAGCAGATCACCTATCTCCTTTTCGTAAGACGACTCGATGAGCTTCATACTGCACGAGAGAAGAAAGCGAATCTGCTCAAGAAGCCGATCGAAGAGCCAATCTTTTTAGATAACGATCAAGAGCAGAGCCTTCGCTGGTCGAGATTCAAAGACCTTGGCTCACCTGAAAAGATGTATGAGCTTTTCAGAGATAAGGTTTTTCCTTTCATCAAAGAGACACTTCCAAAGCGTCAATCAACTGGGAACGAGAGCGCATACGCCAAGTTCATGAAGGATGCGGTCTTTGTAATACCCACACCTTCACTCTTTGCTCGTGTCGTTGACATGCTAAACGACATTCCGATGGAAGATAGAGATACAAAAGGCGATCTCTATGAATACCTGCTTTCAAAGATAGCATCTGCTGGAACTAACGGTCAGTTCAGAACTCCACGACATATCATCAAGCTGATGGTTGATCTGATGCAGCCGAAGCCTGATGACATCGTAAACGATCCAGCTTGTGGAACTTGTGGTTTCCTTGTCGAGACTGGTGAATATTTACGAAGAGTGCATCCAGAAATATTCCACGACGAGAAGAAGAAGGCTCACTTCAATAACAAGCTATTCTGCGGAACTGATTTCGATGCCTCGATGCTTCGTATCGGCGCAATGAATATGGTTCTTCACGGAGTTGAGAACCCACATATAGACCGCATTGATGCGTTATCAGAATCAGGCAAAAGCATTCGTAATGCCTACACGTTGATTCTAGCTAACCCACCATTCACTGGTTCGCTTAACTACGATGAAGTTTCAAGCGATCTCTTGGCTCTGAGCAAAACCAAAAAGACAGAGCTATTATTCCTCTCTCTGTTCTTAGAGCAACTAAAGCCAGGTGGCAGATGCGCCTGTATTGTTCCTGATGGAGTTCTCTTTGGTTCATCGAAAGCACACGTTCAGATTCGTGAGCAACTTGTTGAAGGTCATAAGCTCGATGGAATCATCTCCATGCCTTCAGGTGTCTTTAAGCCCTATGCAGGTGTTTCGACTGCAATCATGATCTTTACAAAGACCAATTCAGGCGGAACTGATCACGTTTGGTTCTATGACATGGAAGCAGACGGATTCAGCTTAGACGATAAGCGTGATCCGATTGCTCAGAATGATATTCCAGATATTCTTGAGAAGTGGGCGAAGAGAGACGCCAAGAGAGATACTGAGAGGAATGGGAAGGCGTTCTTTGTTCCGAAGACTGAGATTGTTGAAAATAAGTATGATCTTTCGATCAATCGGTACAAGCATGTGGAGCATGAGGAAGTTGCTTTTGAATCTCCAGCGGTAATTCTGAGCCATCTTGATTCGTTGGAGAGCGAAATCCTTGCAGACCTCAAAGAACTTCGAGGAATGCTATGAAACAGAGAACAGTGGCTTTGGCTGATGTAGTAGTACTTAATCCACGGATGCCGAAATTTCTGGCGGAGAATCAGCAGCAATCCGTAGCATTTGTGCCTATGGCTTCAGTTTCTGAGAGAGGCATATTAACTGAGTTCGTTGAGCGACCACTTAGAGAGGTGATCAAGGGGTTTACATATTTTGAATCTGGAGATGTGCTTCTTGCCAAGATCACGCCATGCATGGAAAACGGGAAAGCCTGTCTAGTGCCAGTACTTCCAAACAAAGTGGGATTTGGTTCGACTGAATTTCATGTGCTTCGAGCCACGGAAGCTATAGATCGTCGTTATCTATTTCACTGTGTCTGGAATGCAGACTTCCGAAAGGCAGCAGCAAAAAATATGACTGGCAGTGCTGGACAAAAGCGTGTGCCATCGCACTTTCTTAGCTCATATAAAATTCCACTTCCTCCACTCCCAGAACAAAAACGCATCGCTGCAATCCTCGACAAAGCAGATGCCATTCGCCGAAAGCGTGAGAAAGCGATTGACCTTACTGATTCGTTTTTGCGGTCAGTGTTTTTGGAGATGTTTGGTGATCCAGTCGTTAATTCAAAAAACTGGGAGGTTCAGCCTCTGAAAGACTTGACCACAAAAATCGGGAGTGGTGCAACGCCCAGAGGTGGTGAGGCAAGCTACAAGTCATCTGGAATAACGCTGATCAGAAGTATGAATGTAAGACACCTTTCTTTCGAGAAAAAGGGACTTGTATTTCTGGATGATCAACAAGCAGACGAATTAAGCAACGTAGAGGTTGGAACAAGAGATGTACTACTGAATATAACAGGAGCTTCAGTTTGCCGATGTTGCCTTGTAGACCCATCGGTGCTTCCTGCTCGTGTGAATCAGCATGTGGCTATAATTCGCACCAAAGAACAGACGATCGATCCAACGTATTTGACTCACTTAATCAATTCACCAAATTATCAACGCTTTCTGCTGAATAAGGCACGAGGTGCAGGCGCTACTAGAGAGGCGTTAACGAAAGGTCAAATTGAAGAACTTTTAGTTCCAGTACCGCCGTCCACTCTTCAGGAAAAGTTTAAATTAATTTGTCTGAAGGCTCATAAAGTATGGCAGAACCAAGATAGTTCTCTATCAGCAGTAGAGTCTCTTTCCCTCTCTCTCCAGGACTCTCTATTTCAGCATAAGATGACAACCAGCCTTACGAAGTTCGTAGACGAGCAGGAGGTCGCACATGCCCTCTAACTTCGACTTCCTTCCTCTCCAATGGTCAAAGCTAAAGGAAGATGCCTCCCACGCAGAAGCGTTTGCGCTAACGCAGCCACGAACATCAGCATTCTACGCAAGAAGAGCCTTAGAGAAGATCGTTAAGTGGCTTTATGACTATGACAGTTCTCTCAAGCGACCATACCAAGACAATCTTTCTGCCCTCATTCACGAACCAACATTTCAAAAGCTCGTTTCTCCCTCTGGTCTGTTTCAATACATCAGACTGATTCACAAGATCGGAAATCAAGCAGCCCACAGTGATGTTCAGATACGTCAGTATGACGGAATTGAAATCGTAAAATCACTGCATGGTGTTCTTACCTGGGCAGTAAGACTTTATACGAAGGTTCAAGACTCTCCGAGTTTCAATTCATCTCTTGTTCCCTCTGTTGATGCTTCGGCAGTAATCAAGGAATCAAGACGCACTATTGAAGAGCTTCAGGCTCGTCTTCAATCAGAAGATGATCGCTTTGAGCGTCAGCGCAAAGAGCGACAAAAAGATGAAGAAGAGATCACAAGACTTCAAAAAGAGATTGAAGAACTAAAAGCCAGAAACATCCAGCGAGTAAAAGAAACTCCTGAGATCATCACTGAAGCCGATACCCGTAAGTGGATTATTGACGTGATGTTAAGGGAATCTGGCTGGGATAAGTTTGTAGACGCTAGAGACATCGAATATCCAGTCAAGGGAATGCCCAACTCCAAGGGAGAGGGTTTCGTTGATTATGTGCTCTGGGGTGATGATGGTCTTCCTCTAGGTATAGTGGAAGCAAAACGTACCAGCAAAGACCCGATTGAAGGGCAACGACAAGCTGAACTTTACGCCGATTGCCTTGAGAAAGAGACTGGGCAAAGACCAATCATCTATTACACCAACGGGTATGATATCTGGCTCTGGGATGACAGGGTTTATCCACCAAGACCAGTTCAAGGGTATGCCACCAAAGATGAGCTTCAACTACTCATCAATAGACGCAAGACCAAAGGCTCACTGAGAGATATCGAGCCAAACCGAGACATCATAAACCGCCCATATCAGATCGAAGCTGCTGCAAGAGTCGTTGAGCGACTGGAGAACGAGAGGCAGAGGCGATCACTCCTAGTGATGGCAACGGGAACGGGCAAAACCAGGATGAGTATCGCATTGGTGGAGATGCTGATGCGTCAGAACTGGGTGAAAAGGGTTCTCTTCCTTGCTGATAGAACCGCCCTCGTAAAGCAAGCTAAGAAACGCTTTGCAGAGCACCTGCCAAATGTTGGGGCTATCAATATTGTTTCTGAGACAGAGGAAGAGAATACAAGGCTTGTGTTTTCAACCTATCACTCAATGATGAATCTGATCGATGAATCAAAGACTGATGGCAAGAAGCGGTTCGGAACAAATTATTTTGACCTCATCATAATCGATGAAGCGCATCGCTCTGTTTATCACAAGTTCAAGGCGATCTTTGAATACTTCGACAGTATCCTTATCGGTCTGACTGCAACTCCACGCTCTGAAGTTGGGAAAGATACCTATGGTCTTTTCAACTGCGAGAATAATGTTCCAACCCACTGGTACGAATTAGATCAAGCGATTGCCGACAAATATCTCGTTGAGCCAAGACCTATAGTAGTTCCTACAAAGTTTCATCGAGAAGGCATCAAGTACGACGATCTCACTCCTGAAGAGCAGGAGGAATACGAAGAGACATTCTTTGATGATGAAACTGGCACAATGCCCAAGGAGATTGAGCCAGCAGCATTGAATAGTTGGCTCTTCAACAAAGACACCGTTGATAAGGTTCTCGCTCACCTGATGCAAAATGGAATCAAGATTGAAGGTGGCGATAAGCTGGGAAAATCGATCATCTTTGCTAAGAACCACAATCACGCTGTCTTTATCGAAGAGCGATTTAACGTCAACTATCCGCATCTGGCAGGTAAGTTCCTTCGAGTCATTGATAATCAGGTGAAGTATGCCGACACTTTGATTGACGAGTTTGACGTTTCTACCAAAGACCCTTTCATCGCTGTCTCTGTCGATATGCTCGATACAGGTATAGACGTAGAAGAGATCGTAAACTTAGTCTTCTTTAAGCGAGTCAAATCAAGAACCAAGTTCTGGCAGATGATTGGTCGAGGCACACGGTTGTGTGAAGACCTCTTCGGTCCAGGGCAAGATAAGCAGTGCTTCTATATCTTCGACTACTGCGAAAACTTTGAGTTCTTCGGTAAGAACCCCAAGGGCATAGAAGCTCAGGCGCAAGAATCGATCAAAGAGAAGATATTCAAGCGCAGATTACAGATTGCTCGTTTGCTCGATGCTGATGCCAATAAAAATGATGATCTAAAAGCTCTGCACAAAGAGCTTCTTGATCAACTCCATACGCAGGTAGCGACAGTCAATATCGAGAGCTTCGTCGTTAGACCTCACAGGCGGTATGTTGAAAAATACATTGAGCGTGAGACATGGGATCATCTGAAACCGAGTGATTATCACGACATTTCAAAACATTTAAGTGGTTTGCCTTATCCAGATAGTGATGATGAGTTTGCAAGAAGATTCGATCTTCTCTGTTTGAATCTTGCTGTTTCATTTATCGAAATCAGCAAACGTCAAGAAGGCTACAAGGAAAGTGTAATTGATATTGCTCGTGGCTTAGAGAAAAAGAAGAACATTCCTGCCGTTGCTGCAAAGCTCGATTACATCAAGACGATTCAGAGTGAAGACTTCTGGGAGAACCTAACTATTCCAGCGGTGGAAAAGTTGAGAAAGGAGCTTCGTGAACTCATTAAGTTCATCGACAGTGAGGGCGGTTTAAGCCGAGTCTATACAAACTTTGAGGATGAGTTTGGTGAGGCAGTTGAAGTCAGAGAGTTCATTCCTGGCTACGGAGACAGAGAGAACTATCGACTGAAGGTTGAGAGATTTGTAAGAGAGCACCAAGATCACATCACCATTAGACGGCTGATGCACAATAAGCCAATCACATCAGCCGACATCCAAGGCTTCGAGGAAATTCTGTTCTCAGATAAAGGCATCGGAGACAGAGTACAGTTTGAAAAGACTTTCGGAACACAATCATTAGGGAAGTTCATTCGCTCAATCGTCGGTCTCGATAGAGATGCAGCCAAAGAAGTCTTCAGTGATTTTCTTTCTGGCAAGAACATGTCAGCAGATCAAATCACCTTCATCAATCAGATCGTGGAACACCTTGTGAAGAACGGGGTAATGAACCCAGAAAGACTATTCGAGCAGCCTTTCACAGATATTCATTCTGAAGGTCTGGCAGGTGTTTTTCCAAATGATGCGGAGCGAATTCTCGCTGTAATCGAGGATGTAAATAGTAGAGCGGAGGCAGCGTAAGGATGATAGGTGCCGAGAAATCCCCATCGCAATTTGAGCTACTTGCTCGTGTTTCTATATACAGCGACGAACTTGAAACATTGCTACGAAGACATGGAATTCAAGAGGCTCATGAACAGCAAATTCGACACGCTCTTTTTGAAGAGCCATTCATAGAGAAACCTCAGTTTTTACTTAGAGATGAAATACTAACGTTGGCAAATCTTGAAGCTATTTTGCTTCCTTTTACGGGCGATTTTCCTGATTTCCTCAAAGACTGCAAGAAACTCTTTTGCCCCGAAAATGATCTCGTTCTCCCTTTAGGTATTCAAACTTGTATCAAGGAAAATAAAGACATCGCGTTTTTTGTGGGTGCTGGCTTATCAAAAAGTCTAGGTTTGCCTCTTTGGAATGAACTGGCTGATAAAGCGGTCGATCTACTTCGTGAGTTAGGCATCATTAATTACCTGTACTCACAATCCATCCGCAATGAGGTCACAGACCCGAAACAAAGGTTGTCGATATTCAATGAATTGATGAAGAAAGGGCATTCAGAGAAGCTCGACCAGTTCTATCGGAAAGCATTCGACGTAGCGGCAGGAAATGCAGAGTCCAAATCTAATCCTTATGATCCGCTATGCAGAATTGATAAGTGTATAAAAGTAACAACAAATATAGACACCCAATTTAAGAAATCGCTGCAAACACTTTATGACAGCCCCCGATCGTCAGCGGCTTTAGGTGGTTCGGAACCAGATGGCACAACGGTCAGTAGCTCGGTAAGAAAGGCAAAAAGCTGCGTAGTCAAAGCCGAGAACCCATCGGTTCAAACTTTACAAGACGACACCATTTATCAAATTCACGGCTCACTAGATGGCTTAATTGACGATTGGGTACTAACAGCAAAGAATTACATTGATACTTACAGCAATCCAGAATCAGCCGTGCCTAAATTTCTCACTGAACTCTTTGCTCGATATACGGTCATCTTCGTCGGATATGGGCTTGAGGAGTTTCCTATTCTTGAACGTCTCCTTGCTGGGAAGAGGAAGCATTATGCTCTACTAGGTTCATACTCTACCGGAATGCCACTTTTCCGCCTTAAGGGAAAATATTTTGCATCCTTAGAGGTTGTACCGTGCCCATATTACATGGATGGGGATGGGCATGGTCGAGTTCATAAAGTACTTACCTCTTGGGCGAAGCAAATTTTCGACATTCGGACCAGTTCTGGATTTTATTCAACAACGCCTGTCATTGACGCTGCGCTAGCAGAGCGAGGTGGACAATGAAAAACAAATTTTCTGAAGTTTTAGAACTTATAAGGTCCGATCAAGCTCAACAGAATTATTTTTTCCAGAAGGTAAGTCATCCCGAATGGTTTATACCTTTGAAATCAGAAGGCTACTTCGATCCGAATAATCAGCCAGCAATCGAACGTCATGACGACAAATCAATTACGATTCCCGATTGGAAAGTACTTCCTTACTTGGTTCGAATCAGTGAAAGTCTGTCCGGTAGTGAGTTTACGTTCATCATAGAGGAAATAGTTTCACTCATTCGTGCTACCGCAATTCATAAAAACATCAATCCAAGAACCTGTTGGTATTTTGTTCAGATGTTGGCTCGTTTGCCGATTGCTGAAGTTCCCATAGATATCTACCGGTTGCTGACTCACTGGGTACGGGATGATGAATTCACTCACCTAGTTGGCATGGAGATATGTACGCACTTGATTCCGTCCCTGCTTCAGAGGTGCAGCACTAAAGATGACGTGGAGAAACTAGAGCTAGCACTTACATCGATCATCGAATTTAGGGTGCTTAAGCATGACCCCGAGGATGATTTTGATGAAGCGTTCCGGTTTTGCATCGATCCTCATTGGATTAGAGAAGCTTATGAGAAAAACATTTCACGTATTGCCGAGCTAGTTTCTGACAACTTTCTTCAGATTCTTAAGGAGAGAATTAGAATTGTACTTTGTGGGAAGCAAGCGGCAATCGTTTTAACAGAGGAAGATTCTACCTTAAAAATCGTTCTAGAGATGCGGAAGGACCAAACTTGCTTTGACATCTCGCTTAATAAACAGAATGCGGCATCTTTCCTATGCGAATTTAAAGCAAATTCAGGGATTTCAAAGTTTATAGCTCTTGTCCGAGGAAAGCTTCCTGAGAAGAAGTTGGATATCAAGCTCGACGACAAGGGTATCGAAATGAAGGCAAGAGACCTGTACCTGACCTTATTCGGTCGTGAAACTTACGATTCGCTTTATGAATGGCATCCATATACATCACGCCATCCTGGAGATCTATTAATTCTAATATTCAAGCAAGTTCTTGAGAATCGTATACGAACTAATGGCTCAATAACTTCTCCATTTATTAATGGTTTGGTGGAAGAAAGCTTTTTGTTATTTCCAAAGCTTTGTCTTTATCTCGTTGGACGCTTCGCCGTTGCGAATGGTCTTTTTTGGAAGCTACTTGAGGGTCCGAACGGGATACTAATTTTCGAATCACTTTATTTTGGAGACGAACTACGCGGTGCGTTAAGCAGCCTCAAGGAACTTACTTCAAATCAGGTGCATTTTCTTGAAAAATTCATCGAGCCTGGCAGCCAGATATTTGGAGAGCCAGACGAAAATGAGAGAGATCTATGGAAGTTGGAGCGTTACGAAGCTCTTAGTCATTTAGATTATTTTCAAAAGAAGCACCAAACACTTAAGGAAAAGACCGGAAGAGATTGGAAGCTTCGCGCTGCAATAGGTCCTGTTGAGTCTCGATGGGGGTATGGGGAGTCCGCATTAGACGTGCAAGATTTTATTGGCAAATCCTCGACCGAGATAGCTGCGTTTCTCTCCACTTTCAAAACCGCAAATAGATGGGATGGTCCGACGGTATGGGCATTAGGTGAGAAGCTGAGGGATGCAGTAAATCAAAACCCTAGCCACTTTGTCCGCGATTTGCAGCCTTTCTCAAATACTGCCTACTACTACGTTTATCGAATTGTTGACGGATATCGGAGCGCGATCAAAGAGGATAAAATTGGATTACACCCATTATTCCTTCAGTTTATCGACCAGTATATTAGGCGAGAGGAGTTTTGGAATGACTCGCTTCCTGTTCTAAAAGAAGAAGTTTGGGAGCCTAACCACGCATGGGTAGTGGGCGAGTTTGCAAAAGCAGTTGAAGATTTTTGCAAGAACGACAAGTCAATCATTGAGGAAAAAGGAGCGAAGGTTGTTGAAGAACTGCTTCTTTATTCTTTGCTCCGCTTGAAACCCAAGAAGTATGATGACTGGAGCGAAGAAGACAAAAAGAATCCGGTTCAACAGGCAATCAACTCTATTACTGGGCAGGTAATTGAGTCTCTGACTAATTTAGCCCTTTTCAACACTAGAAGGCATAAAACCGGTAATCAATCAAAGCCAGCACTCACTGAAAGTGAAAGTTTGTGTCGTGCTTTAGATTCGTTACAAGCGGAATCCGTAGCCGAATCCTTCACAATGACCGGAATGTTTTTGTCGAATCTTTATTACTTGAATGCCGAGTGGAGTAAGAAAAAGATAAAAGCACTAGAGCAAATTATTCCTAACCATAATTGGCAGTGTTTCATTTTCGGTTATTTTTTCACGAATCGGTTCTACGACGTTATCTATAAGGAAATGTTGCGTCACTACGACGAAGCTCTTTCTGCTTCCGGAATGATAAAGCAAGTAATGGACAACCTGTACGAGCATCTGGCAGTTTCGTATTTGAGAAATCTTGAGGACATGACTGAAAAGAGTCGTTTCGGAATTTGGCTGCGACAAGCAAAAAGTGAAGATCTAAAACACTTAAGTTGGTTCTTTTGGAGTTTGCAACGAAAAGAGCATGGTTCTGATGAAATCGTTGAACTACCCAAGGAAATACGAAATAAAATCATCGATTACTGGCGCTGGCAGGTAAATTGGTTCAAAGCCAAGAAGACTCTGAGTAAAGACGATCTCGCGGTGGTAGGCTCTCTTGCCAAACTAGGGATCTTCTTAGATGACTTAAATTCTGAAGGTTTCGATTTCCTCATGTTCGCCGCCTCAAGTGTTCATGTGGACTTTGATCAAACATATTTGATTGAAGTATTGAACGGGTTCTGTCAGAAAACCTTAGACAGAGATACGGCTAAGTATATTGCTCTCATTTTTGGCGAACTTTTGAAGCATTCGACACCTGATTTTCCAAAGGAACATATAAGATCAATTGTAGGGACACTGTTTTCGAGTAGTGAAACAAAGAAACTGGCTCAAGAAATTTGCAATGTATATGGATCGAGGGGTAACCATATGTTGAGAGAGATCCATGATAAGTTTATGGGTGGGACGGTAGCACCCTAAGACATTTCAGGAGCTTTCTAAATTACCCCAAAATTGGATGCAAAAAGGATGCACGATTTCATGAAACACAATAAAAATAGGGGTTTTCATTGCCCCAGATACTACACCCCATTACGATATTTTCGAAGATAAAGATTTCGGTCAGAACCGAAACGCTACTCCCACCAGCGGGCCGTGTGTGACTGTATCGTAGACAAACCTGTTAGTCTCTCCGGGATCGCCTTTGCTGTAGTCCACCCAAAGAGCGCGATACAGTAAGGCGATGGAATAAGTTTCGCCCACATCCCACAGCACGCCGCCCAGCAGATTGTATGAAGAGTCGGAAGAGACATTAAATCCGCCGACATCGCCTTGTAACAACACGCGCCAATTGTCACTTATTTTTGGGAGGAAGCGAATGCCGATGACGGGGTCTACCCAGTTTGGATCTCGATCAAGACTGACTTTTCCAAGTGCATTTTCAGCAGAAAGATCAATACCAATGTCCCACCATCGAACTCCAGCATAGAAATCAAGTGTACTTTTTTCATTAGCCAAGCGGTAGCTGAGATATCCCTCCAAAATTCCCTGAAAAACTTCTCCGTCGAATTGTGTATATCCGCCTGGCCCAGTTAAACTATCTTCAAGTTTCATAAACATATAATTGAGAGAGGCACCAAAACCGCTGCTGTGATGCGCCTCCACCTGAACCATGGCACCCAATTTAAGCGTATCGAGGATATCACTCGGGCTGACATCTACATCGGCATCTTCCACGCGGCCAATTGAAGCATTCCCCGATATCGCAGGCACCATGCCATAGGGTGCTATGACGAAATCCCAATCGTCGGCGTGAGCGCAAATGATGCTGGATTGAGAAAAAGAAGCGAAACAGATCGCTAATAAAACCAGTTTTAACAGTCTATTCATATTCCGATCGTGGTAAATAACTTGCTCCATTTAACATCACTGAGGAAACAGCAGCGTAAAAACAGCTCGCACGCCCCAACCCTCCGCACCGGCATCAGGCGAATCAATCCAATAGCGCGGCCCTACACCAAACTGCATACGCTGCTCACCGACTTTGAAAAGTTGATTGACAATTAAGTTTACTGGCGCGTTCCAGTGGTCGTCTTGCCAGTTATATGTTGATTCGCTGTTTAGAGAAATGGTTGTATGCGTATCCGTAATATAGCTAAGGAACGGCTGCAAGTAAGTTGAGTTGATGTCAGAGCGATCACTTTCTCCGGCAAATGACCAGAGTTGATTCATGAGAACACCATAGGTCCAATGCCCTTCCTGCTTAAGCCCCACAAAGGTTGGCCCTATAGCCCATTTCTCTCCACCTAGGGTTTCGTCTGAGGCCGTTGGCAGATCGATGGCCGGGCCCAAACCCCAGATTAAGCCTCCAGATGTAGGCTCTTTAGGGGAAATGAAGAAACTTTGCAGGACATCTCCAATACCACTCTCGCTCGATCCTGAAGGAAGATTGTCTTGGCTGATGAGAGGCAGAATCGTGCGTGAAATTACATTTAGATCGTCAGTAATCGAAAACGGAATTACTGGTTGGATATTTACAAAATGCTTCGAACCATCATCATCAACGCCATAATTCTCATCGTAGTTGTACTGAAACGGCACACTAATTAAAGAAGAAATTGGATTGGCTAATTTCTTCGCAAGCTCGGCATCGGTGTCAGCATAAACGGACAAGGGAGAGAGAAATGACATCGCAATAAGAAACGACACGATGCTACAAAACTTTTCTCTTATCATTTAGGCCTGAATTATTAGAATCACGTAAGTTACTTTAAAATAGCCTCTTTTATCCTATTAAAAGATACAGAAGTCGAGCATTTGGAATTTCAAAGAATAGATCGCGCTCTGCAAGGGCGATCCTTGAAATAAATGTCTCAGCGTTTAGGCTAACGCATACTACCGGTAACCCATTGGACTTCTAGTGATTAATATCATAGGCTTCCTGTAATTCCGGCGAAAATTAACGTCGTTTGTCTTAACACGGATTTTATCTAAATCACGATTAGTAAAGGTCTCTCCTATGAAATCAAAACGCATAAGTTCAACTATTATCTGCGTGCTCGTTAGTGTGTTGGCGATCACCACAGCTACAGCTGCATACGCAGAAGACAAGAAGCCCAACATCTTAGTTCTTTGGGGCGACGACATCGGCATCTGGAATATCAGCGCCTACAACATGGGCATGATGGGTTACAAGACGCCGAACATTGACAGCATCGCCAAAAATGGCGCGATCTTCACCGACTGGTATGGACAGCAGAGCTGCACTGCCGGACGTTCTTCCTTCATCACCGGCCAGGTCGGCCTCCGCACCGGCAACCTTAAAGTGGGTCTGCCCGGCGCTAAAGAAGGCTTGCAGGCTCGCGATGTCACCATCGCCCAATTGCTAAAGGCCCGGGGCTACGCGACAGCGCAGTTCGGTAAGAACCATCTCGGCGATGCTGACGAAACGCTGCCCACTGCCCACGGATTCGACGAGTTCTATGGACCGCTTTACCACCTAAACGCCAGTGAAGAGCCTGAAAATCCTGACTACTTTAAGGACCCGGCGTTGATCAAGAAGTACGCTCCGCGCGGTGTGCTCCACTCGTGGGCCAACCCGGATGGCACTCAGAAGATCGAGGACACCGGCCCGCTGACCAAGAAACGCATGGAGACCGTTGATGAGGAATTTACGGCCAAGACAGTTGACTACCTGCAAAAGCGTAAGGAGGACGGCAAGCCGTTTTTCCTCTGGTGGAACGCCACACGCATGCACATCCACACGCATCTCAAGAAGGAAAGTGATGGTAAGACCGGCCTCGGCGTCTATCCCGATGGTATGGTCGAGCACGATGGTCAAGTGGGAGAGATCCTCGCCAAGCTCAAAGAGCTCGGCCTCGATGACAATACTATCGTTATGTATTCCACCGACAACGGGGCTGAGAAATGCTTCTGGCCCGACGGCGGCGCCTCGCCCTTCCGTGGCGAGAAAGTCAGCCAATGGGAGGGTGGCTTCCGTGTGCCCACCATGATTTCCTGGCCTGGCGTCATTAAGCCCGGCACGGTGCTAAACGACATCTTCGCCCATGAAGACATGTTGCCCACGCTCCTCGCCGCCACGGGAGATCCGGACGTGAAGTCCAAGCTGCTCACCGGCATGAAAGTCGGCGACAAAACCTTCAAGGTTCATCTTGACGGATACAACGTCACCGACGCGTTGGCCGGCAAGACGCCCAGCCCGCGGCACGAGTTCTTCTACTTCAACGACCGGGGCGACCTGGCCGCCGTCCGTTACGACCAATACAAGGCCGTCTTCAAGGAGCAGCGCGCCCATGGCCCTGAAATGTGGCAGGAGGACTACTCGAATCTGAGCATTCCCAAACTCTACAACCTCCGTTCGGATCCCTTCGAAGAGGCCGACCATTCCAGCGAATACTGGCGCTGGCGGGTGGAGCGCATGTTCGTGATGGTGCCGGTGCAAGAACTTATCGCGAACTTCATGGCTACGTTCAAGGAATACCCACCGAGTCAGAAGGTAGGTAGTTGGACGAAGTGATGGCGAAACTTTGTTCCGACTCAAGTGGCGCGAAGTAAGCCACGCTTGTAAGGCACGCGGGCTGGTCGAGAGACCAGCCCGCGACTTTGTCGGCAAAACAATAAGGCGATGCCCAAAGAAATTCTAATAGCGGCCGGATTAGTAGTTATGACCGTGGCCATGCATGCTGCCGGGCTCTCTTTGTTGATCCGGGGATTAATGCGATCGCATGAACTGGAGAAGTCGGGCTTCTGGCGAGTCACTTTGGTGGTTACCTGTCTAACGTGCTGGTTGATTTTAGTTCATCTGGCTGAGGTCGCATTTTGGGGATTATTTTATTTTTGGCATGGCTGTTTGCCAGATGCCCTGACCGCTTTTTATTTTTCCGGGAGCGCTTACACAACTGCTGACTATGGCGGTGTTACATTGCCCGAGCAGTGGCAGATGTTCGCGCTACTTGAGACACTCACAGGCATTCTCATGGCTGGGCTCTCGACCGGGCTTTTCTTTGCGCTGGTTAATGGGTGGATAAATAAATTGATGCAAATGAGAGCCGAGTTGGAATCTCGGTCTACTGTAGCAATAGGTAAATAAAGGTTCGTGGAGTGATTAGTTTTACCCAATTTTTAACCAAAGGATGAGAGCAATGAAAAACAAGCACATTCATAACATCATTATCGCTGTGCTTTTCGCAGTGGTATCCTTTACGACAACCATTGCCTGTGCTGCCGACCCATTGCCATCATGGAGTGAAGGCAAAGCCAAGCAATCAATCATCACCTTTGTCGAAAAAATTACAACGTCAGGCTCGCCTTCTTTTGTACCGATGCCTGAACGTATCGCCGTATTCGATAATGACGGAACTCTCTGGTCCGAGAAGCCATTACCTACGCAACTCTACTTCGTGATCGACCGCGTGAAGATACTTGCTCCTCAGCATCCTGAGTGGGCAACCACCGAGCCTTTCGCCTCGATCCTCAGAGGTGATTTTAAGGGTGCGATGGTTGGCGGTGAACGCGCACTCATGGAACTTGTAATGGCCACACATACCGGCAACACGACTGAAGAGTTTGAGCAGATCGTGAAGGATTGGATCTCCACGGCAAAACATCCCCAAACTGGCAAGCTATACACTGAGATGGTTTACCAGCCCATGCTCGAAGTGCTTACCTATCTCCGCGCTAATGGCTTTAAGACCTTCGTAGTTTCCGGCGGCGGGATTGAATTCATGCGTCCTTGGATGGAGAAAATTTACGGCATTGTGCCCGAGCAAGTCATCGGTAGTAGTGTGAAGACGAAGTATGAACTGCGTGATGGAAAGCCTGTTCTATGGCGGCTGCCGGAATTGAATTTCAATGATGACAAGGACGGCAAAGTCATCAGTATCAACCGTCACATCGGTCGCCGCCCGATCATGGCGTTTGGTAACTCAGATGGCGATCAGCAGATGCTTGAGTGGACCTGCGCCGGCAGCGGCTCGCGCTACTGCCTCTATGTTCACCATGACGATGCTGCACGGGAGTATGCCTATGACCGTGAGGACAAACTAGCCCGCCTTGATAAAGGCCTTGATGAAGCCAAAGAGAAGGGCTGGAGTGTTGTTAGCATGAGAAGTGACTGGAAGACCGTCTATCCAGCGCCGTCAGAGATCACCGCAATTGATATTCTATTAGAGCCAGACGCCACTATGCTCAAACATGCTGCGACCAGCAATAAACGACTCTTATCCGTCTTTCCAAAGGGCTTTGCGCTGGATGCGGAACATATGCCGCACATTACACTGCTGCAATGTTTTGTGCGCACCACCGATCTCGATAAGCTCTATGCCGCGGTCGATAAGGTGTTTGCGGCAGCCAACATCACGGCGCTTAAACTTGAAGCGTTTAAATATTACTATGCACCGACTGGTGATACAGGAGTTGCAGGTATATGCGCCAAGCCAGCTCCGGAGATTCTCGAGCTGCAAGCAAACGTTATCGCGGCAGCGAAGCCCTTCATGCAAGCAACAGGCACAATCGGCGCGTTCACTTCCCCACATGACAATCCTGCCACCGATGCAGCCATCATCCAGTATGTTTCAACCTTCGTGCCCAAGATGTCCGGTCAGAACTTCAATCCACACGTTAGCACAGGCGTTGCCCCGAAAGATTACCTGGATAAGATGATTGCTGAGCCATTTAAATCATTTACTTTCTCACCCGCAGGTGCGTCCGTATATCAGCTCGGCCCATACGGAACTGCTGCAAAGAAACTTAAAGAATGGGATTTGAAGCATTGAGGCCCACAACATTTCTAACTTTTCTTTTTTGTCTATGCAGTTTTGCTTCAGCGGCTTGGGGGGATCAGGCTGCGCATTTATCGCCTGCGCCAAAGGGTATGGTTTGGATTCCCGGTGGAAAGTTCACCATGGGAAGCCAGGATAACAGTAGCCGCAGAAATGAAGGTCCTCCTCACTTTGTCGAGGTTGATGGTTTTTGGTTGGATGAAGCAGTTGTCACTAATGAAGAGTTTGAAAAATTTGTAAAGGCGACTGGTTATATTACTACAGCGGAGCGAAAGCCGAATTGGGAGGAGCTAAAAAAGCAACTTCCGCCTGATACTGCAAAGCCGGATGATAGTGTGCTTGTGCCTGGCTCTATGGTTTTCGCACCTTCCAGCGGCCCAGTAGATTTACGGGATATGGGTAATTTCTGGCGCTGGGTGCCAGGTGCCAGTTGGAAACATCCGGATGGTCCCGCAAGTGATCTGAAGGGAAGAATGAAGCACCCTGTTGTCCAAGTTTCGTGGTTTGATGCTGAGGCTTACGCTAAATGGGCGGGCAAACGACTTCCAACAGAAGCAGAATGGGAATTTGCATCGCGGGGTGGTTTAGAAAAGAAGAAATTCCCTTGGGGTGATGAATTCATGCCTAATGGTAAATATATGGCGAACACTTGGCAGGGTGAATTTCCTTATCATAATACGGGCGAGGATGGTTTTCTTGGAATCGCGCCAGTTAAATCATTTCCTAGCAATCGTTATGGTCTCTACGATATGGTCGGCAATGTTTGGCAATGGTGTAGCGATTGGTACAGGCCGGACACTTATGCGCAGCGCAGTGATGAAGTTTCCTGTCACAACCCAGCTGGACCTTCTAAGAGCTGGAGCCCAATGAATCCGTTACAGGAGGAGCGTGTAACCAAGGGTGGCTCGTTCTTATGTCATGTTAGTTACTGTGAAAGCTATAGACCATCTGCACGGCGGGGAACCCCACCAGATACGGGCATGTCACATATTGGATTTAGGTGTGCGAAGTCAGCGGGCTAATTCGAGCAAATCTTCCGCACCGCACGAAACTTTATCTTGAAATCCCCGATAACTAGAATAGGAGCTTATTCTAGTTATGTTCTACGTCTACATTTTGAACAGCGAGAATGTGCCTAAGCACTTCTACGCGGGTCGAACGAGCGAACTTCGGCGACGTCTTCAAGAACAGAATCGTTGCGACTTGAGCCATACGGCGAATCTTAGACCGTGGAGGCCAAACAGTATCCGTTTTCTCTTCTGCAGAATCACTATGTTCGAATCGAAAATGAGGAATTACCGGTTCAATTACTGAGGATCATTTATGTGCAACCGATTTTAGGTTATTAACCGTAGGTTGCGTGACTTTTTAAATACTAGATGGTACTTAGCGCCTAACCGGGTGATGGTGCTTATCATGCATCTGTCCCGAGCTAGTTCTATTAAACCTATTATTTTGGAGATTTTCCCTATGCGTAGATCTATTCTTAAGGCACTCGTGCTTTCTTTAGTTTCTATCCTATTTTTAACTTCATCCACTTTCGCAGAGACAAAGGCTGTTGAAGAGAAGCCTTCAGCTACTCTAACTTTATCTGGTGGCTCAGCGGCATTGGGAGTTGGCTTCCAATGGGGAACCGGAACTCTTAACTTTAACGGCAAGAGCTATGATATTAAGTACAACGGCCTCAGCGTTGGGGAAGTCGGTGGTTCTGGAAAGAATATCTCAGGCGAAGTATTTGGCCTAACTGATATTAAGGATTTCGAAGGCCGATATGCAGCCCTAAAAACTAGCGCCGCAGTTGCTGCTGGTGGCGAGGTTTCTACTATGGCAAATGAGAAAGGTGTAAAGATTAATCTTCACGGAGTAGAGCGTGGAATTAAGCTTTCCTTCGGAGCAGAGGGCCTGAAGTTCTCGTTGGCCGATGAAGCTGCGAAGAAGAACAGCTAATCACGCGATTACGTCACCGTTCAGCTTGTCTCGATCGTGCATTTCTCGCACGGTCGAGGCCGGCTGAATTTCAAATAAATCAAATCTAAATTCCCTACCCTCTAAACGTTACCACTTTTTAACACTGGTGCTGGTTAAACTAGTGCGTAGCGCTAAGTAAGAATGATGCTATTCAAAAGGTAAACGCTCAGATGAATTTAGCAGTCGCCGCGCCATTATTTTCCCTATTCTACCTGCTTGGGATGTTACTAATGATGGAGTTCGGTAGGCGAGCGGGGCTACGCGAGCTGGCCAAAGATCCTGAGAAGGCGATGGCTGGGCAGGGTGTGGTAGATGGCGCGCTGTTTGCCTTACTTGGCTTATTAATTGCCTTTACTTTCTCTGGCGGGACATCGCGCTTTGACTCGCGGCGACAACTTATTGCCCAAGAGGCTAATGACATCGGCACCGCGTATTTGCGCCTCGATCTACTGCCCCAAGGCGCCCAGCCTGCTTTGCGCGAACTCTTTCGTAGCTATTTAGATTCCCGGCTTATGGTATATCGCAAACTTCCGGACCTTGCCGCAGCCAGAGCTGAACTTGCGCACTCTGAAGAATTTCAGCGCGAGATTTGGACCAAAGCGCTGGCCGCAACCCGAGAACCCGACGTTCACCCCGACGGTGCTAAACTTTTAATTCCGGCGCTAAACAACATGATAGATATTGCGACAACTCGGACGATGGCCGCCATGATTCATCCTCCCGCTATTATCTATGGTCTTTTATTTACTCTCGGGCTGGGATGCTCAATGCTCGCGGGTTACAGCATGGCAGAAGAGAAACGTCGCAACTGGCTTCATATTCTCTCATTCTCCGTCATCATGAGCATTACCCTATTTGTCATCCTTGATATCGAATACCCGCGTGTGGGATTCCTACAATTGGATGCTTATGACCAGGTACTGATTGAGCTGCGAGAAAGTATGTAGGCTGATTCCCTAGGATTAACCAATAAACAAGCTCCCGGATCTTTCGATTTTTACCGCAGTACCAGCTTTTCTACTTTGATGTGCTTAGCTCGTTGCCTCAAAGACATCTCCCTCCAGCCGACGGAGGGCGCCGCCCACCTCAAGTACGCTCAATACCCCACTTAATGACGACGCCGTGGTGCCCAGCCTCTCGACAAGAAAATCAAAGTGCCTGCTCCCCGAGATTGAGAGCTCTGTCATCACTCTATGCGCTAGTGCTCTTTCCTCGGGGTTAACAAAAATTTCAGGAATTGAGCTCGCTCGAATTGTTGGGCTTTCAGAACCTTGCGACTGCTCCTTACTCTTTCTAGGTTTTTTCGCTGGCTCCTTTTCACGAATTCGCTTCAGATAAGACTCGGCCACCGGATTTGGAAGTAAGTCTTCAAACAATTCACGCAGATTTGTCACCGCATGCGCACCCTCACGGATAAGCTTATTTGTTCCAGCACTAGCCTCCGACAAGACAGAACCGGGAACAGCAAAGACCTCCCTACCCTGCTCCAATGCCAGTCGCGAAGTTATAAGAGCGCCGCTAATTAGCGGCGCTTCCACTACAAGCACCGCATCAGATAACCCACTGATTATTCGATTTCGCGCGGGAAAACTCTCCTTACTTCCCCGGACAGTCATTGCGTATTCACTAATAATCCCGCCGCCATTTTCAACAATCGTCGCTGCAAGGTTGTGTCGCTCAGGAGCACCAAGAAGTAATAATCCAGTCCCTAAAACAGCGACCCCCGGATAGCACTCGCCTGTTTTAGACGTTTTCACCTTTTCAAAACCGTTTAACGCTCCGTAATGGGCGGCCGTATCAATGCCCGTGGCCATCCCGCTTACGATGACTCCACCCAACGCAGTGAGCTTGGCAGCAAAGCGCGCGGCAACCCCTACTCCAGTCTCAGTGCATTCTCTTGTTCCAACTATCCCCAACGAAAGAAACCCGCCGTCGATACCCTCTTCCGGCAATTTTCCCCGAAGAAAAATCACCGCCGGTGGGTCAGGGATTGCCTTAAGGCGCGTGGGGTAAACTGAATCAAATATATTTATCACTCTCACACCACTAGCCTCGGCACGTGAGATTTCCTCCCCAGCTCGCTCCCAGTCCTCCTTCCTCACCGACAAAAGTTCTCGCCCAACTATCTCCCAACCCTCGGGGTTTTCCAGCAAAATACCTGTAATCTCCCGGAGTTTAGGCCGACTAAAATAGTGCTTAAACGAGTAGCTAAGTAGAATATGAGAAATCCGTTTCGAGTCTGATGTATCCATTAATAAAATCCATAAGAATGCCGATAAGTTATTAGAAATTTAATCCGCCACGGCCGGGCACTAAGGAGAGGCCCTCAATAGGGTTATCGTTTCTAGGGAGCCGGATTTTCGTTTTCAAAGGAAAGTTTTTGAAAATTGTCGATGAAAAACTGAGTGCTGAGATAATTTAGCAAATGGGAAAGTCGCTATTAATTCTGCACGACGCTCTAGACGGCACTGAGTCAGGCCGACGCACGTTGATGGGGAGATTGTGCGCAGAGCTCAAACTCACAACTCAGACAGTTGAGTCCATGTTTAGTGACCTGCCTGTAATTCTAAAAAGTGGACTTGATAACGCCCAGGCAGAGCTCTACAGAAAAAGCTTTGAAGAGCTCGGCGCTTTTGTGGAAATCCTTAACCAGGAGCCGAGCCGATTCAATCCGCAATCCGCTGAGGACTCACCATTTACTGAACCAGCAGAGAAGGTTTGGAAAAGGTCTGGTGAACTTCGCGACATGAGCGCGGAGTTCCCGGCAACGCTGGCAGCTCAAATTCTACCAGACTCTCCCTTATCTCCTGGTTGTCATGAGGATGAGTTAAAGGTGACGGAGATTGAGTTTTCTCTCGCTCCCCTGTCCCCGACTTCGGAAAATCAGGAGAAAAAGGCCGATAATCACTCGTTTGTCTCGGAGCCCGACTTTTCCAATTTGAGCTTAGATGATTCACCGAGCATTCGCTCAAATTCAGCCTCGCCGTCGTCAAATACCGACTCGATGCAGTCCGCCAGTGCTGGGGGTCCACCACGAGTGCTGGATGCCTCATTGGAGGAGCTCTCGCAGATGCTGGATGACTCTATTGCTGGTGCTGAATCTGAACTCTTGCCGGAACAGGATGATATAGACCTTCAACCGTTTATCGGCTCACAGTCAACTTCGCGGAATATCGAAGCAGATGAAACAGCCGCACAGCCAGAACAAAAACTTCCTAACCTAGAATCGTATTTCGACAGGCTCTCTTCACTACCAGAAGCGCCAGCCATTTCTCGCGGACTAGAGACCCCTTCGACTAAAGATAAGCCAAACGCGGATAATTCGCGGGACACCGTCTCCACTATCACCTCCGATAACGATCATAAAACTGAGCTCCCTCCAATGAAGCGCCCTCTCTCGGAGGCTTTCCAGAAGGGCAAACCGAGAGAGCCTAAGACTCCCAGCCCGAATAGTGCTCCTGAGGCAGTTGAATTGATTGCTCCAGCTCATAAGCCAAATAGATTCTCTCCCCGTATTGTGGCGCTAGTTATATTTTTCATGGCTATTGCCATGCTCTCGCTGATTCTTCCCCAGTCAAGCAAAACAGGAGAGGTTATTAGCATCTCAAAAAAGGATTTGGAGAAGCTAATTGTAGAGCAACAGAAAATCCTAACCGCCAGTAAAATTTCCGCTCCTGCCCCATCAGAGAAAATCGACTTCTATTCTGGAAAGTGGTCCTCTGAGACAATATCCGGCACTATTCGCGTAGGGTTGGCCGAAGGGTCTGCCATCCGCAGTATCTCCTTAGACATAACTACAGCGAGACCTCAGGTCTTAAAACCAGAGGAGATTGTCGCCGGAGTTAAGGAGCGGGTTTGGATAAAGCGTGTCTTAGCAGACAGGCTTACAGTCACTGATCAGAAAGATGGAAGAGCAACTTCAACGCTGGCGGGATTTAAGGCTACAGGGGTAGCCAAACTTTATCTTGAAGATTCCCTGGGCGCTGAAAGAATCATGCTAAAATCGGTCTTAGACGGTGAATTTGATAGTAA
>CAYMWO010000011.1:0-31325 GCA_964393905.1 uncultured Bdellovibrionales bacterium | reverse complement strand
GTTCTGACTTGAGATAAAGATTACATCGATCGGAAAGCGCATAAAAAACATATGGACCATTGAGCACCGAGATATAACCAACGCCTCACCTGCACCTAGCCCACTTCGCCCCAAAAGCCCTTTAGTTCGGCTCCAAAAAGTGCTCGCACACAGGGCTTTCTCAGCAATTAGTGCTCCACTGGATTCAACGGTAATCTTCAACACGTCCCCCGCTGAAAATTCTAATAGTTACCTCAGGCAGAGACATAGAGCTCTAGACTCTGATGCTCGGAGGGTTCCCAAAGATCGATTCCAACTTTCAACGAATCGGTACCTAGCACCGGTGCCGCCGAGTAAGAGCTCGCATTTGTAATTGTCGCCGTTTCAATCACGCGCATCAATGTGCGAGTATTGCCACGCCACGGGCAGTTCTTAAGTAACTCCCACCCCTCCGGGCTAACCCCCTCTGGAACCTGCCACGAAGTAAATCGCTTTTCAAACCCAGCAAGCGTGGTGGCAATAACCGCGATTAAATCCTCTTCGCGTCGCGCAATATCGGGAATATAAACGAGCGTTGCACCTAGCCTTGCGTGCTCGTCGAGATTCACCATATCCCGCAGCGCTGCCCAACTCCTGTTACTGGCAAAAATTACAGCACACTCCAGGGCTCGCTTCTTGGTTGCACCAAATGGCAGGTACTGCCCGCTATCTAAGACCTCCATCAATACCTGCATCACCACTCCGGTGACGCCATGGCTCTCATCGAGAAAACAAACCCCATCCCCAGCAAACGCCAAGGCACCCTCACGCGAGCCGCCCCCGGCAACAGAACCTGTTACATGGCCGCAGAGTAAGGACTTCATCGAGGCCTTATCCCCGGTACTTTCTGCAGTCAAATTGACCGCAACAAAATTTCCCTTTCCTCGACGCAACCAATAATAATAGGCGATGGACGTCTTTCCAGTCCCAGGACCACCGAGGAGATAAATGCGGCTAACATTATTCTCCGCCAGTTCTGTCATGAGCTTAACGAGCGCCCGAAGTTCGGGGCTGATCGCGTAAAAGTATTTAAACTCAGTGTTGTCCACCTCGGGCGAGGTTGGCATTTTAATCACGTTGGTCTCCCGCACCGGCTGTAGTCTGGTTTTAAGAGCCGAGGGGATATCAGCGAATGTTGCCGCGGCAATCAATCTGATACCGCTGAGCTTCTCTTGGGAGGCCATTTCATGCATCCAACGGCCATAATCCCTCAGCTGATGGAGACCTACGACGATGATTAAAGTTGGTGTACCGTCACCCGCTGCAGTTCGCTCTGCCTTAAGTAACTCGAGTATTGGTGTTAACTTGGACGGTGTCAGAAAGAGGCTTAATACATGACAAGCCCCGTTTACATTCTTTGTCGATAGTTCCTCAGGTTTCATCACAAAAACCTTAAGCGGGCTTACCACATCTGAGATGGCACCCAAAAAGGACTCTTCAACGCTGACCCCTGAGGCCTCTAGAATGATAAACCCATCTCGAACAGTCGGTTGAGCCAAGGGCTGGCGCTCCTCTGCGACTGGCTTTTCCTTTCGATTGAACATCTGCCTCCAGTTGAAAAAAATTGGTCAAACTTCAGCGGAGTAACTTCTGGGGTAACTTCTAAGGGGCTCAAAACTCTAAGTTATTTGTGTCTCCTACCATGTTTACCGCTGATAGGCACAGATTCAAACAGATGAGCATAACAATATAAAGGTTCGGCGCTTCCGGCTCAATAAGGAGCGGGAAATACCCACGAAAATGTCCTTTTTTGCTCTTTCAAATCCCCCAAACGAGTTTCAGGTTCACACCCAAAGAACGCTGTTGATTAACCCGGTGGCAAAAGTCGCTAGCGAGGTGATCTGAAGCGAAAAGCACGGTCATTTTTTCGGCATTTTTTCGGCATACATTAGGCAATTGGTATTAGGAGTGCGCATGAGAGCTAAAGCAGTAAAGTCCTCACGATCAACCGCAAGCAAGGTTACAAAACCTGCTGTACAAAATAAGGACATCGTAGCACATCAAGGCAAGAGAAAGTCAAAGGAACCGGTACCGCAGCTTCTATCACTGGAAGAGCAAAGAACTATTATTCTCGAACATCGAGAATATGGACAAAGACTGGCTTGGAGTTTTCTATACGGTTGGCGTGTAAGAATTCGACGTGATGAAGTAACCAGTATCGTCGATATCTCACTTTGTGAGGCGGCAATTCGCTTTGATAAATCCAAGAACGTGGCCTTTAAAACATTTTATTACTATCACCTTCGTGGCGCTCTACTTAAGGAAATTTCCAAGCTCATCCACGAGCGCTCGCTCGGAGGCACAAGTGCTGTAATGGATGAATACAACCTTCGTCTCTCATCCCCTGCTCAATTTGCAGCCTGGCCGTTTCCCCTAGTCGAGAGCAAGACCCCTGAAAATATTTTACAGAAAAGTGAACTCGCGGAGCAGATTCGCGAGAGCTGTTCCAACCTTGATGACCTTGAGCAGCAGGTGCTAATTCGACATGTCGTATGCGAACAGTCGTTAAAGGACGTGGCCGATGAACTCGACTACTGTCGGTGTCATATCTCGCGGGTTAAAACCCGTGCCTTGTCTAAACTCGAAGAGATGCTTAAGGGTTCCCTCGAAGAGGAAGATCAGGGAAAGAAAAGAGAGGATGTAAAAAGACCACTTCGAGCCGCTGTAAAAAGATATACAGGCGGTAGAGGACGGAGAAAAGTCGGACATAGCGAGGAGAAGCTTGCTAGTTGGGATAATCTAGTTAAGCTACTGGCGGCTTAACTAGGTTCAATTAATGAGATTACGCTAAAGGACCTAACACTTTTCCACTTACCTGAGCAGTTGGTGGAATTAGCCAAGTTGTTCCCGAGTAACGAGCGGACCACGGGAGATTCTGTCGGCCATACTCCAATGGCGGGATTCCATTTAGCCAACACCTCACACCAGCCTTCTCGTTGAAAGCGGAGACGATTAAAGTCGTCCAGTCGCCTTTCTCCCATGACCAAAGTTCTGCCATCCACTGTCGTGCGAAAATCTGCAGGCGAACGAAACTCCCTTTTCCCTAGAAACAACCAGAGTGCCAGCCACCCGCCATCGTCAAAATGATTGAGTATTGGCACCACCCCTGTAGTTTGTCCCAGCTTCGAATATATCTCAGAGACAGTTTCCCTTAACTCGTAATTACGAGTTGTGATGGGCGCAGGAACTTCGATCATTAAGAACAGAGTGACCGCAAACAAAATTAGCGCTACCCCGACTCGTAGCTTTTCGCCGGCGCTCCAGCTTATTGCTGTCGTGTCGCCCACCATGTTCGAACCTTGACTACTGGCCTGCCCCCCCAAACCAAGGCCGAAGCAGCGCATCAATAGCAAACTGCCAACCACGCCAAAATACGGGAGATATTTAATTTGAAAAAGTGCGAGCAACGAGAACAGCATAAATACAACTACCAACTCGGAGCTCTCCCGAGCTAACCGTTGAAGTCTAAGGAGCACTCCTGCCATAACCATAAAGTAAAGGACCCAGAGATATCCCAACTTCATTGTAAGTGGTTGAAACTCTGCGATTAGGTCGTAGGCGATTCTGTGATGAAAAGCATAGGCGGCAATTACGCGGATGTTTTCTAGTCCATAAGGGCTCGCAAGACCACAGATTGAGAGCAGGGCAGCACAAGTAAATCCCTTAAAGAACTCTTCTCTTTTACGCGCGGCAAGGGCAGGCAGGACTCGGTAGATGCCTATAAGCAGTGGCATGAATACCCAAAACACATGAATATTCACCCAAATCAGCTGAAGACCCAACAATATCAAAAGACTTTCCTTTCTAGATTCCAACATCCCAACTACCAGCATGAAGATAATCAAGCTCAGGAGCTGTGGTCGAAGGTGCCAGACTGGAGTCGTAAAAAGCACAAAAAGCCCCAGTGCTAATACGAAGACGAGCTGATTGCGGCTTCCCCTACGGCCTTCCTGGGAAAGCACTCGAAGAAAGGAAAAACCTATTAGAAAAAGGACAAGTATTAGCAAGAACTGGAACAGTTGAAGCCCGGCGAAACCAAGATTCGAATAGATACCGGCCACAACAATTTCAAAAAGCCATGAGTAACAGACCCAAGGGCGACTCTCGATCCCAAATGGATCAATTACGGGCACAGCTTTTTCCTGCAAAATCCACATCCCCCCTGCCAAATGCCAGCCTAAGTCAGGGTCGAGTAATGGCTTGATGCCAATCACACAGGAGATAAGCGCAAAAATAATAAATAGAACCCAATCACGACCTGAAAAAGGCTCGGTTTTCACCTCGAATCCTCTCTAGAGACCGTTTTTGCTAAAAAAATCGAAAGCGCCACAAGCGGAATCGCAGCCAGGTCGTCGATAACAAAATGCCAGCCAAAATATATGGTCGAGATAAAGGTTAACACTGCGAAGCTCCACGAGAGAGCTGAAAGCAAGGGATGAATCCGTTTAAGATATAAACTGCCCAACAAGGTCGCCGCAAAATGCAAACTTGGAAGCCCTGAAATCAAAAATAGACCGACAGATCCATGCGGAAACTTGTCAAAATAAAGTTTATCCTTCCACAGGTCGGCCTGCATTCTGCTTACAGCTGTCTCCGGCAATACAGTAAAGTGCTGGCGCAAGGAAAAACAAGGACCCCAGGTTGGGAAACAGTAAACCATAATAATTCCAAGGAACCACATCAGCATAAAAGCAACGGCGAATTGCTCCGTTAAGAGACGTGAGCGTTGAAATACTATGCAGTAAATCAGAATGCTGACATAGCCGTACCATACAGTATAGGTTTGACTAAGAAATGGTGCGGCTCCAACAGTCAGTAATTCATGAAGCCGTCCACTAAGGAGCTGATGACCGAAGACCACGCTTTCAAAATCTATAATTTGCAAATCATAGTTACTGGAATTTATAAACGGAATGAGATGTTTAAGGTTAACAAAAACAACAAATAAAATTGTTAACGCATTTAACACCCGAAGATCGTAGACTATCGACCGCGACACCAGATAGCGATTGTTGAATTCACTCCAGGTGTGGCTCCATGGAATGTAGGCCCTAATTCGACGGGACTCTCTTATATCAACTAATCGCGTGATTAGAGCCATGAGCAAAATTCCCATGACATAACCAAGAAGCGTGCCCTTAATATTACGGAGATAAATTGCTGTAGGATAACGTAATGAAATTCCGAAGAACGCGTACAGCGAAAGTGTTAGCGCTACCGAGGCTAAGATAACCCACTCACAGGGTAATAAAATTCCGCTCTTGGACGACTCTCTCGGCACTAACGTCCGATACGCTGTAAATCGATGAATTTCCGGTTTTTATCCCCTTGTGCGCCACGAGCACGAAGCGCAAGCGCCGCAACTCGCCGCTCAATCTCCGATGTGCTTAAATAGTTACCACTCGTATCATCCGCACCAACCCCCTGGTTCGGCTTATCGTAGATAATTACGGCAGATTTAGATCTTCCCATCAGCTCAGCACCTCTAAGCCGTGGCTCAATATATGAAGGATCTACTCCGAGGGCCTGCGCTGTCAGATAAGACTCTCGCATCGCCTTGGGCTCGGCTCTAGACTTAGCCTGATCCCCTTCAAATATACTTTTTGCAGCCATATCAAGGAGCGCATCATTCGCCTCGGCGTTGGTGGGATCCACTTCCTTAACCTTTTTAAACATTTCAAAGGCATTCTCTCCCGGAGGCGCTGTAAATTGCCCGAGCTCCATATAAGATTTTCCTCTGGCAATATAAGTATTGACCTTACCAAGGAGATCGCCGAGCTTGACGTCAATCTCCTTCAGCTTTGTCCGTGCCAGTTCGTTTGAAGGATCCACTTGCAGCACCTCTTTAAAGGTATCACGAGCATTCTTCCCCGGAGGTGAAATTAAATCGCCCGCTGCAAGATACCTCTCTCCCGCTGACACAAGCTGCTGAACCTTCTGCTGAGTCAGGCTCTTTTGCTTTTGCTCAGCATTTAACACCTGAAGCCTCTCAGTGATTTCGTTCAGTCGTCGCTTTGCGTAGCTGTCTTCAGAATTATATTCGAGTATTGCGCGAAAACTCTCCTGAGCATTGGCCCCCACGGGCTCAACCAATGCTCCGTCCTTCATAAATTTATCCCCAGCCTCCCGAAGTTTGGCGATTACGGCCTCCCTCTCCTTGGCCTTAAGTGCAGCTTTCTGTGCTTCGGATGCCTTCCTTTCTGCAACATTTTCTTGATAGAGATAAAAAACCGAGCCGCAGGCGATCATTACCAATACCGCAACACCACCAATAATTGCGTTTAATTTACTCTTGGGTCGATCAATCACCCTATCCGCAACGTTTTGCTGAAGCGTGAACACCTCCCCAGGGGCGATGAATCGAAGCCCGACATCTCCGACATTTAAAACATCACCTCGCGAAAGTTTAACTTCCTCTTCATCAACGATCTGTTTGCCGTTTATCGTAATTCCAGCTGGCGAGAGGGGTCCCACGAAATAATCCTTATCTCGGCGCACGATTACTGCGTAGCGCTTTGGAATATCCTTACCCTCAACTCGAACCTCGCACATCGAGTCGCTGCCGATCATGTTTGTCCCCTTCTCCAAAGTAAATCTCTTACCAGAGATGCTACCGGTGAGGGCCATCATGCTGCCGGGGAGAAGGCTAGAAACAGGAATTCCAGCTGAAGTAGCGTTTACGTCAAGCGCCCGATTCCCCTCGCTTATGACAGCCGCGCGCCCCGTCATGGTAGAGGTAACTCCTTCCCTTGATGAGGTCGCCGATGCTGCTGCCGGCTGCTTAGGCTGCTTAGCATCGTGGGCCTTTAATATCTCTTTTATTGAGTCCGTTGACATCGAAACGGCGATTGTTTCTGTTCCGCCAATTCTCTCAGGCATCGGAGTTCCCGATGCGGCAAGAGGATTCTTCTGCGGCTTCTTTCCTGCAGTAACGGCGTCGACCAATTCCAGCACTGTTCCAAACCGATCGTTGGGATTTCTCTCCAGTCCCTTTAGGATCGCTGCATCAAGTAGTGGCCAGATTTCAGAATTACTTTTTGCCGGTGACGGAGCCGCCTGATTTAGTCGCATCATAGCCAGCTGCATGGCGTTCCCGGCATTAAATGGTCGAGAGCCTGTTGTCATCTCGAAGAGCAAAGTAGCAAGCGCATAGATATCAGCCCGCTTATCCACCCCAGTTGAATTACTAATCTGCTCTGGCGCGATGTAACCAGGCTCAATTAATGTACGGCCGTCAGAAGTTGCTCCTTTTTGAATTTCACTGACCACCGCTGGATAATATCCAGCTAGGCACGGCTTCTCCCCCTTAAAGAGCACGGCCCGAGAATCAATGTGGCCATGAACTCCCTTATTTGAGTGAATTTCATGCACCCCAAGGGCCAGTTCGTTAAATATCTCTAGCGCCTTCTCAATTTCCAACGCCCCCCCGTGAGCTTCACGTCCCTTATCCTTTAGGTAATCCCTGAGAGTTGGGCCCTCAATTAATTCCATGGCGATATAGAACCAGTTATCCTCAACTCCCGAGGCGATAATCGGAACGAGGGCCGGGTGGGAAGCTCCGCGCAAAGCTGAGATTTCTGAGTCAAAGCGGCTGACAAAATCTGCCCTTGAGCCAGGCCGATCGACATAAACTTTCAATGCAACCGGGCGGTCGCCCAAATTTCTATCAGTGGCTTTCAGTATGAAACAACTAGGCCTCTTTACAAGCTCACCTTGAACAACGAATCGACCACCAAACTCTTTTGGGAAATCCACCATGAGACCTACTCCTCTTCTTCGCGCTAACGGGTAACCGAAAATCCAAAGCCTCCAGGAATCTAGCTCCTAGAGTGCTCCTTATTAAAAAGTTTTACTGCATCTGTAAGACCGGCAAGCTCCATCTCGTCTATCAGAGTGGGCACATAACCGGTCCAAATATGACTTCCCTTAATCTTACCATCAACGGTAGCTGTTCTATTGAAACGAAAAATATCGTGCATTTCATAAGTGCCATCTTCCTTAAGCTTACCCACCTCAGAAATGTGGGTAACTTTACGGCTATGGTCCGGCAATCGAGCTGCCTGCACGACAATCTCTACCGCTGAGGCGACCTGATCCCGAAGAGCCCGCATCGGGATTTCTAGACCCGAGAATAACGCTAAGGTCTCTAAACGAGTTAAGGCCTGTAGTGGGGAACTAGCGTGCAGCGTGGTCATCGAACCCGAGTGTCCAGTGTTCATCGCTTGCAATAGATCTAACGCCTCGCCACCACGAATCTCACCGACAACAATTCTATCAGGGCGCATACGGAGAGAAGCCTTTACCAAATCACGAATGGTTATCTGCCCCCGCCCCTTCTTGTCCGGTGGTTTTGTCTCCATTGGCAAGACATGTTCCTGGGTCAGTTGAAGCTCCGCGGAGTCCTCAATCGTAATAATCCGTTCGTCATTTGGTATTAGGCCAGTTACTAGATTCAGTAACGATGTTTTTCCGGAGCTTGTTCCACCGGAGACAATAATATTCTTTTTAAGCACCACCGCCGCCGAGAGAAATGTAATCATCTCTTGCGAGATTGAGCCAAAACCTAAAAGTTTATCGAGCGTCAGCTTCTCTTTGGCAAACTTTCTAATGGCAATTGAGATTCCTTTACGTGAGCAGGGAGGGAGCAGTACGGCAACGCGAGACCCGTCCGGTAGTCGCGCATCCAGATACGGCTCCTCTTCTGTTGCCCGTCGACCGACATACTGCGCTATATTGATAACGGCAGCTTTTAACTGATCCTCGGTAAATTTTGCATCTGTTTGCGAAAGCTTCCCCTTGGACTCGATGTAAATCTCCGTTGGGCCGTTAACCATAATTTCGGAGATTGAATCATCAATAATATATGGCCAAATAGGGGCTAGAAAACTCTTAAGGGACCTCCAATAAAAACTATCGTTAACACCACTCCCCTCATCCTCATCTTCTTTAACTTCAGCGGCTCCAGAAGGCACCGATTTATTCTCAGCTTCTGAGGAGGCCTCTCCGCCGAATGAAATCTTACCCATAAAAGTCTGACTCGGGCCGGAAACTGCTGGCGGAAGTTCCTCCTCCGCTACCGGACTCCCAATAATTCGAGCGGTGATGACCGCGTCTCCTACCGTAATGCGGTCGGCCGGAGATACATCGCCGATCTGCACCTTCTCAGAATTTAGAAATGTTCCGTTAGTACTGTTTAGGTCCTCAACAATCACGCGCTCGCCATCTACTGAGAGTCGCGAATGATAACGAGAAACTCCGCCAATTTCTAAATGAACATCGTTTCCCGCTCCGCGCCCGACCATAACCGAACTCTTGTCGAACACGAAAGACTTCTCGGAACCATCTGTTAGGTGAACTGTTACTTCAAGCATGGGGGTTTAAGTCTATTTCCGATATTTTTGCGGTTTAAGTCTAACTCGTTTGGGGATTACCTTCTCGTCCATATACATTCTGTTAGCTACGACCCAACGGTAGTCATCCTCCCCGGGGAACATCTGCTTAACTGCCAAAAGCGCATCATGCGCTACGATAAACTCCTTGCTCTGAATGGCGAATTTGGCTTCGCGCATCTTACGATTCACTCTCCGCCAAAGTTCGGCCTCTAAATCCCGAAGCACTTTTGACAGGCCATCGAGATGTCGTTTCTGTAATTCAGGTGTGATTTGAGTTGAGCGCTCATCAAGGATGCCCCGAAGCCTGCCTTGAATTTCAATCATCGCGGGCCAAGGCAAATCGACCGGAATGTCAAAACTAATTCCATCAATATTAGCTTCATCCGACGCACGAAGAATAGCGTTCTGCACAGCTCGGATAAAGTCAAACAACCCCTCCTGTACCTGATCTGTTCTATCCGATAGTGCTAAACTAGCGTTAACAAGGGTCTCAACCGGCTCATCTCTGTTGATTGTAACCGGCGTGACTCTCACATTCCTAACTCCCCAACGCTTTAAAGGCCCGTTCTCGCCCTCTTTGCGAGGAAAATCACGACTATCAAAAATTAGTCGGCGCTCTTTGCCGCTATGAATGTCGCGCACTAACACCTGTCGATGTTCCCAATCTGTATTCTGTACAGGGAATGTTTCAATTAATGCCTGATCTATTAAGCAATCGACCGGGGTCTCGCTGCGGTACTCAAACTCAACCACAAGATCCGCCGCTGGAAGTTGGAACTGTGCCTTATCAAGATGGGACCGATCGGATTGGTTGCCCTGGCCAGGCCAATAACCGATTACTTTTTCCATCGGGACCGAAAGCGGCACGGCAGAGAGTTGTTTCGGCAGGGCCGAGCTGTCTTCACCACCTGATAAAAGAAGAAAGATTAGTAGCCCCACCACACTCGCCACTGTTCCATAGCGAACCACAGGCTTGGCAAACGGACCTTTATGCATGAACCCAGGTAACTTGCCGTCAAGTCTACCAATAATTGTATCATTCGGATTTGGTGTATCTGCCTCTACTTGAGCAGCGGCTGGCTTAACCTGCACATCCTCAAAACCAACCTTAAACAATGCCTCGCCCACCTTAAACTCATCACCACCGGTGAGCTTGCGCGCAAACTCATCGCCCTTCTTTAATGGGAATCCCATGTGAGATGTCCCGTGGGTGCTTCCTAAATCAGACATGAAGAAACCGTCTTCCCGAAGCTCAATCTTTGCATGGTTTCGAGAGACCATCGGGTCCTGAAGCATCAACTGGCATTCCGGTGCACGCCCAATAACAATCGAACCCGCCGGTTCTAGCTCAAAGTGAAAGATGTCTCCGGTACTGACACCGCTTAACACCATGATATCCAGTTTACGGCCCATTTTAACTGCCCTTACTCACTCTGCATCCACTGGATAATTAGCGGGGTAAATAAAATTATAAACGAAGCTGGGAAGATAAATACCACGAGCGGTCCTAGCATCTTCATCGGCATCTTATTAACGAGAGCTTCAGCAAGCTGCCACCGTCTAGTGCGCGCCATCTCGGCCTGAACTTTAAGGATTGGACCGACACTTGAACCGAGCTGATCGGCCTGCATTAAGGCGATGACAAAGGCATTTATCTCACTCATCCCGATACGATCGGCGAAACCACGAAAGGCCTCTTTTCTTGTCCGGCCTAAGGTTACATCCTTTTCTACACGCTCGAGCTCGTCCATCAGAGGACCGCGCCGCCCCTTTTCCGCAACAACCTTGAGTGCGCTATTTAGGTCAAGTCCAGCGTCTACAGCTAAACGTAAGGTATCTAATATATCCGGCAGGTCTCGAAAAATTCTACGTCGGCGTTGCTGAATAACCCCTTTAATCCAAATATTCGGATAGAAAAATCCAAGTGCCACCAAACCGAACGTGATCATCGGGAATGATTCAATCTCGTTATCGATAAATAATCCCGCAAAAACCGCAAGCACCATCGCCACAAACCGGGTGGCATAGTATTCGTCAACGGAAAGGCCTCCGGGATTTCCAGCAGATATTAGCTGTTTCCTTAGCTGTTCGCGTCGAGCGCCCAAGGGCAATGTGCTGATTAAACTTCCTAATACAACAATCACATTGCCGAAGACTTTAAGAAATATCCCCTTAAATTCTCGCTGGGAACCTAGTTGACCGGGCGAGCCGATGACATCTGCCGGCTCTGGGCCAAACAGCACAGCATAGAGCCAAAAGACAGAGACCGCTGTAAAGATACAAAGGAGCCAAGGAAGTAAATCGACGCCGACTGTCATGTATCACCCTTTTAAAATGAGCTAACTGAGTTCAGGCATTCCGCACTAAACGTCTATATCAAGCAATTTTCGCATCCAGAGTTGGGCCAGAAATACCATTACACACACCAAGACTACGGCCCATATCCCCAAAGTGTACCCAAAAAGTGTTTCAACGTGAGTGTGATCTACGAACCAAAGGATCACAATCAGAGCAAACGGCATAATGCCTAAAATTAACCCTTGAAACCGCCCTTGAGCAGTCACGGCATCGAGCTTACCCTCAATTGTCGCCTGGTCACGGATGGTCTGCGCAATGTTTTGAAAAATCACCGTCAGGTCACCACCACAGCGTTTAGTAATAGCAACTCCAGAGGCAAGTATCTGAATAATAGTAGAGTTTAAACGATCTGCCATATTTTTAAGGGCGTCGTTAAATTCAATTCCCAATCGATTCTCAGCCAAGACCAGAGCGAACTCTTGGGAAATCGGCGGGGGGAATTCCTTCACCAGCAGCTCTATTGCCTGTTGTAATGTCAGTCCAGATTTAAGGCCGTTTCCTAATAGCTCCAACCCTTCAACAAGCTGCTGCTCAATCTTCTTTACCCGTTTTAAACGCAGGTTCTTAAGCACAGATCCGGGAACGATAAACCCGACGACGGCAAGGATAATTGCGAAAATCATACTGCCAATTCCCAGGCCGATCATAAAACCCATTCCAGCGACAACGACCCGCAAAAAGAAAAACATCTCGGGTGACATCCGCACGTATAACTCCGCAAGTCCGGAGTCTCCCCCCGCCACTTGCTGCTCTTTAAAGTCGTTTACAGCCTTGTTGTATTCGGAGAGCACAACATAAACGATATAAAAAAAGGCAAACCCGACAAAGAGTGAAAGAGTAAGCTGAATGCCGCTGTCCGATATGCTCATAATTTTAATTCCAATATCTCATAGCTATCTACTCTCCTGACGAGCCCGGTTGGAAAACCGAAGCATCCACTGGTAGTCCTCGCTCTTGGAGTTGCCGGAAAAACTTTGGCACATAGCCTGTGGCCTGATGAGTTCCGCGGATTCTACCATTTTCGTCATATCCGTCCTGACGAAATACGAAGACGTCCTGCATCATCACCGTTCCTTCATCGAGGTCCATACCAACCACTTCTGTAATGGCAGTGATTTTACGCGTTCCCTCACTAAAACGCGTTTGTTGAATAATTATATTAACCGCGCTGGCTATCTGCTCGCGCACAGCTCGCACTGGGAGATCCAGGCCGGCGGTTAATACCATGGTCTCCATACGCCGAATCATATCCGCCGGGGTATTGGCATGTCCCGTGGTCATTGATCCGTCATGGCCGGTATTCATGGCTTGGAGCATGTCGAGGGTTTCAGGTCCTCGGCACTCACCCACTATGATTCGATCGGGACGCATACGAAGAGAGTTCTTAACAAGATCGCGAATTGTAATCGCACCTTTGCCCTCTAAGTTTGGGGGGCGGGTTTCAAAAGAAACCACATGTTCCTGCGGGAGCTGAAGCTCCGCTGCGTCTTCAATAGTAATAACTCGCTGCTCATTCGGGACGAAGCTCGAGATAACATTCAGGAGAGTTGTCTTTCCAGAACCAGTGCCGCCAGAGATAACTACATTAAGGCGATTCTTAACCACGAGCTCCAAAAATCCGGCCATCCCATGTGATAGAGACTTATATTTAACCAGATCCTTAACCGTTAGTGGATCGCGTGAAAATTTCCGAATTGTAATACAGGGGCCGGCCAATGCTAGCGGCCGAATTACGGCGTTAACCCGAGAGCCGTCCTTTAATCGCGCGTCAACTAACGGGGAGCTCTCATCAATGCGCCGTCCAATCGGGGCCAGGATTCTTTCGATAGCGGCAAGGACCGCCTGCTCACTTGAAAAGCGCAGGTCCGTCAACGTTAACCGCCCACCTTTCTCCGCATAGATCTGCTGGAAGTTGTTAACCATGACTTCAGAGCATGTGTCATCGGCAAGCAACTCCTCAAGCGGTCCGAGAGCGAGCGCTTCATCGAGAATCTGTTTAATAACCCGCTCACGATCGAGTCCAACCGGAATCTCCCAGCGCAGATCGACGAGAATCTGCTCAACTACGCTCTGAGCCCTAGTTCGCAGATCTTCATCGCTAAGAGCGGCAATATCCTTGCGCCTTAGATCTAGTCGCTCGATAAGCTTGTCATGTACTCGGCGTTTTAGTTGAAGCTCCTGGTCAAAAAGTTCATCGCCGCCAGCAAGACGCTTTCGAGTCGGACGACCTGCCGATGCAGTTTCCGATTTTCCAGAGTCTGGCTTCTTCTCTTCAGAAGCTAACAGCTCAGCTGTAACTATAAACTCCCCTATTAGCAGTCGCTTTCCAACGCCAAGCTGCGTATCAACCTTTGGAACAAGCCTCTTTTCCTCAAGAAAGGTTCCGTTAGAACTGCCGACATCTAGAACAAATAAAACGGGAACACCGTTCGGATCCTTCTTGGCAACAAACTTAGCGTGCCTTCCAGAGACACTAGGTGAAGATAGAGCGATATCATTCTCAGGGAGACGACCAAGGGTTACCTCATCTTTGAGGAACGTCTTGGAAACTCCCCCCGAGCTCTTCCCCGGAACTGCGGAATCAACTCTAACGATGATTGACATGAACTACCTTGTTGGCTCTGGAGCTGGTGGACGGCCCTGCTGCTTACGCTGAAGTTCCATCATCTCGCGAATCTGCTCCTTCATCTTTTCCCCATCACCACCCTGCATTCCAGGAAGCTTAAGCATGCGATCAATTGCCTGCTTATCGGCGGCGGATAGAAGATCCATAATTCCAGCTACGGCCGGAAGATCGATGACTGCGTTATCAGCACCGTTTCGAAGAATGATATTAATCTTACCGGCTTGACGGGCGTAATTTAGCCGTAATGCCTCCTGAGCTGATAGCTTAAGGGTAATTGTTCCATAGTTTCTCACCTTTGGCCCACGACCACCCTGCTGCTCTTCAGCAACGGAGTATGAACCAGTTGCAATAATCGGAATATTTTGGAACAGCAACGTCGACATCTGCTGATTAAGCACCGGCACAGCAAAGGTAAAAATGATGTCGATTCGATCTCCGGTGACAATTGAGCGTGAAAGAGAATTTGGTTCGTCAACGGGAATCGTAATTGCTCGGGAGTTGTCCCCGGTTAATTGCTGGGAAAGCACTCCACCCTCAACACCACCAGCGCCAATTGAGGCCTCCATCAGGTAATCTCCGGCGAGAATTGTAGATACGGCTTCCTGGCCCTCTGTCGAGGAAAAGGCTTCGCCTGTAATTACACTCTTGGGAGCAAAGTTTTTAGGAACGCTTTTGAGATCGAACATTGAACGGCTAAGAGGAGTGCCCGCTGGAATTACCCGCTTGGCAACCATAACGGAGATATTATCTCTCGGCCGTACCTCATCAAGCTTACTATCAATGAACCATTTGTTTACAAATAGCGCGACGATGCCGATAACAACCGCGATGATTAGCTGTTTTGGTTTTGTGTTCACGATTTCCCACCCACCCTAGTTTGCTGTTTTTAGATCAAAAATTTGCGGCGCAGATAAGTATATAATTCTTCAAAATCAATGATGCTGATCGCCCCCGCACTAGCTAGCTCCTCTTCTTGGTAAAAGGTTCTGCAGATGCATCAAATCAAACAGAAAATTTAAACAATTTTCTGGGCATTCTAAGCGCCACAAGCGGAGTCCAATTTGCCCGATTAGTTGAATCGAATCAAGAAATTGAATGAGAAGATTACAGTATCAGCTAGGGAATTGGGCGGGACACAACGTAGTAAAATGGTCGGACATATCCTCGAATAGCGTCGGGGAGCCATTTGAAAACAGGAATGCATACAAGACCGACCACAACTACTAGAAACACATACTCCGTCATCGCCTGACCGAGTTGATTTCGACAAATGCCCTCTTCAGCTTTGTCGGTCTTCTGAATGGTATCCGGCCTAAAACTATGAAAACATTTCGTCAGTCGCATATAGAAACCCATCATTAATTTCAATGATTATCCCACTGGAACCGGCAAGCTAAATTGGCGGGGACCAAGGGTGACCGTCACTAAGGTTTTCCCGTTACGCCCTGCTTCCCTAACTGGTGCGATAAATAATACTATCTCCTCTGCTCCCCTAAAAAAGGAAAGCTGCACAAATCCATTTTGCGATACTTGCAGGGGGCCGGAACTCATCTCCTGCCATCCAGCTGCATTAAGAATCTCCCGATAAAATGCCGCGCTATCAGCGACCGTTCCTGGGTTGGTGTAAGAGCCGGTCTGGCTTCTTCCATCCGCCTCTAGTGAACTCACAACCGTCCCACCCTTTCCACCTGGCATTATCGGGACCCCCGGAACTTCCCCAGCAGACTCATCCGGACGAACCACCGAAGCTTCTCCTGCATCTCCTACGCTTATTATCCCCTGCACACTCTTGCCGTAGGAAACCGCCTTTCTAACACTCGGGGGCACAATCCATGCTGAAATCGAATATCGTTCTCCGGTATCTTGATCGAATGCCACCGCCATTCCGCGCTTTTGTCCAGTGGCACCGAACGCAAAGAATCCGCGAGACTCCCAGCTCTTCACCTGACTTTGAAGAATATCCTGAACCCCACGGTCTGTAATAAAGGTAAGCATCTCTGACTGCCGTCCGTTAATCGACATATCATTGCCAATTGGCACAGCAATTGTCCCAGGTGGAACTTCGAGTCGATTGAGAACCGCGTCAGGATTTGCATTAAGGGATCCGAAACGCGCTGCCATGTCCGCCGAGGCATGTGCGTCAGAAACCTTTCTAGTAAGCCCCGAGGCGAAACCCCAAGCAAAAGAGAGCACCACTACCGATAGGCCAATTATAAGATTAAACCGCTTAGATGAAATCAACCTAAGCCGATCATCCTGCTGGGCACTGGTGCCGGGAAATATTTCTAAATTCATGTTCATAACTCTTTAATCATCGAACTCTGGATCGGGCTTAACATCCTTCCAATCCTTCTGTTCACTAATGTAGTTGCCGAAGTCTCTAGGACTTCCACCCATCAACTTATCATCCTTAAGCTCAACGGTGTTCGGATAGACCACTGGTCGAACTGCGGGTTGAAGCGGAAGACTTAAATCGATTCCGGCAAAATCTTTGAGTGTGATAAACAATTGGTTAATAAAATTATCTCCTCCGATTAAATCCTTCACCAGTTGGAGTGGCTCCTTAACAACACCCATAACATCCGTAACTCCACTCAGATCCGGTGCGCCGGCCGCCTGCATGAGATCTAATAGTGGCTGGAGAAACGCTCCAGGATCGGATGGCAAGAGCCATAACCCCTGAATACGGCGTCGCAACACCCCTTCGTCCGTAGGTTGATCCGTTAAATCAAACTGACCGCCCAATTCTCGATAGTTGCCCGTTCCACCCTCCCGACGCTCAATGTGCCAGGGTTGAGTGACTAGATAAAAACGACTCTCGAGGGTTTTATTGGCAGAGAATCGTCTCCTTGCGACACCCAGAAGTCCTTTATCGCCTTCATAGGTAGTGCGAACCATTTTATTGGATTGATCAATCTGCTCATCAATATAATCAGAGCTTTCGTTGGCCAGTGCGTTACGCATCGGACCCGCAAAAATTCCGCCAGCAGCAGGGCTGAGTGTGGGCGGAACTGGCAGATAACTAAGGGAGAGCCAAGATCCAAGCTGGCCTCCAAGCCCAGAGCTGTCTCCATCGGCGTAAAGAACGTTATTAATTTCGTTTTCTAAGCTAAGCCCATCTTGCCAACTGTGGCTGCTTTCATTGGCGTTAATAATTTTGTTTATCGCATCTTTAATATCCGAGAGCGTATTAGAAGCCCCAATATATCGGGCATCGTTAACCATTCGGTCGTAATCATTTCCGAGCACGTTGTTCTTCGATTCACTCTGGTGATCGCTGATATAATCCGGTGCCTGCGGGAACTGTTGTTTTACAGTATTATCAAAAAATGAATAGAATTCTGAGGCTACAACCTCTTCAATCGTTGCTTGAAGCGCAGGACCTGGTCCAACTCCTGACTGCAAATGAAGGCCATATTCGCGCGTAAAGTTCGGCATATCAAAATTGCGTGCGAGGTATCGACCAAACGCAAAATTATAATTGCCAGCACATTCCGAACCGCTAAATACTGTCTGTTTGGGATCAAAGCCCCTACCACTAATAAAGTCGCTCATTCCGCGACAAAATCCGTTACCGAAATTCACCCGCTCTAGGAGAGCAATAAACCCCTTTTCTGCCGAAGAAAGTGCATCAAATGCTGGTAAATCATCCGCGGCTATCTCGCCGGATAGATCCCGCCCCTGTATCGCAAACGCAGAATCAACCATTTGCAACTTGCGATCAATTCCTCGTAGCCAATCCTTGGTTCGAGAAAACCACAGGGAAGACCGATTGCTAGCGAGCATTAAGCTAGAATCCGCCATCTCGCTGATTGGAACCGAACTTACATTCGATTGAACCCCAGTAAGATCATCAGCCGTGAGCGAAGTTAATAACGTAGAGATTGACCCGTCATTAGCTCCGTTGTGAGTTGAGTCAAGTTTGCGAACCACCTTTGGCTGATGGAGCTTCGCTCCATCGCTGACAATAGCGTATTCGTCAATTCCTCCGCTCTGAGCAACCCAGTCGAGATTAAAAGCTACCAATCTAGACTCTTGCTGTGCCCAGAATTGAAAGGTGAGCAGCCGGCTAACATAAAGCATCCCGGCACAGAGCGTCATAATGACCAGCAAAAGAAGCGCAAACTCCACCATTGCCTGGCCGGCTTGCTCGAGGAGTTGGCTAGATTCTGCTTTGTGCGCTCTTTTTATATTCATTGAATATGCTCAGTTAGTGCGTGGGCTTAATCGGTACACCCTTACTACCCAAAAATGGCAATCCCTCTCGCAGCACAATTGGAGTTCCATCACTATCAAGCGGCGCTAGTCGCGCTACCCAGTGGGGATTAAACGAACTTGGCAATTCATCAGGCCGCTTCGGGTTTCGCAAATAATAAACCTGGGAGCGAGATACGGCAGTAATCGCGTATTCGTTTCCAAGCCCAAGTCCGCGAAGTCCGTTAACGTCCTCTTTCTTCTTTATCGCAACAATCCCGAGAGACGGTCCGGTAAAGACGTTGTTATCGTTTGGATTTCCGACGTCCCCATCTTGAGCGTTGCCATCAATGCGTTTCTCCGCGTTGGCAGCGTCATAGTGATAAGTTGGGAACCCGACGTTATTCAAATCTATCTTCCAGTCATAGCGCTGCACTCCGGGGTCCCAACGATCGGGAAAACCGTCTAGCATATATAGTGGAATCTTATAGGCACCAGGAGGGTAAAGGCTGGCAAAATCAACCGGCTCTGTATCAAATGTTCCATCCCAATGCTCGTCTGCATCCCAAACGAGAGCCCCAAAAAAGTCGCCCATCATAATATTCAGCATGTTCATTTTACAGCCGTCGGCCATCATACACTGACCAAACCGAATCGCGTCGAAATCCTTAAGTTCGTGAGTTGGATCGTTGGCTTGGATTTCAACGTCACCCTTCTTATGAGAACTCGAGTATCCCAGACTAAACGAAGATCCCGCGTCGGAGATGGCCCCCATATTCCCACCCACGGGATTATTCATCCTAATTCCAAAAAAGTTGGCCTCTCTCATTCTCCTATTGGCAATAAAAGGAACGTGCGTTTCGGAGGCCTTATTTTCACGTTGCTCACGAATGTCCGCCCCGAGAACAATTGACATATCGAAATTTTGACTGCCGCAACTGCAACTCCATGGATGATAAGTGCAATCCGCCCAACATGAAGCCTCTTCCGCTATCGCTATTATACTCACAATCCAACTTGGAATCAGGTTCTGTAAGCCAAAATTCCTAAGGGTATCTTTTTTTCCTTCGCGGGTTCGACCGGCAGTGAATTTATCCAGCGAGGCTTCAGTAACCGCTCCCAATAATACAATATGATCATCCTCGTGATCTGTATCCTTGCCCATCATCTTATTAAATGAGCTGCTAAAGGAGGTAACGCCGCCGCTCTTATCTGGATCATCAATAATATAGTCCATCGCAGCTGCCAGCTCATCGGCACTTACTGTCTCCGCGCCAAGCCCCAAGATAGTGGAGGTCTTGATCTCCTTGTCCATCTTCTGCGCAACTTCTTGAGCGATATTGTATCGAGATGATTGCATCGCTGCATAGAGGATGCCTTGGTACATACTGAGAAAATCAGTGTTGATCATCTCAATATATTTGTTGAACTTGGTGTCCTCAGCCTGGGAGAACAGACTTTTTAGCTCCTTGTCTAAGCTATGAAGCGGAGAGTGCACAGCCGCAATCCCGTCAGCGACCATATCCACCTCAGGGGCAAGTGCTGCAAAAGGGGTAACCGTAAGTAAGGTCGCAATGATGTAAACAACGGCTGCGGCAACTGCTAGCCCGTGATCATGTCCCATGACAGTAGCCCAAAGCGCGGTATCAAAAGCCATCGTATTATAATTGGCAACAATCGCGCGGTTTATATACGCACTCAGATTCATATAGCGCGCCTCCACAACTGCGGAAGAGTAGGCCGCGGCATCTGCCGTATCTTGAACGTGAATCTTTTCAGCTACCATCAAGCCGACGTTGGCAACGGTAAAGGCCACCATAGCCAGCCCTAAAGCCACCAACAGTCCAATTACCAACACCTGCCCAGCCTGTCCTTCGGAGCCGTCGGCCTTAATTACTGAGAGAAATTTTTTATTAAAACGGCTGAGCATCGCTTTGGAGCCTCATAGTGTAATATGCCACAATCGGAATTCGATATTCGATATCGTTAAAATCTCCCGTCCTTCTTCTCTGGTCTGTGACTTTTGACAGGTTATCAAGCGACTGTCCCTGATACCCTTCTCCCGAACGGTACTTTGTATAAACATAAAACAGAATGCGATTTACCAGCGGAATCACTAGCTCGTATAGGTGCTTGACCTCCACTGTAATATAGGATCGGTCAGCGTCTTTCGGATCGTCAAATGTAACAATTTGGTTGGTCGCAAGCCCAAGATTGTCCATGACTCGAACCTTAGTAATTGGCTCATTGAAGTAGGTCATGTTCAAGGCTTGATCGGTGGCCTTAGCCGCAAGGTAATTTTCTGTAATACTACGCAGCTGATCGGCTCTCCCGTGGCGTGGGAAAACCGGGAGCAAAGAAACTCTGGCGGCTTCTTGCATCTTAGTGAGATCGGCCCCGTTTACTATTCCAGCTCGGGCGGCGTTATACGCAGCATAACGCACTAGGCTATAGCAGTTTAAAACAAGTGCTAATTGAATAACGCCTAGGATAACAAATAAAAATGTGATCGCAGAAAAGACAAACTCGACCATTGCTTGGCCGGACTCGCTTTTGTCGGAACCCTTAAAAAGGCTGAATTTCTTCTTGGCCTTCTTTTTATCTTTCTTGGGGCCTTTTTTCTTCGCTTCTCGGAGCACTAGCGCAACTCCTAAGGCAATTATTATCGCCGCTATTATAAGAAGTAGTTTCCAATCGATCTTAATCTCTTCAATTGGCTTAACTTCCTCACTGCCGACCCCACCCGCCTTGAGTGCGGACAGTTTGTCATTCCCCCCTGCCCCAGATGATGACCTCTCCGAGGAAGTTGTAGCCTCGGTTCCATCTCCACCACTGCCACCAGCATCTCCACCTGAAAGCACTGGGGCCGGGTTAGCTGAGCTACCATCTTTGCCAGATCGGAAGCTCTCCAGGCTTAACGACTCCCCATCCTCTCTCACACTCGCAATTTGATCCGTCGCGTTTTGGAACTGTTGCGTAACAGAACCGCCAAAATAACGGATGCTCACCAGAACTACTATCGCCACCACAACTACGATAATGATGTACTCGGCCATTCCCTGGCCGCGACAGTTCAAAAAGCGCCGACGCGGACAAGGATGGGCGGACTTTGTTTGCGGATTCGACAGCCCGTCCATGGCTATCTCGCAACTTTCGGTCCACCCGATGGTTCCGTAATTTGTGGTCCCGTAATTGGCCATCAGCCGAACTCGCAAATCACAAGGAAACCCACCCTGAGCAAAGCTAAACTCCGCTCAGAGCAAATCCACCCACCAAGTCCAATTCCAGGAAACTTTTTTAGTCGTTCTGCAGGTCATCAACCTGCTCAGTCGCGTTATTAAACTGGTTAATAATGCTCTTACCGAAAAGCTTAATGCCGACTAGCACGATAATCGCAACCAGAATAACAATGATGATATACTCGGCCATTCCCTGACCTCGTTCATCTCTTGTTCCAACAGCGCGGTTAATTGATTCTTTCATAACCCTTCCTTTTTCTTCCTGTTTTAGCTCTCAACCCGTATACCAATTCGGGCAAAGTTTGGACTATGACAGATCTATCGCGCAGCGCAAAATTATTCTCCGTGTTTAACAACACTTTTTCTGTGTGATTTAACTTGTGAGTTTGAATTTTACCCGGGCAACTGGTTAAAGAGAAAGCTAACCCCAATAAATTTAAGCTGTTAGGAATCAGCTGCGAGATCTACGCGCTAGTTCTCTTAACAGTAGAAGCGCGCTCTCTGGTGGTCCCAGGAATGAATCAATATGAAAAAGTTTCCCGTTTAGATTATCTAGGTTCTGTGTATGCAAAATCTCATTGCTTCGATTGGAAAACGTTCCTCCCGTTGACGAGTCATGCCAAGCCACTATCCAAGGCACCGCTAGATCATTCATAAACCGGATCAATAGCAACCGCTCCTCTTCTCGGATGAATGACCAGTCAAAAACACAGGCCTTACCGAACTCAACAACCGCAGCGGCTCGACTAAACATCCGACTAAGTTTCATCTCCTCCGGCTCTCCAAAATCCGGAACCGAGCTGCGGACTAGTTCCGGGCTTATAGGTGTCGCTAACGACAGTTCAACCAAACCCTGAACTAAGGCCGATTTGCCTGGATTGTCTTGCCCTGCGATAAAAATCACAAACGGCTCTTCGATTCCCAGAGACTTTCTTAGTGCATATGAGAGATATTGGCCTGGTGGAATCTCCGACTCACGCGCTCCGGAGATTATCTCTTGTGCCCGCTCCAAGGCACTGACCACGAGGAAAAAGCGATATAGTTCTGCATTAAAGGCATCACCATTCTCGGCAAAATAGAAGCGTTCAATGCCTTGTGCCTCTTCCACAAAACCACGCACGTGGCATTCGCTCGTGAGCGCTGCTAAATCGCTGAGGACATCAACTTTCCTTAGCGAACTATTCCTAGCTGTACGGCCTAAGATTGCTGCCCCTTCACGCGCCTCCCCGAACTGAGTTAAGCAAACATTCTCAAGACTCAGCGCCCCGTGGCCGGGCACAACAAATCCCTCCTCGCCCCTTGAGAACATTAGATCGGCGTGCTTCTCAAAAAAAGATACTAAATATGAATTGGTCTCTAGCAGAATAAGTCGCGAAAAGGGGTCGAGAAAATTGCCATCTGTGGAGATAAATTTTTTCAGCCTCTCACAGAAGCGCTGTTGAAAATGGTTGGAGATTGTCCCTTCTGGATCAAGCAGAAACTCCTTGCTTCCAAGGTGGCGTTCGCTGTGATGAAAATTTTTTAGAACTTTTGCAATTTGGAACAGCGTTCGTTCGGCCAGGGGTTCGGAGAATTCCAGCAGATTAGCAAGACTTGCCGTTTCCGGTAGTCGCTTCATAACAATCGCTACCCCAGTAGCAGATTGTGGAGGCGACATTTTGTCAGGCATCGTAACAGGTTGGGTGCTCAACCAAACCGGGCCATCAGGCTCAAGAGTGAAAGGCAAGAGTCCTTGATATACTCCAGGGGCAAGCTCAGAGTGATCGTCAATTTCTTCACAAGCCAGCCGCCAAAGGATATTAAACGCACTTCTCGGCGCTTGTTCCGCCCCAACGACGCTTAACCAAGAGTTGGTGGGAATCTTAGGAAACTTGAAAGCCTGTGTTTCGCCGTAAACTATAAAGGCGGACTCAGTTTCAATGGACTTCTCCCGATTAAACCCCTCAGGGAAAAACCAGGAAAACGTAAGCCATTCTGAAAGAGGAAGCCCAACAGGAGAGGTGCCGATTAAGGTCTCTCCCACGAGCTCTGCCCCACCGAGTAGAATTCTCTCGCTCTTCGCCATAAGTCCTAGCGCCCTCATCGCTAAGTCTAAAATCCAATTTTCGGCTAGAGTACCTGATGTTGAGAAACTCCACATCATTAAAGTGGCCCAATAGGGATACTTAACAGGACTAAAGGCTGGAAATGGATTCTTTTCTACTGACCGGTGGAGGGTTTCAACTTAACAGTAGTTGCCGTCCGAGAGAAAACCAAGTAAAAATGTCCGGTTTGGCCCGAGGATCGATTCGAACTCCTTTTGTGGCATCAATATATAGAGAAGATCTGGAGATATAAGTGCGACTTTGGCAGGCAACTTGGGATAATTCTGGTGAACTTCTTATCTGGGGAGAGTGTGTTTCAAGCGAGGACTCTCCACTAAAGAGCAATTTAGGGCGCATCCACACTTATAGCTGTTCAAACGAACAACTTCTGGCGGATCTGAATCTGCTCGAGTTTGAGCCCGATGGTTCTCGAGAGATTGAGCTACTTCTCCCAACTGATGATTCTGGCGTTTTAACCTCTCCGCATCTCATCCTACCCGAAGAGAGAACTCAAACCGGCAAAATAAGGCTGGAACCCTGGAAAGTTCCAGCTTTGTATTTTAAGCCATTGCCGGCCTTGGCATTTCTCACATCACTTCCTCCGACACTTCCCCCAGGGCTTAAGTTTGATGAGTCTCTACGCTTTTGGCTTGAAGCTACAAAACTAGTTTTAGAGTTACTTACACGAGGTCGCTTCATTCCCGGCATATCACAAGAAGCAAGCGGATTTGCTGCTCACTGGCAGGCAATTATTTCAGAGACTTCCGACCGAGAGCGCCTGAAGATATTAGCTGACGGGATGCCTCCAATTTGCCGCGCTCTTTGCCAGCTAGATGCGAGTAAAGATATTGAGCCAGGAAAATTACTAGAATCTTTTATCAGCCACACTGCTGACTCTCTCGTGCGAAGCTTTCTTAGGTCTCACGAGCTTTTTTCCCTTGATGCCATCGCCAATCGCTCAGCAAGACTACAATCGATTGTCTATTGGTTAAAAGGTCTGACTTCAGCGGACCCTGTTCTTACCGGCCCCGCAATCGAGTATAAAACTTTACGTGACAAACTCGATCGCTGGTCACAGCCACTTTTGCCCGTCGAGCGTCACACCTCATTAAAGGTGGGATTTAAGCTTCTGCCGCCAAACCTCAAAGAAATAGCGGATGTTGACGCGGCCCAGGAAAACGCTCTCTGGACCCTCAAGGTTGTACTGCAGTCGGCAGCAAACCCTAACAAGGAGCTTGAGGCAGATGATTTCTGGCAAGGCAACCTTGGATTTTTAAAACAAAGTTCCATGTCGGTGGAATCCCTTGAAGACTTTCTGTTACAGGAACTGGGAAGAGCATCTTCAATCTTTCCAGAGCTACAATCCGCCCTTGAAACTGTCTCGCCCTCTGAGATCTCACTAACTACTCCTCAGGCATATCAATTCTTGAGAAACCTTGCTGCACCGCTGGAGGAGGCGGGATTCACGCTGATTCTTCCAGATTGGTGGAACACTCCGACGACCAAACTTGGACTGCATCTTACTGTGTCTAGTCCAGAACAGGGGACATCCTCCTCATCGAGACCAAGCGTACTGGGATTAAATCAACTTGTGGATTTTTCCTGGCAAATTGCTCTCGGCAGTAACTTGTTAAGCGCTGAAGAATTTGAACTGTTAGTTAAAAAAAATCTTCCACTCGTGCAGGTTAATGGCCAATGGGTGGAATTACAGCCGGAGAAAATAACAAAAGCTCTTGATTTTCTTAAGAACCAGTCTAAAACCTCTCGCATCCGCGCACTTGAGGCGCTTAGACTTGGGTTAGGAATCAAAGACGAGGAGATTTCCCTTCCCGTTGTAGGCCTGAGCGCCAGCGGGTGGCTTAAACAACTCCTCGATGCAGACGTTCATAACTTGGAACAAGTCCAACAGCCGGAGAAATTCCTCGGCGACCTTCGTCCCTATCAGCTAGAGGGACTTACCTGGCTTAACTTTCTTGGCACAGCAGGAATCGGTGGCTGTCTTGCTGACGACATGGGGCTTGGTAAAACAATTCAACTCCTGGCCCTCCTGCTCAAAGAACGAGATGAGCGCCAGGCCAACATACAAACGAGTTCAAGTTCTGATCCCAATAGAGCGGAGCCCACTTTATTAATTGTTCCAATGTCGATTTTAGATAACTGGCAGCATGAGGCCAGCCGCTTTACTCCAGGGCTTAAGACTTACTTACATCACGGCTCAAGCCGACTAACGGGCCAGACGTTTTTAAATGTAGCTTCAGAGTCCGATATCGTAATTACCACTTACAGCCTGGCTTATCGCGATGAAGCGCTATTTTCTAAGGTCAACTGGGCACGGATTGCCCTAGACGAAGCCCAGAACATCAAGAACCTCGGCGCTAAGCAAACCCAGGCCGTGCGTCGTATTGCACAGTCACAAATGGCGGATGCAGCAAACCCCTTTCGCTGCCATCGCCTAGCATTAACCGGAACTCCGTTAGAGAATCGACTGGAAGAGCTTTGGTCTATTTTTGAATTTCTGAATCCTGGATATCTGGGAACTATATCAGAATTTCGTTCGCGCTTTATCTTGCCAATTGAGCGCTTTCGCGACAAGCAAGCGGCGCAGGCATTGTCGGAACTTGTCCGGCCGTTCATTTTACGTCGCCTAAAGAGCGATCCAAAGGTAATTAACGATCTGCCAGAAAAGATGGAGATGGAGGTATTAACCGCCCTTACCGAAGAGCAAGCCGCCCTGTATCAGAGCATTGTCGAAAATATGCTCCCCCAGGTCGACGAAACTTCGGGCATTCACCGCAAGGGCCTAGTGCTTGCGACTATCACCAAGCTCAAGCAGATTTGCAACCACCCGGTGCTATTTTCAAAGGATCAATCGGCGCTGGCGGATCGTTCTGGTAAGCTCGCCCGCTTAGAGGAGCTCCTTGAAGAGATCATAGCTGAGGGAGATAAGGTGTTGATCTTTACTCAGTATGCCCAGATGGGAATGCTGCTTAAGCCCTACCTGCAAGAGCGTTTTGATAAGGAAGTCCTATTTCTCCACGGAGGGCTTTCGAAAGCTGCACGTAACCAGCAGATAGATCGCTTTCAGCGAGATGATGGTCCGCCAATTTTTATTCTCTCGCTGAAGGCTGGCGGATTCGGCTTGAACCTAACCCAAGCGAATCAGGTCATACACTATGATCAGTGGTGGAACCCAGCCGTCGAGGATCAAGCCACTGATCGCGCTTACCGCATCGGACAAAAGCGCAATGTGCAGGTCAGAAAATTTATCTGCAAAGGAACATTAGAGGAAAAGATTTCCGATCTTTTACGCCAAAAGAAGAATCTAGCTCAGGACATTGTCGGCTCGACCAAGAGTCTCATCACTCAGCTGTCAACTTCTGAGCTGCGTAACCTTTTGCAACTAACCGCTGAGTCAGGGGAGAGCTAATAAGTGACAGATAAATTAGAGACAATTGGAGATGATGCAGCATCTGGCGACTTACCAGATTCCGAATCGGCGCCAGAGAAACCTCGGCTAAAGTCCCGAGAGAAGGACTGGTGCGCCACTAAAGTGCGCCAGATCTTTGCTGGCAGTCCTTACGACTCACTAGTGAACGATGCTCTGGAGAGGTCCTTCGGGGCTCGAGTCTTGGATTTTTCGGTTTCGCCGGGAAGGGTTTCTGGCCGAACTTTGCTTGATCAAACTCGACCAATTCGAGTTGATTTGATTTTCCCACAGCTAACAGACAGCAATTGGAGTTCGGTGCTCTCGCGCCTTTCCCTTAAAGCATTCTTTTTAGCAAAACTTTTAGCGCGGGAGCTGCCGCAAGAAATTGAGGAGATTTTTTCGGAGTCCGGCTGTCATTTATTCCCGGAGTCGCTGACGGAGATCACCGTTGAATGTGAGCCACAGGAGAATCAAGAGTTAGAGCACAAGGCTGTAGCCTGCACGATCGCGCGCCTGATATTTCGCTTAGAGGAGGATCCCTTCTCGATTTTTCTTCTCAGGGGGCGAGGTCAGGAGGAGGTCCTGATGGAACTTCGCCGTAGAAGAAGAGAGGATCGGGATAGCACTCCAACAGGACTTTCCCTTGGGTCGCAACAGATAAATTACCACCCAGCCCCAGCACTGAGCGCTACGCTCGACAACTTCTGGAACGCTGGAAAAGAGTTATGGAGTTTAAGTTACTCAATTCGAGCAGACGAACTCCCCGCTGCAATTCTAAAACGGTTAGACCCACTACCACTTTCGGGATTGGAAGAGATAGTGGAGCCGCACCTTGAGGAGGCCTATGCCAGAGTTGCCTCCCGTGCGCAGGGATATGGGTTGGGATTAAACTAATCCCGAACTTTCGACATAAAACGCTTCCAGGCAACCTCCGTGTCGAAAGTGACCTGTAATTGTCTCCGACCGGCGTTATCTAGTCTCAGCCGAACGCGTTCAACTCCCAGATAGCTGCCTAACTTCTTCTCAGCGCGCTTTAGAGAGAGCTCTTCGGGGCTTTCCGCTGATTCCATCTCCTCGTTAGCGCCCCGGAGCTTAATTCTCTCCACCAACTCCTCAAGTGCGCGAACCGAGAGCACGGCCTTAATCGCTCGCTTTGCAAGTCGAAGCTGTAATTTTTCAGCATCAGCCACGCCGTTCAACATTAACAGCGCCCGTCCGTGACCGGCTGAAAGTTCTCCAGTGATAAGAAACGCAAGAACTTCCTCCGGAAGGTGTAATAATCGAAGGGCGTTTGAAATTGCTACGCGACTCTTTCCAATCCGCTCAGCTACCTCGGTTTGGCTAAATTTGAACTCATCTATCAGCCTTTTATAGCCCCGAGCCTCATCTACCGGATTGAGGTTCTCCCGCTGAGCATTTTCAATGATTGCAAGCTGCAGACTTTCTGCGTCAGTTAGTACTCTCGCAATCGCCGGAATCTCTACCAACCCAAGAGCAATAGCCGCACGAAGCCTACGCTCTCCGGCCACAAGTTCAAATGGCCGTTCTGAATTAGACATAGAGCGCACGATAATGGGTTGAATAACTCCCTGCTCGGCAATCGAGCGCTTTAGCTCTTCAAGCTCTTCAGCTTCAATTATACTGCGCACCTGAAATGGGCTGATAGCTATCTCATTAACTGGAATTAGGCTCAGGCCTTGGACCGGAGCCTCTCCGGGAACAGCGGCAACGATGTCTGATTCGTCCTCAAGAAAATTCCGCCCCAAAGCTGGATTGAGTTGCGATGGCAGATTGGATTTGACTGCCAGATTGGTGCTTGCTGATTGACCTGCTCTAACAGAACCTCCCGCTAAGGCCTGAGCCAAGCGCTGAGAAAGCTCGCGTGTCGGCTCGTTTCCCAGGAACAAAACGTTTGATTCTTTTGCCTTCTCCATGAGTAAATTAAATCCAATTCTAGGGTTAGTCATGTTGTTTGCTATAACTCACTTTTCACCTGAATTAACAGATTTTTACTACACTCGATAGTTGGTTAGTGGTTAACCTCAGCCCCACCTTGTTTTTAAGTTATTTGCTGAAAAGACTTGGGTTTTGTCATTTTGTTTGTAGTCTTTGTCCATCATTTTGGCGCTTTTGGCCGATATCAGGGCAAACCCTAATCTATTTGTCGAAACTAGCCGAATACTTAGGTAGGAGTTGTGGAAAAAACATCCAGCGGTGGGAGTTATGGCAGTTGAAAATGCTGCGAGCCTTCGTATCTTAGTTGTTGATGACGATCCGTCAGTAAGGGTCCTAGCCAAGACCATGCTGAATGATGCTGGTTACCTAAAGGTTACAGCCACAGAAGATCCGCTAAACGCTCTGAGCCGTCTGCAGCGCGGGTTGGCGGATTTCGTCTTTCTCGATTGGAAGCTCCCAAAACTCTCGGGACTTGAGGTTCTTAAAACAATTCGTACCAACGATAAACTTCTTCCGATCATCATGATCTCCTCGGAAAATGACCGCGATAAGATCATGTTGGCGATTAAAGCCGGCGCTACGGATTACATCTTTAAACCTTTCACCAAGGAAATACTCGTCGAAAAGCTCGAAAGCGCAATGGAGCGTAAGAGGGTGGTTAAGCAGCAGATGGATGAAAAGGGCCTCGCTTAGAGCCAACTTAGCTTGCGCTTTCCGCCAATCTGTAGGAGCATTGACCCGCACTTCTAAGCTGCGTCACGAGAATGCAAGACCCGACAGGCAACAAAGCGCTGATTAGAATCTTAGTCGTCGAGGACGACAAAGCGGTGCTGTTAATGCTTAAGAAGATTCTCGGAATGGCGGGATACACCTTAGTTAGTTCCGCTGAAACCGGCAAAGATGCCCAAGCCATTTTAGCAAAAAACACCTTTGACTTAGTTTTCCTTGATTGGTGGTTACCGGACATGCAGGGGATAGACATCCTCAAAGGGCTTAGAGCCACTCACGATAAGCTTCCAATAATTATGCTGACCTCCGAAAGCGCAAAAGACAGGGTAGTCGAAGCACTGCAAGCAGGAGCCAGTGAATATATTATCAAGCCGTTTTCGATGGATGTGATCGTGCAGAAGATGGAACGAGCTCTCCACAGGGCGAAAGGCAAATAACGCCCAATCGGGTCCGGCATAACCCCCTATTAGCGGTGACCAAAGATTCCAGTTCGTCGACCATCACTTTCTCTATCGTGCCTTCCCCTTCTCCGCCCCTCTCCATGGTCGTGAAACCGTTCCTTAGCGCGCGCGTAAACCTCTTTTAGCTTTTCTCTCTGCCCCTCGGTTAGAATCGGATTTATTTCGGCGACAGTCTCATCGATAATTTGGTTGAGCTTAGGTTCGTGTTCAACTCTTAACTCTCTGAGTTTTTCTTGCGTGTTCTGCACAATCCTTTGCACCTGTTCACGCTGGTCCGGACTTAGCTCCAGCTCACGCTCTAAACGTCGCATTACAAATTTTCCCATGCCAGCCGGGCCAGCCTCCATCCCCCTTTCTATCCGACAACGGAGATAAGAGGCCGTAGCAACTCCTCCACAGACGGCACCTGCAAGGAATACTACAAAGAGTCCCAGATAAATCTTAGCTTTAGGCATAATAATTTCGCTTCCCTTACTAAATATCTACCGGCTGAGAGAGTTCTATCCCAATCGGGTCCACTAAATACATTCCGCCTATCATCTCATCGGTATCGGCTGGGCTTTTGCCGACAAATATTGCGGCAAGCGCCGCGGAGAAAAGTGCCAAGCGGGCTCCAAACCAAACACCAGAAGAGATTTCCGCCAGTGAATTATGAGCTTCATCAGCCACTAATATGCGCAACTCACGCATTACAGTTTGCGTAAAATTCTGAGCCGGAGTAGCCGGCTCGTCTGAGCTAAGCGTTCTAAGTAGAGAGTCTGCTAGATCTTCAGCGCTACTTTTTCGCATCTCTCCTATCCTCCTCTTGTAAATTCTCCAAGATTATCTTCCGCAACAATCT
>CAYMWO010000010.1:0-31391 GCA_964393905.1 uncultured Bdellovibrionales bacterium | reverse complement strand
AGAGTTCAACTGAAGAAGCTCGTAAGTCTAAAAGTTGGCAACGTGGTGTTGGGGCGAATACCACGGTTGACCAAGAGGCACGTGAACTTTCCGCACAGTTATTTGATGTCTTCCCGCAGTTGCGAGATGGGCTATTGCCACTAGCGGCATCTGATTCCGAGGAACACGGAGAGGAGTCCCTAAGAACATCTATCCGACAATTATTGGCAAGCGCTAGCATGATGACGGCGTTTCGCGAAGCCGGGATGGATAATCCGGAAAACGCTGCACAGTATAAGCAGATGTTGGTGGCAATTGCCGAGCTCGAGCCGGTTCATCAATCAATTCTATGGGCGATCTATTGGAAGGGGCAGTCGATGAGAGCTCTAGCGACGGAGTGGGAAATCGATGAGCTTACAGTCATCCGTGAGCATAAAGAGATTTTGACATTTGTCCTTTCCCGATTAAATAACCCCAAAGCTCGGATTGCTAAAAAGCTGAAGGTCCGCCCGGGTCTGCGCACCGTAGCGCAACAGCTCAAGCGCGAAAAGACGGAGTCCCCTTTTGCTAGATTTGGGGTGACGGCGACCGTGGCAGTCTGTGCATTATTGCAAATCTTCGCTGGAAATAAATTATTGATAGTGGGAATTAATTTTTTAGCGTAGCGCGTTATTAAGTTTATTTAGGCCCTAGGGAAGATGGGGGGAGAGTATGGTTAAGAAAATAGATGGCACAAAAGGGCTCACAGGTGGAGCAAGTTCAGTTGAACGAAGCCAGGCCACCGGACAGACTGCCGGGGCCGGAAAGATCTCAAATGTTGATCAGGTGGATGCGACGCAGGCGCAAGGTCGAGCCGGAGCGATACGGCGTCCAACTCGCCCGATGACAAATGCAGAGCGCGAAATGCTTTTCAAACTAATCGAGGAAGAAGCTGAGAAGCTGGCTGCCGAGGGGCTCATTCCAGAGGCTAAGAAGCCTGTAGTCAAAGAGGCAGTAAAACTCACAGTAGATGCATCGCTAATCGAAGACGAAGAATAGACCACCACTTCCTTGTGGCTCTTCCTTGTGGTATCCACCCTGCCTGTTAACTTTGCCCTGAAGTAAAAGGGCAAAACCCCACGATTTACTTAAGAAAATTTACTCTTTTTTCTTGCGAGATTTGTCAGGGTGAACCATAACTATCTCTGGATTGGTAAGTTCTTGTTATTTAAAAAGAACTTACCAATCCGGGTTGCTCAATTTACGAAGGAGTTATTGAATCGTGAGTTTTGTTGAAGTCACATCGTTCCTATGCGTTAGTGTGCTCGTCTTGTCGATGGTTTTTGGCGACTGGACATCGTAGTAGGTCCAACCTAAGTCATCACGGAACTGGCTCTGACTTATTAAGCCGGTAGAGGTCAAAAAGCTCCGGTGCGTTCTTTCTTCCTTCCCTCACTAGTATTAATCCTTATCTCCTCAGCTCTTATATTTCCATTTCTGGATTATTCCCGCGTGTTTCAGGTCTCCGAGGGTCGGGAAGGAGTTGTTGTTAACGAAATGCTCAGTTCTGGAGAACTGATTCTTCCACTCCGAAACGGAGAGATTGTTCCCTCAAAGCCAATCTTGTTTCATTGGATTGGATATCTGGGAGCTCGTGTCCTTCATAAATACGATGAGTTTGGTCTGCGACTTCCATCTGCAATTTTTGGGATTGGATGTGTTGTGGTTACCGGGCTCCTGGGGCAGTTTCTCGGCGGCGTAATAGGTGGAGGAGTAGTCAGTGGCTTACTTTCGGGTCTAGTGCTTCTTACAAGTTACGGTTTTTTTCATCTAGCATCCGATGGGCGGGTGGATATGGTATTTTCCTTTTTTGCTGTTTCCGCAATTGCCCTATGGATCTCGCAAGCCGCACTGGTTAAATCGCGAAGTGGACGATTGTCTGAGATTTCTCAAATTCACTACATCTGGTTGGGCATCTTGTGTGGATTCGGTTTCCTGGCCAAGGGGCCACTTGGGCTTGCCCTGCCGGTACTGGTAATAGGCTCAATTACTATCCTGGAATTCGGGTGGAGTGCGCTGATATCCATTATGCGTCCAGGGTGGATTCTTGCGATACTAATTCCACTGCCTTGGTATCTTGCTGCAGCGCAGGTTGGTAAAGATGGATTTATTGCGCGCCAAGTATTCTTTGAGAATATCGCCCGTTTCGTAGGTAGCGAAGGGATAACTGAGAAACCTTGGTATTTTTATTTTGTTAATATTTTCGACCAGGGTGCTCCGTGGTCTGTGGTGTTCGTAGCGTATGTCCTGATAGTTATCTGGCATTACTTTAAAGGATCCCACACTAAACTTTTCCCAGAGGATGCCCGAGCGAGATTCGGGGTTAAGTCAGCGCTAATTTGGTATTTTGCCGCAGTCCTTTTTTTCAGTATCTCTGCGGGCAAGCGTCGGGCCTATCTCCTGCCGCTGTTGCCTGCTGTTTCGATAGTAATTGCACTAGGGGTCGGACCGCTGCTTGGACTTGCCGCGGGTGGTGATTTTCGAGCTCGAATTCGTCCAAGCGCTTATCTATGCGGCTGGTTACTTTTAAGCCTTATTTTTTTGCTCGCCCTATTTTGCTGTTCCGAGGCTGTCATGTCGGCTCTCGCCCTGCGGGTAAAAAACCCTGACCTAGCGCAGATATTTCAGTTAGTCACTACGACTATTGCCGAGCGTCCGCTGGCCCTAGGTGCCATTTTTGGCATCTTCTTTCCGCTTGCAGCGTTTTGCTGGGCTAAAGGGTTTCGCTGCAAGCGCTCGGATTATCTAGCCTGCGCTTGCTTCTCGCTTTTAGCTCTCGTTTTAACAGTTGCTAATGTCCTCTTGGCGGTAAAAGGGCACACCCATTCGTATAAGGATTTTGCGCTAACAATGCGAGAGGTGATCCCAGAATCAGAGCCACTACATTTTGTTAAAAAGCGGTTGGACGAATCGTTTGACGGGTTTTTCTTTTATTACAAACGGCACGTAAAAATGATTCCACTAGCTGAAACACCCAGCGAACCGGGACTTTATCTAGCACGGAGGAGTTGGATAGACTCTCAAGATGAAAACTTCAAGGGGGTAATAAAAGAGCGATTAACGGGTGGCCGCTTGACGGACAAGCCCGAAGAGAAGTTGGTGCTTTTTGAGTTTGGTAGCTAAATAGCTAACCAACATTTACAACAACTTTTGGAATGGGCTTCACGGGAGCGTTCCCGTTGCCATCAATGGCAATCTGAACTGGAACCTGGGTATCTGAGATTTTATAAGTTACCTCTGCACCGGGGTCAATTGAAGTGGGACCCTCGGCTGGAACTAAAGTCCCATCTTCAAATTCAAAATCTACCGTTACTGCTGTCGCTGGAACGTTCGCGATATTCCTTAAAGTTACAGAGCAAGCGGTTACTCGGTTGGACTCGTCATGCTGGATATTAATTGCACTTTGTTTAAGACCGTTATCAACGACGGGTTTAACTTTAGGGCGTGGGGGTATGACCTCGGTTGAAAAACTGTCATCTTTCAAACTGCGACTTAGCGCTGCCCGCTCGTTCATCGGCTTGATCGCGGGTGCTGGCGTGGTACTCCTTCCGGCGTAGGGCTTTAAAAGCTTACTCTGGGAGTAGCGAGAGAATCCCTTACCGGCGAGCTTTTTAACATCTGCTGCTCCGGCAGGTGGCGTGCTGCCATAGAATGTAGTTCCGTCTTTGTCCTTCCAGGAATAGGCCTCGGCGCTTACGTCCTGAAGATTAATCGAAGAAAGAGCGCAAAAACTTAGGAGAAACACTGCAGCTGATTTTAACTTAACGGCGCCCATTTTTTAACAACTCCCTCGAAATGCGATTTTCCAGATAACACCACTTAAGAGTCACCAAGGTTGGCGGTATTTTTACGCCATTTTTTATACCAAAACAAGACAGCGACCTTTAGGGGCGGAAAAGATTGATTTTATGCTATGAGGGGGCTGAATCGGTGGGTAGAAACACGAGGAACACTATGTCCAGATTTGACGGAAGAGCGCCCAAAGAGCTTAGGCCAGTAACTATCATCCCCGGAGTAAGTCCATATGCTGAAGGCTCGGCTGAGGTGAGTTTTGGAAAAACCAAACTGCTTGTGACGGCGACCTTACTTCGGGAGATTCCAAAATGGATGAAGCCGGAGGATGGTGGGTGGATTACCGCTGAATACGGCATGCTTCCGCGCTCTACCCATACCCGCAATCGGCGTGAGGCTGCTGCCGGAAAGCAGGGCGGGAGAACACTTGAGATTCAGCGGCTTGTCGGCCGAGCACTCAGGGCGGCGGTTGACTTAAAAGCCTTAGGGCCAGTCACCATTCAGCTTGATTGCGATGTCCTTGTTGCAGATGGCGGCACTCGAACAGCAGCTATCTCTGGCGGCTGGGTTGCGCTCTATCAAGCGATTGCTTGGGGCAAATTGCAGGGTGTTATCCCATCGGCACTCGAGATTTCGAATATTGGTGCAGTCTCTGTCGGGATGGTGAACGGTCAGTCGTTACTTGATCTCTGTTACGAAGAGGACTCTGGAGCGGAGTTTGACCTAAATCTGGTTTTTAATAACCGGGGACAGGTAATAGAGGTGCAGGGGACGGCCGAGAAGGGCCCGCTAGAGCCGAAAGCGTTAAGCGAACTAATCGAATTAGGCCTGGCCGGCATAGAGGAGATCTTTACGATTCAGCAGAACGCAGTTGCAAAGCTCGAGAGATAGGTGTGATTAGCGAAATTCTTGTAGCATCCGGTAATAAACACAAGATTCTAGAGCTGCAGACAGCGGCGGACCGCTTGGGGATCAAGTTGCTTTCTCCGATGGAGGTGCAAGAGCGCGGAGGCCTACTGCCGCCGCCTGAGGTCCAAGAGACGGGCAGCTCCTACCGGGAAAACGCCATGCTTAAAGCCCAGGCCTTCTCGGCTTGGGGAGGCCTGCCTGCAATTGGCGATGACTCAGGGCTTGAGGTCGCGGCGCTTCAAAACCGACCAGGGCTATACTCTGCCCGCTATGGGGGACCGGGGCTCACCGACAAACAGCGCTGCGAGAAGCTCCTTAATGAGCTGCGGGAGGTAGAAAAATCCAGCAGCTCTAAATCCCGAGAAGCAGCATTTTGTTGTTATCTCGTTTTACTCACACTAACCGGCGAAGTTTTTGAGGCGGATTATCGCTTAGTAGGCGAGGTCGTGGATGTTCCACGCGGTGAGTATGGCTTTGGCTATGACCCGATAATTTATATTCCCAGTATCGGGGCCACGATGGCTGAAGTGCCGTTCGAGATTAAATGCGAAAAAAGCCATCGGGCACTCGCTGCCAGTAAGCTTTTCTCAATACTAGCTTCAGCTAACGGTTAACTTCGACGGGGGAATCCGCCGGTGTTGAGGGAGCTGTGGATGCCGCCGTGGATGCCGCTGCGGTCTCAGCTGTTGATGGCGCCGCTACCTCATGTTTCTTGATTCGCGGATTGTTGGCATCTGAATTCGCCGACCAGAGCCAGATTATCAGTAATAGTGCCGCGGCAATTATTCCGAAAAAGGCACCAGGACGTTCCTTGATATCCTCTCCCTTTAAGGGAATGTGCTTGGTGACCTCAGGAATATGAATTCTCTTTATAAGGTCTGGGACTGCTTTAACGTTAAGTGCTGAGAACCCTTCAGCGGCGCAACTTAGAATTACAACTGAAACGTTATCCTGGTGCTCTATTCCCTTACCAATCGCTCTCTCCACCAGAGTATTGGCGGATTCTTGAGCATCTCCCGGACCAACTTCCAGAGCTGCGGCGACAATTTCAGCTGAAGAAAGTGCTCGATAAAGTCCATCACTGCAGATAATAATTTGGTCACCAGGGAGCACTTTTAGAGGCGTTCGGTTCTGATCAATAAATGTTAGTTCGTCAGAACCTACATAACTTGTGAGGGACTCTCTATCAGGGTGATGCTTGGCATCTTCATTAGCCAAGAGCTGAGCCTGAACCTTGGCATCCAACTCTTTAGCGTAGATATGATCAGTGCTAAGTTGAACTAGGCTTTTTTTACGCAGAAGATATAGGCGGCTGTCACCTACTGAAACCCAGTAAAGTTTGCCACTGTGGATTGCCGCGGCAACTAATGTAGTTCCGACGTTTCCGTGCTTACCCTCTCGGCTTGCGAGCGCATAAACTGCCTCATTCGCCGAAAAGAGCGCCTGTTGTAATGCTTCGGGAATTGTCTGGGACGAGGGTTTTGTTGAATAGCCCTTTACGAAGGCACTAACTGCCAGACGGCTGGCTTCGTCACCTTTGGCAAAGCCGCCCATACCATCTGCTAACACCCCTAAAACTCCCGCGTGCGCAACAAACTCTGTATTGTCAAAGTCCGAAAACGCGCAGTTATCCTCTTGTTGAGGCCGGGCACCGATATGCTGAGCGTTTCCCGGGGAGACAACCAGTTTTGTTACAGCCTCGCTGCCAAGGTCGAGTGGATTCCGAGATGGAAGTCGAACTTGTCGTGCACGTGAAAGCAGATTGCCCCCAGCCCGTGCAAGATTGCCTCCTGCTGCTCTAAGTTTCGGAGCAGCAAAGTGCATAACAGCCCCTGCCTTTTTGCGGGCTTCGGCCGTGACCTGTCCGATGTCTACTGGAGACTTCACACCTTCTCCCAATCAAAATCCTTTCCACAAAGTGGGACAAACATCAGTGTGGATTGCCCGACTTCAATTTTATCTCCCTTAGTTAAATCCTTAGGGCTATCTACCTCTTCGCCGTTTAAGTAAACCAGGCCACGGCTCTCACCGGAATGGAGCTTAAAACTCTTGTTCTTTGGGTTGAAGCTCAACACGGCGTGGTTCTCGCGCGATACCGTCTCGTCACCGCTTAGGCAGATATCCATACTATCTGCTCGACCAACAAAATTCTTCTCTCCCTTTATGCGGAAGTCACTTCCGCGGTTTGGTCCTTTTACGCAGACTACCCAACCAACAACGGGATCGATGCCGTGGGTCTTACGCATTAACGCTACGGTTTCGCCGTTTGCGTCAGCCGCTTTTGCTGAAGTGCTTTTGCTAGGAGATGAGTGCGATTCGGATTTACTTTTTGGCGAACCTACTGCCGCCTGATTACACAGTGGACAAGATTGGTTCTTTCCAGAATCGTAATAATGACCGGACTCACAGCGTTTCATGCCCATAACTATTCTCCTTTATCAGTCCATGGCCGCAGAATAATCGCGGCGACTATACCATGATTAAATTTATTCGCTACCTCGGTGGCTGAGTCCTGGAGTTTTCTCCAGCATATCTTTTATATCCGCATCAAGATTCTCAATATCCCTTGTAATGGACCTAATTGTATCGACCGCTGTCGGATCATTATGAGATTGTACTAGCTTGAGATGCTCTTCCAGGTTGGCTTTTTGTTTCGTTAGAAAATCGAACCGTCGTTCCTTTTGGCCTCGTAAATCTTGTACCGTCGTGGTTGTAACCGTAGGTGGTGTTGGTACTTCGGAGCCATTCGGAGGTAGTGGACGGCGAGTTGGAGTTATCGCTACACTTGGGATGGTGTCGGTGTCGGAATTTGCAGGCACTCCCTGAAGCTGGGCCTCGATAATTTTTTTAATATCATTAAGGTGTTTTAGCTGATCAAAATCTGCGCCCTTACCTTGCTCAACTGCGGCAATATTTTCATTGATATCCTTGAGCTGTTTCCTGAGATTCCATAACTCCTGCTCATCAAGAACCTTCTTGGCAATTAGGTCCCCTCGTTTATCATCTACTGGCTTTTTTGATACCGGCCCAGTGTATTCGAAAGTCTTAATGGGATCGATTTTCTCTTTATTGATCTGTTCTTCGATGGTCTCGCGCTTCCCTGGCGCTGCCGTGGATCCCTTACCTCGGGGATAAAGAAAGTTTACAATGCCCCTGCCTTTTTCCTTCACTTCAATCTCCGCCAGCGCAGAGATATGATCTTTAGTCGCAAGTGGTTGTGGTGGAAGCGGAACAAGATCAGGAGTTTTCTCGACGAAGAATTCTGTGATCACCGAGCCGTTGATGGTGTTCGTCGTATTAGTATCATCGGGTTCATCCTTTGAAGACCAGTGTCTACGATAGCAAAGGAGATACGTGCCGGTTTTTAAAAATCCTGTCAGACGTATATTCGCCCAGGGTTTACTGTCCCCTGATGACATTAATAATGACTTGCCCTTTAGTATCAGAGCTTTTCGTCCAAGCGGGTAATCGGAGTCATAATCAAACCAAAAACCATCTGGATCGCGCACCAAGAATTCAAATAGAATCTTTGATGGTTCCTTTGTTTGGGCCAATACCAGGATCTGATTCTCTAGCGCCGTGACTTTCGCCGTAAGCGTTTTATATTTCTCCGGATCGATTCCAATATAAACATTAAGCCTTTGCTGGAGAGATTCGACTTGCGCCCGCAAATCTTGTGACTCCTGTAGTTTTTTCTTTAACTCAGCTATCTCCCGTTCTAGATCCTGAATTTTTTTAAGCGCTACCTGATACTTTTGCTTTAGCTCCTCCAGTTCGGACTTGAGTTGGAGGTTTTCTTTCGATAGCTGTTGTAGCTTGGCCTTAAGCTCGGAATTATCCCTCTCCAATCGCTGGTTCTCAGCCTTAAGCTGTTCAATTTCAGCCTCAGCCTTCTGTAGCAAACTTTCAAGCTTGGCCTTTTCCTCTCGCAGCCTGGCGAGCTCGTCTTGAAGTCTGGCTAACTCCTCGGCGGTAATATCGCCGTCGGCAATTTTCTTGAGCCTTTCTCGGAGCTCTTCGTTCTCTTTTTTTAACTCTTCAATTTGCTTCTTGAGTAACGCAACCTCATCTTCAAGCTCCTTAATACGACGCTTAGCGTCTTCGAGTTGATCGGTCAGATCCTCATTCTGATTTTTAATCAGCTCCAGAACCTTCTCAATGCCACCGACCTGCATCACTACGTTATAGAACGGCAGAAATCCTAACATCAAAAACATGAACGCACCGAGTGCGCCCGTGAGTACGTCGAGCATGGCGACGTTAAAGACGTTGATCTCTTTAGAGCCGCGCTTTCTCATCCGTTCGAATAAAGCCTATTTATCAAATTCTTAATTACGTAAGTACCGGCATGATTCACGGCGAGTTCCTCGTGTTCTTGGACCAATTGCTGGCAGAATACAATCACGGCGCTCCACACCAGTGCCACCATCGTGCAGTCAAACCCTACGGCGAGTGTTTGGGCGAGGGTATACATCACTATATTTCCGGTCTCTGGAACTGCTGCCAAACTGGACCCCAGTCCGATGACGGTTCCGATAAACCCTAATGTGGGAATGAACCAGGCGATGTAGCGAATTAACCCATAGCGCAAATCAACCCTGTGCTGAATAAGGTCGAGAGTGCTTGTCATGACAGCTACGGTTTGATCAACCGAACGCCCGGCTTGAAATTGCAGGACACTTATGTCGATGAGATTTGGAACGAATCCATGCTCAGCGTTGAAGAGCTTTGCTACACGTTTTCTTATCGGCCCAAGATCTTCAGGCAATAGAACGGTTTCGTCATCTTCCGGAAGTAGTTTCATCTCCAGGTATTTGAGCTCTCGTTTTGTGACCCGCCAACGTATAAAAAGTTCGCCCAAGGCGATGAAGGATATAACATGCTCGAAATTTTGAATTGTGAACGGATAAGGAAAATGTGGAGATAGTCTGTCAAACAACAGCTGTGCGGTGCGGCCGTTGGGATCGAGGACAATAGTGAAGAAGGCAACAAATAAGAGCCCCAAAACTATTGAGGCTCCCATGATATATCTCCGCTCTGGTAACTCCCATAGGGAGCTGAAAAAGGAGTTGTTAGAATTGTTATCTGATGAAATCGCTTGAGCCATATGGAATCCGCCTGTTTCAACCAAAAAGAGGAAAACTACGAGAAAAATCTGGTGTCTTAAGTAACTCGCCGTAGGGAAAATACTTAGCTCTGTAGCTAAGTGTCAAATTCGGCGGTGACCTGAAGAAGAAAGAAGAGACAATCTAATTTGAGACTACTTCCCACCGGGTCGTGCCCAGCTTATCTCGAATTAGTTCGAGTTCGGGGGTTCCTCCGGGCATTGGTGGTATAACCCTGTAAGTGCCCCGCTCGGAGTAGTTGTTAACTGAGGCATTAAGATTCCAAGCCCCCTCGTGGGCTTTAATTGTGCCTGAGCCTGCGGCTTCGAAATGCAGAGTGTATTTACCGTCTTCAGTGACGGTCAGGATTTTCTTTCCTTCCATCCCTTGATCTTGAAAAGGCGACTCCCAGCTCCCAATCAGGGTGAGGCTCGAGGGTGATATGCGAGAACTTTCTCCTCCAAAAAGTTTAACTCTAGAAAAACTGGTCGATGTTCCGAACGCAAATGGGGCGCCGTCAAACTCCAGTCTTTCGCTTCCCACAAATTTCAGTTTACCACTCGCGCTCTGTTGACCATCGGAAACTACCTTCCAGATTGTTCCTTGAGCATCTGACGAGGTAGAAATCGCACCGCGATCAGAAAATTCGGAGTGAATGTGATAATTTCCGTCAGGTTGAATATTCCAAGATACGGCTAATGTCGTGGTGCCGAGCTTCTGTGCCAGTTTCCAATTTCGCGCAAGTGCGGGTTCAATGCCAGGTGAGATGGAGTTAAGCCAAAAGATCGCCCCCACAACTGTTGCCAGTCCGGCTGCGCCGAGCACTAAATATTTAGGCTTAAGGAGTTTGAGAATTTTTTCTTTAATGGAGTCGTGTTTTTCGACGTCCTGAAGTTTTTCAAGCGCCAACTTACCGACCGATGGAGAGGAAGCAGAGGCATCCTTCTTTTGGGAATTATCTCGAACGGCATGCATTAGGTGTTGCGGAATGGCAACTGAAAGCTCTCCCATTGCGAGTTCCGCTTGGAACTCTTTCATCGTTTGAAATCTCTCACCAAAATTCACTGCTAGTGCCTTAAGCAATGCTCTTTCGGCGTGTGGTGGAATGACCACACCTAGTTTCGAAGGGGGCGTTAGTTCATCATTTCGAATCCGGCCCAATGATTGCGGTGGGATAACGCCTGTAATTGCCCGATAAAAAGTGGCCCCTAGTGCATAGACATCAGTCCAGGGACCTTGATTTCCTCGGGATAGGTATTGCTCCTCGGGAGCGAACCCGTGTTTCAGAATAATTGAAACACTTTTATCCGCCCCCACAGCCTCCCTTGCGGCCCCGAAGTCTAAAAGTCGGACAGAGCCCGAATTGGTAATATAGATATTGTCGGGGCTAATATCGCGGTGAAGAATTCCTGTGCTGTGCACCTCTCCGAGAGCATCCATCACCGGCATAATAATCTTCAATGCGGCATCGAATTCAAGTTTGTCGCCATGCTTTTCGAGATACTCCTTAAGCGTGATACCGTTTACATAATTCATGACGAAGTAACCGGTATTATGCTCGCGGAAGAAAGTGAGGACTGAGACGATACCTGGATGCTCGTTAAATCTGGCGAGGACTCTCGCCTCTTCTAGAAATTTCTCCAATCCGGAGTTGAATGATTCAGCCTCCTTCTGACTGTGAATGCTGACGCTGAAAGAATCCCCTTCGCGGGAAACCCATTGGCGAGGAAAGTATTCTTTTATGGCAAGTTTGCGGTTGAGATTTAAATCCCATCCTAGATAGGTGATCCCAAAACCACCGTGCCCCAAAACCCTTCCGAGCAGATATTGATTATTAAGAATCGTTCGGGGCTTAAGCGCAGCAAATAAAGCAGGGGGATCGGCCTCATTGAATCCACACTTCGGGCAGATTCCCGCAGATGTCTCAGACTCCATGCACCCGAGGCATAGTCTTGATGTGTCGCCATCCTTTTGTAAAACACTGCTCGCCATGAGACTCCTTAAACGGACTCAGTAGAAAATACTGAGCTCTTTAGAAGATTCCGAGGCTTCTAAAGCTAATAGGGAAGATAAGGGATTCCTTGGTAACTGTCACGGTCTGACACCCTCTTTTCTGTCACCCGCCGTGCAACCTTGGGCCAGGTTTGATATAACCCCCACTATGCGAAAACCGGGTCTTACAATTCAGGTCGTGTTCCTTCTGTTTTTTGTCGGAGGTGCTCTTGCCGGCTGTGAACGCGATTCGGAAGGGGCCACTCCGACTGCGGAGGAAAGCCCAGCAGAGACCCTAAAAGCTGCCCAGGCCCTTCCAGAGAGAAATCCGGGTATCTATGCGGCGGGCCTTGAGATTCGTGCTGGTAAGCCTCAGTCGGGCGAGGCCCTTTCAACGGTCCTTCGGGAGCAAGGGTATCGCTCTGTGAGTGGAGAACCGGAACGAAGCGGCGAGTTTTCGGTTCATGGGCAAAGGTTAACAGTTATTACCCGCACCTTTCAGGGTTTAGATGGGCTGCTTTATTTACCACAAAGTATCGATATCAACCTTGCCAACGGTGCGCTCAGCAACAGACTTGGTGAGAATCCCAAGAGCCTTCCACTTGAACCGACTCGCGTAACCGGTCCTGGTGAATTTCTTGTAGCAGTTGGCGATGAGTTTAAGGCACTTCCGAACATTAAAGATCCAGACAGCAGTAAATTTGTCATCACCACAGCTTGGGATTCACAATTAGGGGCCTGTGCGGAGAATGCTTTCCAAGGGATTGAAACCCCTGCTGCGCTTGTAGCGCTGGATGCTTCGACTGGTAGGATTGTTTCTTATCGAAGTAAAGGAGGGGACTTTGTTCGAGATAAGGCCCATACCAAAGGTTCCATTATCAAACCCTTAACCCTCTTTCCGGCTCTCGACTCAAACTTAACAAGCAATTTCCGCGGCACTCTTCGCAGTGTAATTATTGATGAGCAGCTAAGTGGTCCAGGAGTCACCCTCCGCACAGCGATTGAAGATTTAAGAGGTGGGGAGATAGGGGCGCTTGCAAAGCAGATCGGCGCGGAGAATGCATTGGAGATGTTATCCAGACTAAAACTTGGGACAGGGGCGACAGGGTCATCGTTACTGGATTTAACAGCTGCCTTTAATACGCTGGCTAATGGCGGGGTATATCTCCAGCCCAGCATAATCATGGATGTCGTTGATCTTTCGGGAAACAAGGTTTTTTCTTCTTCCCCTACCAACGAACATCTATTAACCGCCGATGCGGCATTTCTTTTTACTGATGCCTTACGTGGCGCGGTTGAACGCGGCGCGCTAAAGGAACTTCGCGTACTGGGTTATTCCGGGCCTTCCGCAGCTGTCGCAGGTAGCTCTAAAGATGGAGCTGATAATTGGATTGTCGGCTATACCCCAAACCTCACTCTCGGGGTCTGGGGCGCTGGGAGAGCCGCTGGAATAGCTAGTGCAGCTGCCGAATCCGCCAAAGGAGAAATTCCAGCGACCTATCCAATTTGGGCCAGGTTCATGAGCTGTGCAGAGCGACACCACCCAGCGGAAGAATTTATAAGCCCTGAGAGTATTGAGCGGGTCTCGATTGATGCCGTCACCGGAGCGCGATTTACTGAGAGTTGCTCGCAAGGAATGGCGGTTGACGAATATTTTGTTAAGGGCACAGCCCCGGTCGAAAAGTGCGAGTCGACCATCAAAGCGCCTAGCGAAGTTAAACCAACACCAAGCTCACGGCCTAAAGTTCGTTACCAACCGCCTGTACGGCAGCCAACCTCACCCAGCACTCCAGCGCCTGTCGAAAACATTTGGCGTAAGGCTCAGCGTGGTCTGTCAGGGCTATTTCGTTAACGGGAGTTGAAGAAAATCTAAAATCGGGGTGAGAGGATTCGAACCTCCGACCCTCGGTTCCCAAAACCGATGCGCTACCGGACTGCGCTACACCCCGACAAGATTCCTCTTAAGAAGCAGACCCTTAAATGGGACCCCCTAAATACAGAGGGGGGAATATTTCATGAGTTTCGATTCTCGGCAAGTTTAAGAGAGATTTGTTGCGGGAGCGGTATTGTAGAGGGTATTAGCAAGAAGTATGGAGCTACCCAAAATCTACCTAATTCGTCACGGAGAAACGGCCTGGTCTCTCTCCGGGCAGCACACTGGGCTTAGTGACATCCCGCTAACGGCGGGAGGAGAGGAACAAGCGCGAAGACTCAGCGAACCATTGGGGAAAATCAAATTCACTCGGGTCTTTAGTAGTCCGCTGCAACGCGCGAGTCGCACCTGCGCACTAGCTGGTTTTGAGGCTGTGGTAGAAGTTGAACCGCTTCTATCGGAATGGAGTTACGGTGAATACGAGGGCATCACTTCTGCGGAAATCCGAAAGACCCGCCCCGATTGGAATATCTTCCGAGATGGTGGCCCAGGTGGCGAATCTCCAGAGCAGGTTATGGACCGCGCAAAGCAAATTATTGTGACTCTAAAGGGCTGCAGCGGAAATATTCTGATATTTTCGCACAGCCATTTCCTCCGGGTGTTAGCGATGTGCTGGGTCGGTTGGCCAATTACGTCAGGGGACAAGCTATTGCTGGACACGGCATCGTTAAGCATTCTGAGCTTCAATCACCGTAGAACAGCGGAACCAGCGATTCAATCGTGGAATGTTAATCTACTTTTTCAATAAAGATGTAATGGCCTTTATCTAGGCCGCCGTAGATTTTATATTGTGCACCAATCTCTTTTGGAGGGTTTGGCGCGCAAAACCCCTTCTCTAACGACACGGACTTTTGAGAAAAATCCCCTTTAAGAGACCTAGTAATTAGGAATTTCACACTTGAAACATCCATCATTGTGCATTTTGACCGGTCTTCCAGCGAGCAATTGGGATAGGGTTCAATACGTTCAATGCGCTCAATCAACTCTGCGACCACTACCCAACTAGCCAACGCCTGCCATTCGGACGAGCTGCGATTTGGGTTTGCATACCAAGTGTCTGGATCGCAGGGCTGTAAACCATAAGCCGGCGAAGTTAAAAGTAATGAGATTAAAGTGAGGACAAGACAGAATATTTTTCGATTTGGTAACATCTGTCACCTTAAGTTACTCAGTGCGCCCTCGTGTTTCGTTATGCACTTCGAGGGCCTCTCCAGAATCCAAGTTGAGGAAGATTTTCATTTGGTCGAGGAGTTTGTTGTAGTGCTCGGCTTCAACAAGGTTAAGTCGGTATTCGTTGATGACCTTGATCATCATATCATCTTTCCACTCGTTCCAGGCCTCAGCCGAAACGTGGTCGAAAATCTGTTGACCGAGTTCGCCGGAAAAGGGTGGTTTATCGAGGCCGGGGGCCTCACGGTTTAACTTCGCACATTTTACAAGTCGGGTTGTCACAGTTGCGCACCTAGGTAAAAGCTAAATACAGAAACGGGATACCGGGGGAACTTACTAATTCTAGTATTACTTGTCTAATTATCAACACTCCCCCAATGCATCTCCTTCTGTTATGCTCCAATACTCATTTAATATTAGGACTGAAATGGACTTAACGAGAAAGAACTCTTACTCCCTGATTGGTTACCGCTGTGGCGGCGGCGGGCTCTTTCCTGGAACAGAGGAGGGCCCAAAGCAGTTCCGCGAGCTCGGACTTATTGAGCGATTAGTTGATCTCGGATTATTAGTTGATGATATGGGAGATGCCGTGCCTTCGAAGGCCAAGTCTTTTGAGCAGCAACTTGAGAACGCCAGCGGGGGAGAGAAGGGTGCCCATAATTTACAGGAGGTTTTCTCTGCGTGTTGCGCTTTAGCTGAGAAAGTTGAAACCGCTCTGGAAAGGAGAACCGTTCCTATAATTATCGGGGGGGATCACTCTTTATCAATTGGAAGCGTAGCTGGGGTCAGCAATTTTTATGGGAGAACAGGGCAATCGGTGGGGCTCCTTTGGATTGATACGCATGGAGATATTAATTCTCCTGAGAGCAGTCCCTCGGGACGCATTCATGGGATGCCAGTAACTGCTCTTTTGGGAAAGATGCCAGGAGTCCTCTCCTCATTACAAAAAACTAATCCTGCTATCCGTGCGGAAAACTTGGCTTACGTTGGTCTTCGAGAACTTGATCCAGGGGAGAAGGTTTCGATTAGAGATTTAGGCATAAAGGCCTTCACCATGAAGGAGGTTGATATCCTGGGAATTGCTCGGGTGATGGAGGAGGCGATTGGAATTGCGTCCTCAGGAACAGCCGGATTTATAGCATCCTTCGACCTGGATGTTTGCGATCCCCAACTTGTCCCAGGGACAGGAACTCCGAAGCGCGGTGGACTTACCTTCAGGGAAGCGCATCTCTCTTTAGAGATGATTTATGATTCTGCCAAGATGCTCTCGCTTGAGCTTGTTGAATTGAATCCTAAGCTCGATAAGGACAATGTCACTGCCGAATTGGCGATTTCCCTAATAGAATCAGCACTCGGAAGATCCATCCTCTAGCGCCAGATTATTAAGCCCCTCATCTTTCCTTCCGACCTTCCTCCCAACAGGAATGGTGTAACGGGGTAGCTAATTGCTAACCCCTTGTTTTAACACGGGAAGTTATCTATATGGCGCTTACAATCAACACAAATATCTCTGCGCTTAAGCTTCAGCGGCATGCTGCTGATAACGAGAGAGTTAAGGCTAAAAGCATGGAGCGGCTTTCAAGCGGGCTCCGAATCAATCATGCCTCTGACGATGCGGCCGGTTTGGCAATTGCCGACCAGCTCAGAGCGATCTCCAGTTCAAGCGGAGTGGCGGCACGAAATATCAGCGACGCCGTTTCTGTTGCCTCAGTAGCTGACGGCGCCATGGAAAGTGCAAGTGCTATTACAGGTCGTATGGGAGAGCTGGCTGAACAGGCCGCAAATGGGACCCTTTCAGCATCTCAACGCTCAGCGCTTAATAATGAATATACCGCGCTTAAGAGTGAACTCGACCGAATAAGCGCAACAACTGAATTCAATGGGCAACAGCTTTTGAGCGGCAACTCAACCATTACTATTCAGGCTGGAACGGATGGAAGTACCTCTTCGCAGGTATCTGTGAATCTGATTGGGGTGAGTAGTGGGGGTCTGGGGTTAACCCAGGACTTATCCTCTCAGGCCAGCGCCCAAGCGGCTCTGGATGAGACAAGGGCGGCAACAAATTCGCTCTCCAGTGCGCGAGGCTCTGTCGGGTCATCCGTAACTCAACTAGAGACCGCCTATAATAATATTAAAACCTCGGAGCTAAACACCCGCGAAGCTGAAAGCCGAATTCGTGATGCTGACATCGCAGAGACGGCAGGAAAACTTGTCGCTGCAAACATCAAAGGCAATATCGGTGCAGCGCTTCAAGCTCAGGCCAATAAGCAAGACCCGAACACAGTTCTAAAGCTGCTTGCATAAATTGATTAAACTATTATTTGAAATTAGCGGAGGCTGGGATAATACCTAATTTATCCCAGCCTCTTTTTTATTGTGATCCTGTTTCCGCTGGGGTTAAAGCTAACTTCGCTGACATTTCCTCGTATTAGATATAGTCCACGCCCATGTTCTTTAGTGCTATCTCCACGCGGGTCAATTTTCGTGATACGCTCCCAATCGAACCCGGATCCCTGGTCTTCGACCGAAGCTGAAAACTCTTCTTTATCTAGCGTTACTTCAATCACTACCATCCCGGGAGTATCGTCTGCTTTTCGGCCGTGACGGGTAGCATTGGCAAAAATCTCACTGAGCGCCAACTTGATGGGGTTAAGTTGCTCAGGTGGAATACCTTGTTGAAGGCTAAGCACAAGTTCATCAAGAACACGCCTCAGTGACTCCTGAGTGTTTACTACCGAACGAGAGAATCTAAAGGGCATTAACCGTTTGCGACCTTTTTAAGTTCTTCATAGGCTAATTGGATATCTTGCATCTTCCTTAGTGCTTGTCGTTTCCGTTCATCACTAAGGTTATTTACCTTATCCGGGTGATACTGATGCGCAAGCTTGACATAGGCCCGGCGAATATCTCGTCGATTAGCATTTTTATCTACGCCGAGAATTTCATACGGCGTGTCGCCAGCTCGTTCCGGCCTGCGATTCTCCCATGGGGCATCCCAGTTAGTATTTGATCGGTCATGAGCGGGTTTAGGTCGAGCAGCTCCCTGAAAGTTTCGGCTTAAGTAGGCTCGATAGCGGCGATAAAGAAAAACTAGCACCAGGAAATCATCAAGCTTCCCCAACACCCCGGCACCATCTGGGATTATATCCCACGGCCAGAACAGGTAGGTTAGCCCTATTCCTAGAAGTAGATACTTAACTATTTTGCTATCTAACTTAATCACCTTATTTGCGTATGCTGCTCACAATTCGTCGGCTGGATGAGTATTCAAAGGTAATCCTGCAAGAATTTCCAACAAAGCACTACACATTTAATGGTTGGATATGCTTACAAAAATTGTCCACAGACATTTTTTTCCTTAGGTCCTTCCAACAGCTCAAGGTAATTGGTATTAAGAGCGACCGGTTAGGGGATATATGCAGTAATAATATCGGAGAAGGTTTGGGCATGAATAAGAAGCAAATGGAAAAGTTCAAGAAGTTACTCACTGCGGAGCGTGATTCCGTATTGCGGCACCTTTTTGAATTACGCGATGAGAACGTAAGCCAACTTGAAGAGGTTGGTGGGGACGAAGTCGATATTGCCTCTACTGAGATTACTCAGGCCGCGATTCAGAAACTAGGTAACCGTGAGCGTAAACACCTGGCGCGAATCGATGTTGCGCTCAAGAAGATTGAAGAGGGTGATTACGGAACCTGCGAGAGCTGTGGTGAGGATATTGCTCCGGCCAGACTAGAGGCCCGCCCGATTGCGTTATTTTGCATCGATTGCAAAACAGCACAGGAACTTAAAGAGCGGCAGTACATCGATGAAGATGAACGTGAAGATGGTGAGGGTGGCGTGGGCGATGACGATGATGCTGTGGAATAAACCCTGAGTATCAAAGCCAATTTTCAGTTAGCTTTCAACGCGCGCCTTCTCACGTTTGCTGACAGTGCGTGGGGTGAATTTTAGTTCAAGTTTTTCGCCATTTACTTCAACTTTCGCGGTTCCACCATTTTTTAAATCACCAAACAGTAGGGCATCGGCCAGCGGATTCTTTATCTCTGATTGCATCAGCCGGTGCAGTGCTCGGGCACCATATTGTGGACTATACCCTTTTTCTGCGAGGAATCGCCGAGCACTTGAGGATAAAATCAAACTGGATTTTTTCTGGACAAGGGCCGCGTCAATCTCAGCAATAAATTTATCCACTACCTTTTCAATAATCTCTAACGGTAGCGGTTTGAACTTCACAATTAAATCCAGCCGGTTTCTAAATTCCGGTCGAAACATCTTATCGATATCACCCTGTCCAACTTGAGCAGGTGAGTTTGAGAAACCGATCGGCTGACCGAACATCCCCTCCGAGCCGACATTAGAAGTCATAATGATAATTACATTTCTAAAATCAGCCTTCCGACCGTTATTGTCTGTCAAGGTCGCATTATCCATTACTTGGAGCAGGATATTGAAAACATCCGGATGCGCCTTCTCGATTTCGTCCAAGAGAAGCACGGCGTGTGGGTGCCTAATAATTGCGTCGGTTAAAAGCCCACCTTGATCAAAGCCAACATAACCCGGAGGCGCTCCTATTAGTCTCGCAACCGTATGCTTCTCCATATACTCACTCATGTCGAAGCGTATCAGTTCCATACCTAAAGTATGTGCGAGTTGTTTTGCGACCTCAGTTTTGCCGACGCCGGTTGGGCCTGTAAATAAAAACGACCCGGTCGGTTTGGAGTCTGTAGCCAGTCCCGCACGAGCACGGCGAATCGCTGAGGCTACTGCGGCGAGCGCCTCATCCTGACCGAAGACGCCCTGTTTAAGCCGAGTCTCTAACTCTTGAAGCTTTTCTCTCTCAGAAGTGCCAACTGTCTGTTCCGGAATCCGCGCAATCCGCGCGACAACCTTCTCAATATGTTGGGGCTTGACTGTTAGGTCCTTACCCTCCTCTACGTCACGGGCAAGGCTCAGTATTGCTCCTGCTTCATCCAGGACGTCTATCGCTTTATCTGGAAGGAACCGCTCGTTAATATACTTCGCTGATAATTCAACGGCAGCCTTAATGGCCTGCGGCGAATAACGAACTCCGTGATGAGACTCGAAATGTGATTTTAGCCCTTTGAGTATCTCAATAGCCTCAGGAATACTTGGTTCAAGAATTTCAACCTTTGAAAAGCGCCGGGCAAGTGCCCGATCCTTTTCGAAATGGTTCTTATATTCTTCAAAAGTTGTACTTCCGATGCATTTAATCTTGCCACCGGTCAATACAGGTTTAAGCAGATTCGCCGCATCCATTGTGCCACCGCTAGTAGCTCCGGCCCCTACGATAGTATGAATCTCATCAATAAATAGCGCTGCTCCTGGTATCTTCTCTAGTTCACTGATGACGCCCTTAAAGCGCTTTTCGAAATCCCCGCGATATCTTGTGCCAGCAAGCATGCCACCTAGGTCCAAGGAGTAAATCTTAAGATTCTTTAACCGATCTGGCACCAGACCCTCATGAACTTTAAGAGCCAGTCCGTTTGCTAAAGCCGTCTTACCTACCCCCTGATCTCCGACAAAAAGCGGATTGTTCTTATTCCGTCGGCATAAAATCTGAATTGTGCGTTCGATCTCTTTGTCTCGCCCTATAATCGGATCGATTTCGCCACGAGCGGCTAGTGCGTTCAGGTTAGTTGTGAATTTTTCAAGCTCCTTAGCGCCGGTGGGCTGGCTGTCCATCCCCTCTTCATCGTCTAAAAATCCACCGTCCCCATCGCTGGGCGAGTCAAACCGGGATTCATAGTCGGTACCGTGAGAGATTAGCTCCAGCACGTCTAGACGTGTAATGCCTTCAGCATTCAAGAAATAAACGGCGTGACTATCTGTTTCGGTAAATAAGGCTGCCAACATGTCACCGGCAGATATCTCCTTACTGCTTGAATACTGGTGATGCAAAATAGCGCGCGGTAGAACTCGCTGGAACCCTAAGCCCTGCTGTGGAACAACATTTTTCTCGAAGGGGACACTTTCTAGATTCTTCTCAAAAAATTCCTCTAACTTATTTTTCAGAACTGAAACCTTTCCGCCACATTCAGTAATAATGTGTGCTGCTTGCTTATTTTGTAGCAAGGCAAACAGCAGGTGTTCGACGACAATAAACTCGTGTCCGCGATTCTGTGCCTCTCGTGCCGCGGTCAGGAGAGTATATTCAATCTCTCTTTCAAACATTTAAGTTGGCTCCATAATACATTTAAGCGGATGCCCGTTCTCTCTGGCAAATTGGTGCACTAAGGCGATTTTGGTTTCAGCAATTTCCTTTGTATAAATCCCCGCCGTGCCGACTCCTTTCTCGTGAACCGCAAGCATAATGGCCGCGGCCTCATCGACTCCTTTATTGAAAACCGTTTGGAGGACAACAACAACGAACTCCATTGTAGTGTAATCGTCATTCAGAAGAAGGACGCGGTAGAGCGGGGGCTCTTCGGTGCGTATCTGCTCCTTGGTGAGAGTCTCTCCCTCTTCCTTCGGATCTACGGTTGAGTGCTTTTTTGTCATTCTTACAGAAGCTAAAGAGGGTATTACTTAATTATTTTGATGCAGTTAATTATATCACGGTTCACCGATGCGGAAACGGCCGTTTCTGGCATATGATGCAGCAAATTAGCGGTCCTAATAAAAGGAGTTCTTCGTGAATAAGGTCCAACGTTTTTTGGTGGCGGATATCGGTGGCACAAACAGCCGCTTTGCGGCGTTTACTCTACTTGAAGATGGAGAGCTTCGCCTGGATGAGACCAAGTGGTTGGAGACCGGAAAAGCCAGCTCATTTGAGGAGCTTTTACACAATCTAGACGATGGAGGCTTCTCGCTTAAGATTGCCCATGCAAATATCGCAGTATTCGCAGTGGCAGGTCCTGTTACGGCCGGCAAGTTTTCTACACCACCAAATATTAAGTGGAAGGTGGACCTGGTCCAGGCTAGCTCTGAGTTTCAAATCAACCGAGGCTATCTAATAAATGATTTCGTTGCCCAAGCCTATGCGGCAATCTCTAAAATCGGTCGCAAGGGGCAGATGGTTCGCCAGGGAGTTTCGGAGCAGGACGCTGCGATTGCGGTGGTTGGGGTAGGGACAGGCTTGGGAAAGGCGACTTTAGTTCCTCTCGTAGGGGGTGGTTATATAGCGAACCGTTCAGAGGGTGGGCACACTAATTTCGGTGCCGAAACAGATGAAGAGATAAAGCTCCAGAAATTCTTACTCAATAAGCTCAGAGTTACATATGTGGAGTGGGAAGATGTAGTTTCTGGCCGAGGATTCTCGCATGTCCATGAATTCCTTACGGGGAAGGTTTTAAGTCCGCCCCAGGTGGCGGAACAGTTTACCCTACAGAGCAAGACCTTGGAGTTCGTCTCGCGTTTCTTCGGACGGATTACCCGGAACTTTGTTCTCGAAAATTATTGTATGGGAGGTGTATATCTAACGGGTGGAATTGTGGCTAAAAATCCACTGCTTGTTGAACACCCCGCGTTTTTAACTGAATTTGCCCGTTCCAGGACTCATCAGGAGTTACTGGCAAAAATACCGATTTACCAAATCTCAGACGAGGAGACCGGACTTTGGGGTGGAGCGCAGTTTGCGCTTAGTATGATATAAACTTACAGAGTAGTTAAGTAGCAGTTAGAGATTCTGTCGATTAAATATAGTTTGGGAGTTCGTATGATTAAGGTAATCGGAAAGTTAAGCTTTGTTATCGTTAGCGTGTTCCTGGGAGTCAGTGCTCTGTCTCTCTCGTTGGCCTATGCAGACGGAGAGGATGTGGTTTCACCTGACGCTTCGACCCCAGCACTTTCCGCGCCGGCTACCACTCCGGCAAACTCACTTCCGCCCGCTGCAGGGCACAATCCGGGAAAGATTACCTCCGGGAAGCGCACAGCGCCGATGTCGGATTCGGAGCTTGGACATTTTCAATACTGTGGCGAAGATGCCGATTGTATTAAGGCGAATAATGGTTGCTGTGATTGCGCAAACGGCGGAGCAGATGTTGCTGTCAGCAAGAAGCTTCTAGAGGAGTTTAATCAGCAGTTTGAATGCTTAAACACAGCATGTACAGAGATGGCTGCCACCCCGCCGTGTGGCAGCGGGGTGGTATCCTGTGTTAATCACAAATGCCGGTACTTCGCCGTAAAGGAATAGAAAGCTATTTCTTTAGCGACAGAACATATTTAGCAACGGCTTTGCGGTCGGCTTCTGAGAGATCTGCTCGACCGGCCATCATCGGACTTCCGCCGTATTTAAGCGCGCCGTTGGTGACTACATTGAAAATATCGGTTTCTGTTCCCTTCTTGCCATCGTTGTCGGTGTCGAGAGCATATTCACCAGCAGCAAAATTCCGCGGTTTCGGAGTAAGCGCTGCAGCCGCTACCCCATCTCCAGCTCCGAGTGCGCCATGACAACTAGCGCATGCGCCTGCACCATTGAAAACCGCTTTGCCCTTTTCGAGCTCGTCATCGGCCTGTGCTGAAAAGGGTGTAGTGAAGCTGCTCAGTGCTAAGCCGCCTACCAGTAGTGCGCGTGAAAATTTACTACCTTGAAACTTGGATATCATATGTAAGACCTGCCGCTGAAATTGTTGTTCAACAAAACTTCCAAACACTTTTTATAACAGAGCTTCTAGAGTGTAAAGAAAGTCAGGATTTGTCGCCATGAATTACTAGTATTACCAGCTAAAGATTAAGAACCGCAGATAGAAGCTACGATCTGTTTTGGGATAATCTCTGAGAGATTAAACCCGAGTGGGGTTATGGAGATTCGCTTGTCTTCCTGTACTGTTTGAACGTCCCCTGGATATGGTTCATGAGGTGCAAACTGCTCAGGTGTTCCCTTAAGGATTTTCTCACTCATCCCCTGGAAGCGGTGGCGATATTCGTTTGGACCGGTTTGATGAAAGAGTTTTTTGTAATGAGCATGCTGCAGTGAGGTGATTTGTAGCGGGGTTCTCTCTTCAGCTTCCCAGGGCATGTTCACCGAGAAACATTCGGAGTGCTCCCAGGCAGAAGCGCTGAATAATCTGTCGAGTATGCTTGAGCTAACTTCCGCCAGTCGTTTCCAATCCCTTGCATGTTGAACCGCTATTTGGGATCGCTTTGTGCTCCATCCGGCAAATATTTCACTCGGGACTTCAGACGAAAATGAAATAGATCTCACCCCAGATAAAAATGCTGTTATCGTCCCACCAACGGTTCCTGAGCTAAGAAAAAATGGAACGCCGTAGTTAGCACCCATATTGATGCCAGAGATAACGAGGTCCGGCTGAGTATCCCAGAGGTTCCCAATGCCAAGAGCGCTACAATCCGCGGGTGTGCCACTGACAAGATTACCGGGATGTACGCCGAACGCATGAGGGGTCACAAATATCGGCCTAAACCTTGTTAGCGCGTGAGAAATCCAGCTCTGTTCCTCAGCTGGAATTACCACACGCAGCTCTGCGCACCATTTTTTCGCGGCCAACGCATCGAGAAATGGGATCAGAAACGGGGAGTATGGCCCGTCGTCGTTTACTACCAGCAGTGTGAGTTTTGTCATGATTTTGGTCTTTTCTCTTTGCTCTCAGTCGGTATCAATATGGGCGGTAGCAGTATTGGCGATTTCGGGCAATTCTCTGCGATTAATCTGATTAAAAATCGGACAAACCTTTTCGCGAAGCGAGATAGAATGTTATCGTGCTTAGCCTGTAACCATTATTACAAACGGTGTTAAATTACCTGCTATTTATGAATCGTCACCTGCAAATAACCATTCTCTCCTTACTATTTCCCTTAATATTTTGGAGCTCTTCGGCTCACGCAATAACTCCGGAGACACCAACTTCTACATTGGCAGCTGGTCAGAGCCCGGCCGCCCTTAAATCGGATCAGAAAATTAGCTTGAAGCTGGTAGCCAGTGGCTTTAAGAATCCGCTCCACCTAGTCGCCTACCCCGGTATCTCTGGACGACTGTTGGTAGTTGAGCAGGCCGGTCGGGTATTAATTTTACAGGATGGGATAGTGGCTGCGGAGCCATTCCTTGATATCACCTCTCTAGTCGAGTCCGGCGGGGAGAAGGGATTATTGAGCATTGCGTTTCATCCTAAGTTTATTACTAACTCCAAGTTTTATGTAAATTACACGCGGAAGAGAGATGCGTTAGAGAGCATTATCTCTGAGTTTAAGCTTGATCCCGCGACAGGTAAGGTCGACTTAAAGAGTGAGAAGCGGTTACTTACAATTCGTCAGCCATACGAAAACCATAACGGCGGCCAAATAGTTTTTGGTCCCGACGGCCTGCTGTATATTGGCATGGGAGACGGTGGTTCAGCTAATGACCCCGATGGGAATGGCCAAAATGCGTTCTCCCTTTTAGGAAAAATATTAAGAATCGACGTTGATTACGGTGACCCATATCAGGTGCCGATTGATAATCCGTTTGTGGCCGACAAAAAGGGAGCTCCTGAGGTTTTCGCATTGGGGCTCAGAAATCCGTGGCGCTTTAGTTTTGACAGGAAAACCGGTGCGCTATGGGCCGCCGATGTTGGGCAGAACGACCTTGAAGAGATAGATATCATCGAAAAAGGTAAGAACTACGGCTGGAATGTATTTGAGGGCACGAGCTGCTTGCGGGTGCGATTTGAATGTCTTGGATTCTACGAAAACCCAATTTATCAATATACCCATAAAGATGGCCAATCGATCACGGGGGGCTTTGTCTATCGTGGAACCAAGCTTCCCGAGCTTCAAGGGCACTACATCTATGGGGACTACGTAGGGGGTAAGATTTGGGCACTTAGTTATGAAGGCGGCATTGCTAACAATAAACTCCTGATGTCATCGGGTCTCAATATCAGTTCGTTCGGCGAAGATGCGGAAGGCGAACTATATCTGACCGAACACCAGAAGGGTGAGGTCTACACCTTTCAACCTGGATAGAGCCGTTTAAATGCCAGCTAGGCGGGTTAATATTGAATAAAAACTACCAGTTAGTAATTATACATTTGCTTGATAAAGAATTAGAAATGTATTAGGATTAGGCTCCTTTGCGGTTAGTGTCATCGCTATCTCAAGCGGCAAATTATTGGAGGGTTCTTCGTGGATCAATCAGTAGCTTCTAGCGCCAGTTCTCGTACGTTCTGGACCACAGACGACATTCGACACAAAGTTGAGAGCGCGAAAGTTGTAGTCTTCGCCAAGGGCAATACCTTTAAACCTGGCTGTGGATATTCTGAGCGGGCGCTTAATGCGCTACAGGATTGCGGACGACCTTTTGAAGTTGTTGATGTTCGCGAGGACCGCTCTATTTTAGCTGCGCTTCGCGTGTTTGCAGGCCGCTGCAGTTTGCCACTTGTTTTTGTAAATGGAGACCTTGTCAGCACTTCGGAAGAGCTGAAAGAGGTGGTTGAAAGCGGCGAGCTTAAAGATCGGATTGAGAAGGCCTTTTCGTAGCTCCTGATTATTCAGAATTTCGCCTATTTCCCGCGTTTTAATTCACGTGGCGAGGCAGCAATTACAGGGAAAAATTTCTCATCCCAAGCTCTCGTAGTTCCCATTTGTCCCTGATAGTGACCCGTGGCCCCTTCCCCATATGCAATCTCCGGTGGCTCTTCCATCTGAATAAAGACAATCTGCGCAACTCGCATTCCCGAGGCTAACCTTCGAGGATAAGGTCCGAGGTTTTGTAACTCGAGCGTTACCTGCCCCTGGAAATTGCAATCAATCCATCCGCTCAAACTGTGGTTGAGCCAGAGTCTACCAAGTGAGCTCTTAAGTTTTAAGTCTCCCACAACATCTCTAGGCATCTTGATGACCTCTTGAGTCGTGCCGAGAACAACCTCTCCTGGGAAGAGAATTAATTCACTCGTGGTAAACTCTTCCGGTTCACGGGTGGGGCAGATCCAGTGGTCGCCTAGGGTAATGTCATAACTGGCAGGGTTTACCTGCTCCGCTACAAACGGAGTGACTCCTCCCTCTTGGGCCCACTTTCTAATCCAATGGTCTGGCTTTACCATGTAAGCAAATTCCCAATGATTTTCGTTAGTTAGCACTAAAGGCGACTTCGCGCCTGAACACAGATAACAAAATTCGCCAGCTTTATCTAATAGCAAAGGACTAAGGGTCAGAAGCTTAGCCCCCCTTGTAGGCATCTAAAGAACGGTAAAGTCTTATCTAAAGCATCGAGAAGCTTAATGAAGTTTATGGAAAACGGGCTCAATAAAGATTCGCATCTCGAGTCAATGGATAATGAGCCTATCGCGGAATTAGACACGCTAAATTTATTCTCGCACGTTCTCCTTGTGGAGGATGAGCCGGCGCATGATCGCCTCGTTACTCGTGCACTTAAGGGAATTGTTGGCGAGGTTTCTCATGCAGCTAGCGGAGAGGAAGCGATGGCGGTGCTTAACAGCTCTCTGCCTGAGCTTGTGCTTTGCGATTTACATTTACCAGATATCTCGGGAGTTGATCTCCTGGGTGCTATGAAGGCCATTCGTCCAGGACTTCCGGTCATTGTAATGACCTCGTCGAGCAACTTGGATGATGCCGTTAGCGCGATGCGCGAGGGCGCTGCGGACTACATGGTCAAGCAGTTCTCGGAGGATTTTAGAAGCCGCATAAACCTAGTAATTCAGCGACTCGCTGAGCAGCAGCATAGACAGCTACGGGAAATCCAAGTGCGCGCGGAGCGCGATGCGTTTTGGGCCGCGGTTCATACAGCGAAAGACGGTCTTGCTATTTTGGGTCCTGAGGGAAATGTGGTTTTTGCTAACGAAGCATTTGATAACTTCTGCGCACTAGTCGGTGAGGACCGTTATTCCCAAAGTCGAAGCATCGCCACTCTAGTAGAGCAGGTTGATAAATCTGTGGCCCAGGAGTTACAAACAAAACTTGGCTCCCAGTCCAGTGATTCATTGTGGAGCGCCGAGTTACAAGTTCCGACCAAAAACGCTAAGGGAGAAGAGTCCTGCTCGTATTTTGAGTTAAGCCTAACATCGGTGCAGCGCGATTTCGGCGATATCGAACTAGGAAGCGAAGCTCGGGCTATGTTAAAGCGCCATGTGGTTTGGGTGCATGACATCACGCGGAAGAAGGAGCAGGAGCGCTTCCAGAGAGATCTACTTTCGACTACCTCACACGACTTAAAAGGCCCGCTGGGAGCGATACTCACCTCGGCTGAACTTATCTCAGAAGGGACAAAGCTTGAACCTGAAAAGGTAAACGAGCTAATCACCCGCATCGCGTCGTGTGCCAGAAACTCGATTACGATCATTGATGAGCTTCTAAGTGCGCGGCGCATACAGGACGGGGTCCTGGTGGTTAAACCACATATGTACGACGTTGCAGATTTTCTCGAGGATACTGTGCTTGATTACTTGCCGATGGCAAAGGCTAAAAAGTTGGCAATCAGTCATCGCGCAATTGAGCCGGGACTTAAGATCTTCGCCGATCGGATCGGGCTAACCAGAATATTGGGTAACCTTGTAAGCAACGCAATAAAGTTTACCCCCTCAGGCGGCAAAGTTGAACTCGCCGCGGAACGCCGTGGCAAAGAGGTCAGAATCTCCGTCACTGATACAGGCAGCGGAATTGAGGCTAAAGCCCGACACGTGCTTTTTACCCGCTACGCCAGACTCGATAAGCACCAGGAAATCGAAGGCACCGGTTTGGGACTCTTCGTCACCAAAAATATCGTCGCTGCGCATAACGGCCGGATAGAGGTGCAGAGTGAGGTGGGAGTCGGAAGCACTTTTACAGTTGTATTTCCTGACCAGCCGGAGGTGGCGGTCTCAGCTGAGCCCAGTCCAGAGAACAATTAATTAACGAATTCTCTCGCCCGTTCAACTCGATCGGGTAAACTAATGCCTCTATCCCAATTAGCTTGAAAACTAATCCCAGGAAACTTGTGCTCGAACTCTCTTAGCGCAAATTGGGTGAGATGGTGGTTAAGCGGGTAGTTAGGGATTGCTTTTTCCCAATGGCAACTGTGCAAAATCTTAGGCGTGTCAGTTGCGCCAATAAAGCGCTTAATTTCCGCGACCACTCTAGAAGCAAGCGCCAGATCTCCAACATCCGATAACCCTCGCTTTGCAGCTCCTCCTACAAAAGCTGTCAGCAGATGATAACCCTCAGGGGCTCGACCTGGAAAAATTTGACTAGAGAAGATTACCCCAGAAACGGCAAACGGCGCGGTCGGTGGAACTAAGAACCCAAACCCGTTTAGAGGATGCAACACATGGCCTTGCTTGAAGGCTAGGTGCATCACTCCTATTGGTGCATAAGGAATTGCTTCAAGCTTTTGCGCTAGGTTTGCGTCAAGCGTCCGAATAACTCGCGCAGTCTCACTAGCGCTAACGGTAACCACGACTTTGTCGAACACCAACTCCCTTTCCTGCGCTCCCGTCCGAAGTTGAGCACTAAAACCGGTTAAATTCGGAACAATCCCGCAAAGCGCAGTGTCGAGCAGTAGCTCCTCTTTAGAGAAAGAACCGGCAAGAGCCTCTGTGATACTCGCATTTCCATTTCTTAGAGTGAACAGCCCACTACGAGTTTTTACTCTAACATTGGACTTGGCCATCAGCTGTTTAATCCCGCCCCGGACAACCGAACCTGCTTCCTTCTCAAACGCGAAGAGCTTAGGCAGTGCGGAGCGCACACTAAGCGTCGAGATATCTGCGGCCCAAATCCCCGCAAGAGCCGGGGCTAGGACCCGAGAGGTAAACTCCCTGCCGAACCGTCTGTTAGAAAACGCCTGCACCGATTCATCGTCTGCCAGGTTACGGCGAATGAACGGCTCGGCAAGTAGCCTCAGCTTTGCTCCGAAACTGAGAATTGGAGACGAAACCGCCGACCAAAAGCCGTCCGGTGTGGCGTTTATTAATGCTCGATTATCATCCGTCGCAATAAAGCGCTTTTTTGCGATGGCCTCAGGCCAAAGGATTTGATCCATCAAGTTTAAATCGGCTAGCAGCTCAAGTATTGCAGGTTTGGCAAGAATTGAGTTTGGCCCACTCTCAAGAATGAATCCGTCTTGCATGAGGGTCTTGACGACACCACCGGCACGGGACGAGCCCTCAACGATTGTAACTCTATGTCCGGCCCGTTTGAGATAGAATCCAGCCGTCAGACCCGAGATTCCCGCCCCGACAATTAGATAATCACTCACCTCCAGCCCGCCCTCACCGTTTCGACAAATGCCGTAACATTTTCCATCGGAGTGCGTTGTAAAATTCCGTGACCGAGGTTGGCGATAAAACCCGAGCGACGCTTCCACGAGGATACTAGCGCCTCGGTTTCACTAATCACCCGCTGCTTGTCGCTAAAGAGCCTAGTAGGATCGAGATTCCCCTGCACCACTACTGATTGTGGAATCCGGGATGCCGCTTCCGTTAGCGATACACGCCAGTCAAGACCGATACAGTCTGCGCCAGAATCGACCATCTCCTCTAAAAGATGAGCGGAGCCATTAACATATAGAGCCGTCGGTGTCTGGGTGCGCGCAACAGCAGATAGGATTTGACGGGTGTACGGTAAGGCAAACTCCCGATAATCCTCGACACTTAAATTTCCGGCCCAGGTATCGAAGAGCTGCACTGCCTCGGCTCCGGACTCGATTTGAAATAGTAGATAGGAAGTCACAACTTCTGTCAGCTTAGCCAGCATCTCGTGTGTTGCTTTCCGATGCTCATTGGCAAAGATTTGAGTGCCGTGAAAATGTTTAAACGGACCTTGGTCCATCATGTAGCAGGCCATCGTCCACGGTGCGCCGGCAAAGCCGATAACTGCGCGCTCGCCTGTGCTCGACGGCAAGGCCTTAACCTCCCGCTTAATTACCGACAACGCCTCTCCAACAAAGCTGCAGTAAGAATTCGGATCCTTAACAGTCAGCGCTGAAACATCCGCTGGACTCTTAATCGGATTTTTAACCTGTGGTCCCGGATTAAAATCTATCTTTAGACCCATGCCCTCTAGCGGAATTAAAATGTCAGAAAAGAGAATTGCTGCATCGACATCAAACGCCCGTAGCGGTTGCATCGTGACTTCGACAGCAAGCTCGGGTGTTTTGCATAACTCAAGAAAGGTGTGCTTCTCCTTCAGCGCACGATATTCAGGCATATAGCGCCCAGCCTGGCGCATCATCCAGACTGGAGGGCGTTCAACTGGCTCATTTCTCAGAGCTCTTAGGAAGAGAGAATTATTTGACATCTGAAGAACCTAGCAAACGGTGGCAACTCTGGTCAAAAGTGGGTTTGTCGATATGCCAGCTGCTATTTGTACAACAATTCAATTTCTCTCTGATATCGCTCGCAAATTGCCTTTCGCTTCGGCTTTAGGGAGGGTGTGAGCAGGCCGTTTTCTACGGTAAACTCCGCGGGCAGGATTTTAAACTTTTGAATCTGCTCATAGTGAGCAAAATCCTTACCAAAGCTCTTAATCTCGCGGGAGATAAGCTCAATGACCTTGGGGTTATCGACCAGGGGTGAAGTGTC
>CAYMWO010000009.1:0-31970 GCA_964393905.1 uncultured Bdellovibrionales bacterium | reverse complement strand
AACAGCTGTTCAATCCTCTCTCGATCCTTACGGGAGACCCCTAAAGGCTCAAAGGTATGGCGGATGATTGCCCGGAAAATGCTGTCTCTTTCCTCGGCCTGCCCACGGGGCTCGGTCACAACACGCCGAGGGGGAAATGCTCGCGGATGAGGCTTCGCTGAACGGCCAGCCCCTATCGAGCGCTCTAATTGCTCTTCGTATACATCTTCATCGCTCTCGACCCTATTACCAGAACTCTCATCGTCTGCATCTTGAACTTCTATGCGGGGAGAAATCTCAAAGTAGCTATCCCAGACCAAGTCAATTAGTTCCTGGCCCGTATCGCCAAAATCATCCCCTAGCAGGTCTTCTCGATACTGCGTGTCTTTAGGGAAATTGCCGAGTAGTAAGGCTGGAAAGATAATGCTGACTGGCAGTTCCTTTCCGGAGCGGACAATCATATCAACATCCGCCAAGGTCTCCTCCAATCGAGGCCAGACCTCGCTCTCACGCTCTAAAAGAGCTTGATGCAAAACCGGAACAAGATACTCAAGCAGACCGGTTTGCCGAAGTAGTCGAAACGACTCAAGCGCGCTACCTCCCGTAAGCTCACGAACAAATTCCTCGTAAACTCTGGCCTTCGGCACCATTTTAATGAGTGCCCTGTGTTTGCAAATTGATTCAAAGGTTACTGGTTCAATTTCAAAACCAGTTCTTGCAGCGTGTCGCACTGCACGAATCATTCTCACAGGATCCTCTTGAAAACGCACATCGGGATTCCCGATAACCCGCACGATACGGTCCTTGAGGTCTTTTAACCCACCAACGTAATCGATGATGGAGTATGTGCTGAGATCGTAGAACATTCCGTTAATCGTCAGATCTCTTCGTAAGGCATCTGACTGTGGGTCACCGTAGGTGTTGTCATGCGCGAGCATTGCCGGACTTGTATCAGGGTCAGGTTCGGTTAGCGCGCGAAACGTAGCAACCTCCACAATCTTATTCTGATGGAAATAGACATGGTTAATGCGAAACCGGCGGCCGATTATTCGGCTGTTACGAAACACGCTGCGCACCGCTTCCGGTCGAGCGTCAGTGCCGATATCGTAATCCTTGGGGGTTTTCCCCAAAAGAAGATCTCTCACGCCACCACCGACCAGAAATGCCTTGTAGCCGTGCCGCAATAGACGGTACATGACCTTAAGCGCATCCTCGTCGATATCTCTCCGAGAGAGCCGATGTTCACCTCTCCCGACAATGAGCGGTGAGCCGGTTAAAGCCCTCGGGCTCGAACCGCTCTCAGAATCATCCTTTTCATCGTCGAAGTTTTTTTGGGAATCCACTGAAATGCCAACCGGACACCGCCGGGAAGAAAAAATCTAACAAATTGCCTGCCAATATGGCGGCGTGCTTAAGCCTTAGGAATCTACATAATTAACGGCTAGATTGGCAAGTGATAACGGGTTAAAGGGTCGAGGAGGCTGCAAACAGATTCTCAGAGCGAAAATACTGCAACAAACAGTAGGTGGCCTGCGCCCGAAGAGAGGCTTTTAGGAGTTCGGAACGAAGTTCCATCGGCTGCTGACGATAAATTCTATTGGCTTCGCGCTGCATAATGTCATCTGTCATACCAGCTTGTTCATCAAGTAGAGCACTCGCAACATGAAGTGCAGATTTCCTGGAGATATCCCCACAAAGCGCCTGCCCAGCCTCATCCATTCCTGCTTTTCTTAGCATCTCCACTGTCTCCTCTTCGCCTTGCAGCTGAACTGCACGCGCTAACGAGCGCACATCAACGTCAGCGGAAAACAGCCTCAAACGCTCTCCAGCAGAAAAGCCTCTGCCCTCGTTTCTTAATGACTTCAGGACAAGCCCGCCAGTTAAAATTCGATCACGAACGACTTTTGCCTGCTGTTCGTCTTTAAGCATGGGGTCCAGATTCACAAAAGTCGGCATGGAAGTCCCAGTCATAGGAGCGAGTTTCGACTTTTTTGGAATCGCTCTTGGCACAGCGGTCGAGCCCCTAACGGGGCTAGGAAAGCCGATAAGCGCCGTTACTACCAGCACAAGGGCAAGACTCAGAAAGGCGGATTCTAACCGATGCTTTCGCGCCTTTAATCGTTTTTTACTACTAAGCACAGCTTCACTTCCAGAATTAATCTTTCCAAGTGTGTGGGCTTACAGTCGACATTTATCTGAAAAAACCTGAGATTCTGAGGCTTAGAGTCGGATTGGGCGAGCGAATTTTTATGCGATACACCAATTTTTTTCGGCTTAAATTGACTATCAACATCTCGATCGAATATTTCAAGATCTTTGGTTTTTGAACACACCACTATCGCAATTGGCAGCTTTGGTTCGGTTTAGAAACGATCCATTTCCTACCGCTTCCTAGGCACAATAATTGCACCCAACTTTACTCGGCTTAGTGGATGAAAATCCATTTAAGCCGTTGTCGTTCTATTCCGAGTACTTAGTTAGTTAGTTGGAACAGGAAGTTACAGCAGATGTTATCGCAGTTTAATGTAGTTAGCTGGGTGAGATTAAGGGCTCGATCAGTCCCTGCCCGCGCACATTATTGCGTAGAATGTGAACAACCCCTTCCATCTTCCGAACGCGGATTCGGAATTGTAGAGGTCATCGCCGTTCTTGGACTTTCAGCCGTAATGCTGGGAATGGCAATCAGTAACCTCAAGGTTCTAAACAACCCACTGCAGAACAACAGCCAACAGATTATGGGGTTCATTAAACAGGTCCGAGCCAAAGCTATCGCCACAACCTCGGCCTATACCATAACTGCACCGACAAGAGATCGCCTAGTCGCCTCATCGGCAGCAAACTGTGACGATCCTGCCCCCACCCTTGACCCAAACGCATTTCTAGATTTGGAGCAGGGAGCAGAGCTCGCTTCTGTAGTATTTTCTCTCTGCTTTAACACCCGCGGACTACCAAGCGCCAATACAAGACTTTATTTGCGGGGAGAGCAATATCACTACAAAATAGTCGAAGTGATGCTGGGAGGGGCGGTGCGCATTGAGTAAGCTAAAAGACATCGCTGGATTCACTATGCTTGAATTGATGGTGACTCTCTCCATTTTGGGCATAGTAATGATCTATGTTGCTCCGGCGTTTACCGCTCAGCTGCAATTCAATACCCAAAGCGAAATCAAAACCGGAGCGATGGCCGCTGGTCAACAGGTGCTGGACGAATTGCGCATAGTAGACCCGACAACAATGCCAGCAAGCGGTAGTGATGCCGCTGTAGATGTAACTATCAACAACCGGACCTTTTCCGTCGTCACATCTTATTGCCAAAATGCCAGCTTTTGCGTCTCGAACAACACTAGACACCTTACTGTAGGAGTTTCATACCGTGGAGAGGAACTGTTCTCCGTTCAAACGGTCTATACTAGGCTCAGATAGCGGCTTTACGCTGATAGAGCTTCTTGTAACCATGATGCTGGGCACGCTGATCACCGCGCTCACCATTGGAGCTACGCTCTCCAATCGAAATATTTACCAACTTGACCTTGTCCGCACCCGCCTCAATCAGAATTTAAAAGGAGCGATGGATGTAATCGGAATGGACGTCAGAGAGGCTGGCGAAAACCTGATTGATACTTTCCCGGCTGTTGAAATAATTGATGGAGCCCCAGGTGAGCCCGACGAGCTTATTCTGCGGCGCAATTTGATTGACGAAGTGCTTAAGGTCTGCACTCAAATTGATTCTGGAAGTGGCGACAATCGGGTTTTCTTAGCTAACGCCAGCGGCGAGGCCGGATGCGATTATGCATCGAACACTCACAACTACCAAACATGGCAAAATTATCGCACTGATCACGATAACAGTGTGCGAGTATTTATCTACGACATTGTCGCAAAAGAGGGGGAATTTTTCGATTACGATTCCGAGACTGATGAAGGAGTAACGGATTACTCAATCTCCCGCAGCGGTGGGGCTTGGGAGCACACATATGAGGTAGGCTCCTCTTCCGTTTACATCATTGAAGAGTGGCGATTTAAAGTTGATAAGACCGACCCTAACGATGGCTTATTACAGCTCATTGAAAACGGCGATGATGAAAATCCGCAAAATGTGGTCGCTGGCATTACCGACTTCCAAGTCCGAGCACACATGCAAGACGGAACCGTGCAAGATGACCTACCGCGCACGGACCGCTGGGCAGATTTGAAATCTGTAGAGGTTACTCTTACAGGAAGAGACTACGTAAGAAAAGAGCCGCTTACACGCGTGCTCACGGCCAGGTATTTCCCGAGGAACATTCTTTCAAATTAAGAACTCTCCCAATAGAACAAAGGGTGGAGCAGTAGACGATTTTTTAGGAGCCGATTTATGAAATCATCAGACGCCGTTAGAGAAAGGGGCTTCGTATTAATAACGATGCTATTATTGTTGAGCGTCCTTACGGCGCTCTTGGGGGCCTATCTGACTACCAGTAAAATCGAGCTTGCTACGACAAGGCATTCAAAACAGAGCATCACAGGATTCTATGCCGCCGAGGCTGGACTGAACATGCGCGCTGAGGAGATTCGACAAGCCTTTTTGGGCTACAACCTACCCTCCGGGACAACGCCAAGTGGTACAGTCCCCTGTGAAGATGGAAGTCAGGGTGCCGGTGACTATATCTGCAAGAACTACGATCTGGGTTCCAGTAATACCGTTACCTACGTAACTCCTGATCCGTCGAACCCCATAACCACAACTATCCCTCCAGGTGAGCGTTACCAGAACTTAAACGCCCAGGAATTTCGTTATACTGTAAACTCAGTTGCAAAAAATGATATTGGCAGCACACAGGCATTGTTAGAGCTGCGCTTTAAGAGCCGACTCGTGCCGATGTTTCAGTTCATGGCATTCTTCGACAAAGACCTGGAAATCCTCCCGGGGCCAACCATGACAATGAATGGCCCGATTCATACGAATGGAGATCTGTATCTAAATACCGATAACAGCAACCCTGGTCTGAGTGTTACCGGACAGATCACTACTGCCGGCCGTCTCTGGCGCGGTAGAAAGAACCAAAACCTGTGCAACAGCAACCCCGTGAAGGTAAAGGATCCGACGACCTTGAGGACTCTGGTTCCAACGTGCTCTACGAGAAAGGAGTTGTTCACGAATGATGTCACCAATTGGAACGGAATGATTCAAATTGGGGTAGACGACGTTGACGTGCCAGAGCCGGAGGATTTTGACCCAGTCGCTGGGGCTAGTTATTGGAAATATGCTGATTTGCGGCTTGTGCTTAGACGTACTGCCGGCGATTTAGTAGACACCTCTAATGCGCCATCAGGAGTAGAAGTTCGAAACGAAGACGATACGGTTGATGTTGGCAAGACAAATACCTTGAACAATGCCGCAACCTGCCCTGGCTCTCTCACTGGGGGCCGAGTGGTCGGAAACTCGCAGACGATGTTCAACAACCGCGAGAGTAAGTACATCCGCATGTTAGAGGTCGATATGCGGGCACTGCTAACTTGCTTACACACGACTAACTGGTTTGGTACCGGGAAGCGCCTTGATGATGCCACTCAGGAAGGTCTTGTATTCTATCTGACAGTTAGCGGCCCGCAGTCTAACAACCTGCCTAACTGGTACGGCGTCCGGGTAAGAAACGCATCTCCGCTTAGATCCACCGTTGGAAATATTTACCCCAAAGGAATAAGTATCATCAGTAACCAGGCTGCCTATTCAATGGGGAACTTTAACGCCGCGAATAAGATTCCGGCGGCGATTATGGCTGACTCGTACCAGGTGCTCTCCGGCAACTGGAACGACGCCAATAGCTCCCTTGCGCTGGGCAATAGAACGCCGACGGCAACGACTGTGAATGCTGCAATCCTTGCAGGCTCTGATACAACCGGTAACGTAGAAGGTAGCGGTGGCCAAAACGGCGCCTATAACGGTGGACTAGAAAACTTCCCACGCTTCCATGAGAACTGGTCGAATATCAACTTTACCTACTTAGGTTCGTTCGTGAGCCTTAATAAGCCGCGGCACTACAACGGTGTCTGGGTTTACGGCAGCCCTTACTACAATGCTCCAAACCGTATTTGGGCCTACGACACGATGTTTAACGACGCCACCAAACTTCCGCCGATGACACCTCGGTTTGTGTATCTAAGACAAGAGCTGTTCGTGAGAGATTACGAGCAGTAAAAGAAGAGCGGCGCCAACTACCGATTAAGGTGCTCAAGGATTAATTTTTTAATCTCTTGAGCACCTGCTTTATCGACTCCATCAATGTGCGCGAACTTGCCGGACTCGGCGGTGGGCGTAGAGATATGGACATCATAAAGTCCGAAGACCCAATCAAAAATATCCTGGTCTACATACACGTCGGTGATTTTTTTAAACGAAAGAGTGATCTCACGCGAAGCGATAACCCCTTTGCGGATAATTAGATTCTGTTCATCAACGTCGTAAAAATATTTTCTGAAATACAGGTACTGATAAAAGGGGCTGGTGCAGATTAGAATACCGATCAGGACAAACCAGGCGATCATGATGCCATCGACTTTATCCTCTAATAGCTCCCGCGCGGCCCCGGTGTTCGCCATCAGGTAATCCAACAGCAGAACAAGCCCCAAGGTGATAATCGCGGCGACAACTGTGGTCACCACAATTTTTAGCAGGCTTTTCTTTAAAATCTTTCGCCGCCTGAGCGGGATACGTTCACGTAGGGTTTCCATCTGGCCTTAGTCCAAAAAAGTCTTTGTCTGTCAGTTAAGCTGATTTATTAAAGAGTTAACACCCTAAAATATTTTGGAAATAATGAAGCATACCCCCTTAGATCCTTGATAGGGGGGCGACTCTTTTAGGTTTCTTCCCCTTTTTATTAGCAGTACATAAAGGTTTTCTTACCATAACCGTCGGGTAATGCGGTTGGTTATCGAGTGATAACAGGCGTATAATCGGCCGCCGGGCTGTTCTTTAAAATTATTAGTCGGGTAGAAAGCTAAGATATTTCGACAGTTAGTCGAAATAGCGAACCAATTAATGGTTTTAGCGGAGTTCCTATCAGCTGGGCTCAAAAATTCCCCGCTGACAGGAACTTCGCGCAATACAACATAAGGATGGGCGTATCCATCCCGCGAGTTCAGGTAGTGCCCTCCCCAGGGCACCATGTGTGGAGTAAAACACATGCGTATCATCACCATCGCTTCTATCGTTGCGGTGCTCCTGGGGACCGTGTCCGCGCCGTCGTTCGGCGCCGACACCAAGTCCTCCACCCCTGCCCTCACCCTCTGGGGCCGCATCGAGCGGCTCTCCCCGGAGGGGGGTGTGCTCGCCGGCCGCGGGGAGCACTGGCTACAGGTGCTCGCCACTTTCCCGTCGCCGAAGGGCGGCGGGCAGTGGTGCTTCGCGCCGCGGGGCACGGACGAGGTGTTCACGGACGACACCGGCGCGATCGCCGGCAACCTGAACCCCGTCGTCCGGTTCGCTCGCGTCGGGGCGAAGGGGGAGGATGGCGTCGCCGTCCTCTACGCCATCCCGCACCGGGCTCCGAAGGCGGGGGAGTCCTCCGAGGTGTTCGCGAGGGAGCTCCGGAAGGAGCTCTTCAACACCTTCAACCGGTTCCTCAAGGCCGGCGGGGCCGAGAGGATCCGCACGCAGGATCTCGCGGTGAATCCCGCCTGGGAGCTGGGCTGGGCCCTGGCGTTCGAGTACGCCCAGACCCGAATCGACGGCAAGTCGAAGAAGGTCTGGAAGGGCCACTTCGCCGCAATCGTCGCGGCGGGGCAGGTGCTCTTCCTCCGGCACGAGACCCTCGGGGGGATCGACGACTTCGAGTCGATCCTCTCCTCCGTCGTCCTCGCGAAGGACAACGAGGAGCGCGAGGAAGCGGCCCGCACCTCGCTGGCCGGGCTCATCCCGCAGGGCTCAGTCCAGTTCCGAACGTGCCTGGGCGGGGAGCACCTCACGGTGCTCTTCCCTCGGCCGATGATTCGCGACCTGCGAATCGTCCCGTTCGGCGACACTCCCTTTTTCCGCACTGCTGATGCCAGCGTGCTCGCGAAGCTCGTTCCGACGAGCTTCGACGAAAAGACGGCGATGGTCCCCGTGACCTTCGCCGCCGGCGGAAAGGGACAGGCCTCCGTCTCGCGAACGATCGCGACGGAGCTCGAGGCGGCCCGCAAGGTCGACCCCGAGGCGGTCCTCCGGCCCCAGGGCGGGCCGGGGGACCAGCGCTATGCGCTGGAGTACGGGCGCCGGGACGGCGCCCGCTCCGAACGGGTCACCAAGCTCTTCATCCCCCGCGGGGGACAGGGCTGGGTGCTGGAGGCAGTGGTGGACACGGGATTCGTCCGGGACCCCACCCCTGCTTTCAAGGAGCTGCTCCAGGCGGTCACGATCGCGAAGAGGTAGCCCTCCTCTTCGCGATGCAGGTTTGGAGCGGCGCCCCCCCTTCGGGGGGCGCCGCTCATCTCCGATTTAATCGGGCCCGATTCGAACGGGTTACGGTTTGTGCTTTGGTCTCGCTATTTCGACATGCTGTTTTGAAAAACTAACTAATTCAGAATTATCAGTTACTTAGAGACTTTTTTATTGGTATTGCAAAAAAAGTTTCAGATTCGATCAGATTTTATGAAGCAAGATCAGATTCGAACCGGACATAACCATATAGATCGGGGTGGATGTTGATAAGCTAGCAGTATTAGCTGGATTTTTATGCGGGTTCTATTGATTTAAGCATGGCCTTACTCTAGATTAAGCATCTAAAGACGAGGCCGTGAAGAACGGAGAAGCCAGCGTGAAGTTAAAAAGCTACGGGCTACGTCGCCAAGAAAAACACCCGACCAGTTCGGGCGTCACCGTTTCTATTCTTGTTTCCGAGCACGGCATTTCAATTCTTGAAATGGCCGTGGTCCTCCCGGTTCTCCTCGGCATATTCGGCATTGTGATCAATCTTATCTGCTACCTCTATAACGCCTGGTTTTTATATTTTAACGCCATCAACCAGGCGGTGATTTTTGCTCCGCATGCCGCTGATGTCGGCGAAATTGAGGAGCGTGTTCGGGACATGATTACTCTCGGAGGGTATCGGCTTAATCCGGATTCGGTCACCGTATCGACCTCCACAGATGTTCCAAACAAACTAATAACAATTACGGTTAACGCTGATTATGATCTTATTTTTCCGATTCCGGGGATCACGGACATGTCGATTACTGCCAGTGGAGTCGGGTTTTATTCAGGATAGTAGGTGATATCTTATTAATTTAAAATTACAACATTAGTCAGTTAGTAGTTATACGGGGTGGTTTATGGATCGAAGACTGTTTGGAACCAAGAATTATCGGAGCCGCGGCGCTTGTCGACTTGGCTGTAGGGAATCGGGAGCAACAATAGTTGAGTTCTCCCTTGTGATAGTTGTTTTGGCCATATCAATTTTTGCGATAATTGGGGCCGGCACATTTGGCTATAATAAAGTCCGACTCTGCCAATCAACAGCGGAGGGGGCGAATCAGGTTGCCCAGTTCCTCAAAGAACATAAAAACTTCGAACTCGTCCGAACGCGAGCAGTGGCCCAGTCTACCGACTTTGCCATTAGCTCCGGCCTACTGAAGCCTGAAAGCAGCGGCGGCGCTTTGTTCGAACCGGATCCTCTCGTATACGGGAATATTAATGGAACCCTTGGCGTGTCCTACATAGTTCCTCTCTGGCCAGGTCAATCTGCATATGTTGGTGAGATCGTGCGAGGAGACCAGGGAGGCAGTATTGGAACGTCAAACGGAGGTTACCAACTTACCGATTCTTATGGCCGGACAGTTCGCATCGATGAAAATTCTCCGTTAGAGATTAACGAAATTGAAACCGCAACCCAGGCCGAACTCGACGGCGGGTCAGCACCTGAGTATCCAGGTTATACAAATTACCTAGACTATATGCGACAGGTTTGGACTCGCTTGCCGGTAAAAGTCATCGCCCGTGGTCAGATGAATCTCTTGGGGATCTCACTTCCAATGAGTTGTGTGTCTTATGTCTCGCAAGAGCTTCCCGTTACGGGTGAGACAACGGGATCTACTACCACTACTACCACTCCTGGTGGCGGCGGAGGTGGCGGAGGATCCGGTGGGGGGGTTGGAGCACCAACAACCACAGTTCCTGGTATTCTACCTGGACAGCCTGGCTATCTTAGGACTGGATGCCCAATTGATCCCTCAGATGGAATGAGCGCTGAAGAAAACTGGTTGGTGAATGAAGAGATAGCCTGCACTGGGGGAAATTCTGTATATATAGCTGCAACAGACGAGATAAAGAGTGGAAATATTGTCACCTGCATGTCCTGGGATCCGCTTACATGTGAGTGCGTCTGCGATGCTAGCTTACAGCGTGCAGGTCGATTCTGGCGTGGAATTCCGCCAATGTGCTGCCCTGCCGATCCTGGCGGACAGTTCCGTGGACCACCACCACCGCCGCCGACTGTAACCGTTCCACCACCTCCGCCCCCCTCTCCTCAGAGCGTCTCATGCGAACCGCCTAAGATGCAGTGTGGCCTAGACTGTGTGGACGCTGGAGCAAAGCCCTATTGCTTCTCCTCGTGGAATGCCAGCACATGTTCTTGGGAAGCACCACCGGGGGCTCCGAACCCAAGTGCCTGCCCAGTGGGTGAGTGCTGGGATGACGTTGCCTGTAAGTGTGCACCGTGCGCAAACGGTGGTGCCGGCGGAGGCGATGGCGGAGCTCAGTCAGGCTCTGGGAGCGGGTCTTCTGGCGGAGCAGTAACGGGGATAGATTGCCCAAGTGGAGAGATCCAGTGCGGAGATCACTGTATTCCTACTCCAGCAAAGGGATACTGTCGCCAGGGATGGAATCCAACGTCGTGCGCCTTTGAGAATCCGAACCCGGATCCGAAGACGGAGTGTACCGCCCAACCCAACATGTGTTGGAATGAGTCGGCATGCTCATGTGAACCTTGCCCGCCAACGACCCCAGGAACACCTCCCGCTGGCACCAGTGGCACAATAGTGCCGACAAACTGCTTGCCCTCGGCGGACCCAAACATGGCAAACTGCGCGGTCGCCTCGGACTGTCTTGCGGGAGGTGGGACCACAATGCCGGGACCAGATGGAACCACTCTCTGCCGTTGCGACAGTGGTTGGACCAGTGGCACCTGTAACGGTGGCAGCTCCAGCGGATGTCAGATGTCAGTTGGCGGTGCTCCAGGGGCTGGAACTTGCCAAACTACAGATGGCTGTATGGCTGCTGGTGGGATACCAAGCGGTGGTACACCAGGTTCAGTAAATTGTATGTGCTCCGGCGGAAAAATCTGGGTTAATGGCATCTGTGATTAGCCAATAATCTGAAGTCGGATAGACCAAGGATGGTCGCAGTGAAACAAACAAGCCGAGGAGGAAGTAATTGGATTCCTCCTCGGCTTAGTCCGATTCTGAGTCCCCGTTTAATCGGTCTAAGCGGCAAGTATGATCAATAAGACTAACCAAGAGGGCGAGAGCGGAACGGTAATCTTACTGGTTACTATTTTCTCCCTTGGGCTGTTTATCCTTATCACGCTTGGTGTTCAACTTTGGGGCTTAATCTTAGAAAAAGCCTTCTTCTCTCTCGTTTCCGACTGGGCGGCTATCGCTGCGGTTGAGGGCTTTAACCAATCTCCCGCAACTGACTATACCGGGAAGTTTGTAGCCGCAGAACAAAATGCCCAGCGGGTGATAAACCGAAATATATCCGCCTCGCCTTTTGAACTCCTCTCCTCAACCGAAGTAACTCCAGAAGTAAATATTGTGGCTGGACGCTGGGATTTTGACGCTAGTCCAGGTTGCGAAGCAGATGGAAATTCGTGCTTTGTTGCTAACTCTGACCCGATTAATGGCACTCCTAACGCCTTTAAAGTCACCCTTTCCGGAAGTTTCAATGCTGGCAAACTTGTATCCGCCCCCGGAATGCAAGGGATGGATATAATGGTCGAAACAGATTCCGTCGCTGCAATTGAGCCCTCGACGGGAGTGGTAATTGTCAAGTAGAGTTGCGTAGTCAAGCGCATATCTATATTGGTCTCTCGTTTCAGATTTAAATCATGGCGGCACTATCACAAGATGAATCCGGCGGAGTCTTAGTGATTACGGCAGTTGCTTCTGCCTCCTTAATCTTACTGTGTGGTGTCGTCATTAAACTATGGTGGATGGCCTTTGAATTTTGCCTGTTACAGGCTCTTTCTCGCTGGATTGCAATTGCCGCAGTTGCAGCTTTTACAACTTCCACGGCACCGACAATTGAGGGTCGGCTTTCAGAGGCTCAAAATAGGGCAAATGAAATTATAGACCGCAATATGGTAGTTCTTCCGTTAGGCAAGTTTGCCGGTGCTGACTTTACCCCCCCTACTGCAAGTCTTACTTTAGGAGCTTGGGATTTTGTAAATGCTCCACAGAATTGCAGCGGGGGCTTATGTTTTGAGAATTATCCGGGCTCTTCCGGATCAGCTCCAAATGCTATTCGAGTCACGCTTCAGGGAACAATTTCAAGTTTTAGTGTATTCGGCTCGCTATTCTCAAACGAAACCTTTGAAAAGAGTACGATTGCGTCAGCTGTCGCCGCCTCTGAACCTAGCGTGGGCGTGGTGATAGTTAGCGACTAACTTTTCTCCAGAGTAGTTGTTCTAATCCGACACTTCTAGAATGCCCATTCTCAAAGCATCTACTTGTTTAACCTCTGCGTCATAGATAGTGTGAAGTTATCGAAGAGAGTTTTTTTGTCACTCTTTTCGGCAAAGGTTTTTTAAGGTTTTCCCCGAGGCTTGTGATCCGAGGGGGCAAAAAGAGGTTTTGGAGATGAGAAGAATTTCCTCTCCCGGTTTTCATTCTTCCGGCTCTGGTTCCAAGGCGGAAACCGGTTCGGCAATATTAGAACTCGCGATTGTCCTGCCCGTGCTGGTGGCGATGATCATCGGGGTCTTTACCACCGCACAGCTAATCAAGACCTACTTTGTGGCGCGCCATGTGGGGTATCTCGCTACCACACAGTCGATGGAGACCTTAGGTCTGGAACAGGGGACGTTTTCTAGCGATAGGGGCGAAACACCGGCTGGTCATGCCGGGACGTACTCATTGGTGCAGAATCTCCTCACCTGGTCCGAGGTCAAGGATCGCTCATTACAAGATGTTAAAATTACCTCCAAGTTTGATGGCTCAGTTGTGCAGCTTATCATCACTGGGCGGTTTTCCGGCATATTCGGCCTACTAGATGGGCAGGAAATCCGCGTTAAAACAGTAGGTCCGTATATCGCTTCTTAGGTTTTAGCCTAGCTGCTACAATCACCTCCGTAGTCGTCGATTAATGATAGCTATGAGCATTATGAATTTTCGTCAGGACGATAGAGGCGCGTTCTTACTTTTGGTGGCGTTACTAGCTGTGCCGCTGGTAGCGGTGATTGGGTTAGCGATTGATGGGTTTATCGTAATTCTCACCCTGACAAGTTGCACGGATGTGGCAAGGCTTGCAGCACTTGGAGCCGGTAAGGTCATGGCCGATATGGCCTCCTCGGACAGCAAGTCGGAGTCGGCAGCTATTCTTAAACAGGCCACATCTAGGGCTGTAGAAGTAGTAAAGCTTAACTCCGACTCCATCCCCGGGCGGGTGTTCTATGCTTCGGGTTTTAAGCCTGAAGTTAGCGTCTCCTTTGGGACTTGGTATCCGGAGGAGAGTTCTTCCGAAGGAGCAGCAACCTCCGCCCCCTGCGGCACCAGGCCCTGTTTTAACCCCACAAGTGTAAGCGGTGAAGCTTTCGATACCGTCAAGGTGTTGGTCAATCCGCCTGAACTAAAGACGATTTTTATCCGAATTGTTGGACCTAAAACCTTCGATTTTTCCGTTCAGGCCTTTGCCAGAATAGACCCCGGAACGCATAAAGTGCGGCTTATCGAATAAGTGATTCTTATTGCCCCCTACCCTAGATTAGCGCTGGTCCAAAGGATACACTGGGATTGCCGACTACAACTAGGCATTTGCTGAGATTAAGGTTTTTTCGAGTTCTATGCAGTTTTGATTGGAGGTTCTGTTGGTGACGCGGCCTAATTTCATTAGAACAATTTTGTCGAGATTCCTGCCCGTTAAGATTAACCACCAAAAACGGATTTCGGGCAGTCAGCCCAGCGACTCGGGCGCTGTTATGTCCGAGGCTGTAGTGGGCGGCGTGGCGTTTGTGCTGGTGGTGTTGCTATTACTTGTTGGGTCCTATTGGGGACTACTCAGCTACAAGTCGTGTCGCGTTGCAAATGTTACGGCGAACAAACGTGATGTCTCCGACAAAACAGATATAGAGGTCGCGCGCGCCGCGACCTCCACCTGGAACAACCAACTCGGTTCATATGCCGGAAACGATAATCCGCTCTTTTTCGGCTACCTATATCGAAATGGTTCAGAGGTAGCGCTCTCCCCAGTTGGTATCGTTCCACCTGGCGGCTCATTGGAGACGGTTGAGCTTGGGAACTGTCAAAGCGGTGGCTCTATTGAGACATCCGACACTCACTCCGATAAGCCTCCCGCTGAATCAGCCGGACACTACAATAAAGAGCTTGGCTTATGTGCTACGCCTACGAAGAGACTCCTGACACATCCCAGCAAGAACCCAGGAGACCCGTACTTAGTAGCCGCTGAAGGACAGTTTCGTGTGCTCGGTATTACAATCCCTATCCGTTGTGAACAGTTTGCCCTGCGCTCGGGTGTCCCTTCAACACCTCCGGGTGGGATTCCGCCACTCGGCGGAGATCCCGGAGCTCCTCCCAACACTACCACTACAACTACCACCACCGTAACTACAACCTCAGTTGATGACGGCGGGGGCACCACTACATCAACCACCGTAGATGATCCGCTGGGTGGGAAACCTCCAACCGATCCCACTACTACGACAGTTCCTCGTAAGGTCTGCCCATCGGGAGAAGGCAACGACGCAGAATGTAAGGCAAAGAATGCCTTCTATAAATGGGTTCCAGCCAAACAGGATCCGAGTGATCCGGATGGCGAGTCGACATGTTGTGTCTGCGATCCTGCGGCTAAGGATAGTTGCGAACAGCTACCCGCTGATGATGAGCATTACTATCAATGGACTGGGGCTAAGCCGGAGTGCTGCTACTACGGGTATAATCCGACGACAACAACCACGACTACTACCACGACCACGACGTCTACGGTCCCTGGTGGAGACGATCCCGGCCGGGTTCGACGTCCTGGCGGAGCTATCCCACCAGGAACCAGCTGCCCTGCGGGACAGTGTTTTGCCGGCTTCGATCTTACTGGCAAACCAAAATATATGGCGCTCGTTCCCGGACTTTGTGCAAACGCCGACACGTGCGCTTGTTATGCTGTAACGGCACCCTTGGATATATGCTCGGGCCAGCCTTTAAAATGGGACCAGCAGTCTTGTGCATACCTAATGGAACCTCCGATGGGGCATACCTGCCCAGCGGGACAGGTTAAGCGCCCATTCCCACAGTGCTGCGTGCCCGATGGCAAAGTGGAGGTTCCAGTGCTTAAGGAGGATTCTGTAGAGGACGGTGATGATGGAATTCTAACGCCCGACGATGGCCTTGGAAACGGAGTAGTTCAACCGGGGCCAATAAAGCCCGGCGGGGTTGTCCCTCCCGGAACAAATCCCAGTGTGGGAACAGTTGATGATGACGATATCTCTGGTGTCATTTCACCTGGTCTCCCTGGGAGTTTACCCGGTAACGTGTCAGGTGAACTAGTACCGCCCACAGACCCTCGTGACGGACTCCCTGGTGTAAGGCCTCCTGTTCTTCCGCGCCCCACAGCGGGTTCAGGTGGTAGCATTACTCCATAAACACTAGAAAAACACTTGGTGCCAGTTTTAAGAGCCTATTCGCCGAAGGTTATCCCCTGAGCCAGCGGAAGTTTCCCGCCCCAGTTGATAGTGTTGGTTTGTCTTCGCATATAGGCCTTCCATGAGTCCGAACCGGACTCACGCCCACCCCCGGTATCTTTCTCACCGCCAAAGGCACCGCCAATCTCAGCGCCAGATGTTCCAAGATTCACGTTCGCGATTCCGCAATCGGATCCCGCTGCAGATAAGAATTTTTCAGCAAACTGCAATCGGTCAGTAAAAATCGCTGAACTTAACCCTTGCGGCACTTCGTTATTGGCTTCAAGCGCCTCTTCGAAAGACTCGACCGGAATCAAATAAACAATCGGCGCGAAGGTCTCCTCGAATATGACCGGCATCTTGCGGTTGGCCTTCACAATTGTTGGAGCGACATAAAGCTTAGATGGAAAACCCTCGAACACTTCGCCACCATACAACACCTCCCCGCCCTCCTTCTTGATGCGTTCGAGAGCATTCTTGTATCCGACAACTGCCCGCTCGTGAATTAACGGCCCGAGTAAGGTCTTACTCTCTAGCGGATTCCCAATCGGAATGGTTTTGTAGGCGGCTAATAGTCTGCGCGTAAACTCTGGGACTAGCGGCTCTTCTATTAACACTCTACGGGTCGAGGTACAGCGTTGCCCGGCAGTGCCCACAGCTCCGAACAACACCGCCCTAACTGCCAAATCCAAGTTTGCGTCTTTTAGAACTGTGACTGCGTTATTACCACCGAGTTCCAGCAGCGTCCGACCCAGACGGCCAGCAACAATTTGCGCCACCTTCTTCCCCACTCCACACGAACCGGTCACACTAACCAGTGGAAAGCGACGGTCCTCCGCCATTTTTTGCCCCAATTCCCCGCCTCCAGTAATAAGTGAGAAAACTCCAGGGAAGCCGTGCTTTGCGCAAACTCGCTCACATATCTTAGTCATCGCAATTGAAACCAGTGGTGTCACCTCAGAGGGCTTCCAGACAACCGTATCTCCGCAAACCGCTGCAATCAGTGCATTCCAGGCCCAAACGGCGAGCGGAAAGTTGAATGCGGTAATCACCGCGACATTTCCCAATGGATGCCACTGTTCATACATCCTGTGTTGTGGGCGCTCGGAGTGCATCGTGAGGCCTGCAATCTGCCGCGAAAGGCCGACTGCGAAATCCGCGATATCGATTGCCTCTTGAACCTCGCCCTCTCCTTCAGCCAGGATCTTTCCCATTTCTAGGGTAATTAATTTACCCAAAGGGGTTTTGTAACGACGAATCTCCTCGCCAATATCCCGGATAATTTCGCCCCGCTTGGGAGCCGGCATCTCTCTCCATGCGAGAAAGGTCTTAGTGGCATCGGCCAAGACAGCTTCATATTCCCGATCCCCGGTAATCTGAATTTTCCCGAGTTCACTTCCATCTATTGGGGAAAAACTAGTCAGGATCTCAGAACCCACACGGCTTGCCCATTTACCTGAAAATGTTCCGGAGAGTTCACCCTCGAGGTCAAGCGCTTTAAGTATCTCTTTCATCTGATTCCTTAATTAAAAATAGTGTGATAGCTCTAACTCACTTACTACAAGAGCAGCTCTCGGCGAGAGCTATTTTTGATGATAATGCATCTAAACGATATATTTCCTGAATAATTATTCATCCACCTTAGCGGACAATTCGATGACACAGATTACTCCAAAAAACGCTGAGCAGATAATCGGTCAGCATATGCTGACTGAAATTCTCCCACTTATTTTTGACCTGGAAAAGAGCAAGGGAACCCGAATTTTTGATTCGCGAGATGGCAAGACCTATCTTGACTGCTTTACTTTCATCGCAAGTCAGCCAATTGGACACAACCACCCGAAGTTATTTGATTCGGAATTTGAGAAAAAGCTCCTTCGCGCCGCCAGGACGAAGCCTTCAAACTCTGACATCTACACGACGGAGATGGCTGAATTTGTTGATACCTTAGATCGACTTGTAATTCCCAAAGAGCTCCCGCATCTTTTCTTGGTTGATGGTGGGACATTGGCTGTCGAAAACGGCCTTAAGACTGCTTTCGACTGGAAAGTGCGGTTGAATCAAAAGCGCGGCCTTCCAGGGGAGAAGGGTCATCAGGTGATCCATTTTCGTGAGGCCTTTCACGGCCGGTCCGGGTATACACTGAGTCTGACAAACACATCTGATCCAAGAAAGTATAAACACTTTCCCCAATTTTCCTGGCCGCGAATCATTAATCCGAAATTGCGCTTCCCCTTTACGGCTGAAGTTGAGTCCGAGGTAATCGCGGCGGAAAAGCAGGCGATAGCTGAAATTAAACAGGCCTTCGCCGCAAACCCCAATGATATCGCGGCAATTTTGATTGAACCCATTCAAGGAGAAGGTGGAGATAATCAGTTTAGAGCTGAGTTTCACCAGACGCTTCGACAACTCGCCGATGAAAATGAAGCGATGTTAATTTATGACGAGGTGCAGACAGGAGTCGGACTGACTGGAAAGATGTGGTGTTATCAGCATTATGGCATGACGCCCGATATCGTTTGTTTCGGAAAGAAGATGCAGGTCTGTGGCATTATGGTTAGTCGCCGAGTAGAGCAGGTCGAAAACCATTGTTTCCAAGAAAAGTCTCGAATTAATTCCACTTGGGGCGGGAATCTCGTGGATATGGTTCGCGCTCAGCGCTATCTGGAGATTATCGAGGAAGAGAAGTTAGTGGAAAATGCAGCTAAAGTTGGAGCGTTTCTGCAAAAATCGCTCTCAAATCTGGCTGAGAAGTTCCCTACATTAATCTCCAATGTCCGCGGCAAAGGGTTACTCTGTGCATTTGATGTCTCAAGCGTTGAGAAACGCGATGCGATGAAACTTGAAACCTGGAAACGGGGAGCGCTGGTTTTAGGCTGCGGTGTGCAGTCGATGCGACTAAGACCCGCACTCACATTCTCAGAGGCGGAGGTCACCGAACTGGTTAGTATCATGGAAGAGGCGGCGAAGGCCGTAAGCTGAGCTAGATCAGTTCATCCAATGGATTCTTTTTGTGGTCCCCAGTAGTGGAAGTCACGCCTGTGTAAACTCTGTTTGAGTTCGCCACTCGGTCCACCATATTCAGGAGCCGCTTCTCCTGTTCATTCCAGCTAAAGCCGATAAAAAGGAAAAGCAGCACTATTACCCCCACAAGCGCAAACAACATTGGGCACATCCCGGCCAAAAGCTGTTTCTCTGGCTCTCCAAGAAAGCCGTACTGAATCTGTTTCAAAACGTAATAGGGGTTACCTAAGAGCGGGACGCGCAGCACTATCCAAAAGATAAAAACCGTCCATCCAAAGATCATTAACGAGCCAACAAACGGCCAGGAACGACAAAACTTGTCACGGGTAGCGAGAAATTTACGCTCGTCCTCTGTTAGCATCGGCCTCTCCCAATATAAATTGCCGGAGGTCAGCGCTATTAGCTGTTAACCAAACTCGCGGCCTGACTGCCGTTTAAATACTGGTATTCGTAAGTCATGGTAGGCGGCACATTCAGCATCGCTACCCGGCGCTTCAACTTGCCAGAGCCTTGAACGGTCTTACACCAGTTACGAATAACGTCTTCCACTCCCTTTACCCGCTCGCGGTGCTCCCTATTGGAGAACAACACGCCGATTTGTCTGGTACCTAGATACTCACAGAAGGTAAGGCTTCCGTTCTCAACCAACATTGATTGGAACTGCGCTAAAATTTCCGTGACCAACTCAGGAGTGAAGTTGAAAAATGGCAGGCTACTGACAATTACATCGAATTTCGCACGTCCGTTTAACGCTCCGATGTTCTGCACCGGGCCTTCGAAAAACTCGACGCGATCCTTGTTCCGAATATAGTCAGGATTATTAGCCAAAGTTTTTTTAAGAGTGGCGATAAAACGTGGATTGATTTCACAGATGACAAATGAATCATCTGGTCCCATAAGCCGTAAAATCTCTCTTGTAAATGGGCCTGTGCCAGGACCTGCTTCAAGAATTCGAAGCGGTCGATTTGCATTTGGAATCGGTGCCACCATCGCCTTAGCCAACGCTGGGGAGCTGGGGAGAACCATTCCAATTTGTTGAAAACTACGACCGAGCTCTTTGTAGAAGTTGAGGATTTCCTTAGCCATCCTAATGCTTAACTGCCCCCTGCTGTGTATACGCGAATAAAATAGGTTAATAGATTCCGAAGATTGTCTGAATTTTGTTAGCAGTAATTATCATATTTACACAGTTAGATAAATGGTATTTGGCGGGTTAAGTAAAGGAAAGGTTTCGTTTTAATCGAGTTCAGCCTATTTCCGCGAATTAACGAACCAATCCACGACCCGCTTAAACCCCTCTTTGGCCGGGACCACGGGTTCATACCCCAGCCGGGTCCGAGCCTCGGAGATATCAGCCAGGGAGTGGCGGATATCTCCGCCTCTAAATGAGGCATGGTGGGCCTTAAGTTGTGGATTGCCCCCCGTGACCTCGCATAACGCATCATAGATATAGTTATAAAGGTCATTCAGGGAGGTCCGATCTCCAAATGCTACGTTATAGACCCTATTAGTTGCCGAGTCCTCGGTGGCCAATGCCGCTAACAGATTTGCCTGCACAACATTATCTACATAACAAAAATCGCGGCTCGTCTCGCCATCTCCAAAAATTTGGCAGGGCTCCCCTTTTAAAAGTTGGCCAATCCATTTAGGGATCACCGCTGCGTAGGCGCCATCCGGATCTTGCCTTGGACCAAAGACATTAAAGTATCGCAATCCGATGGAGCGAAACCCGTAAACCTCGGCGAAATTCCTCGCATACAGTTCATTGACATATTTCGTTACGGCGTAAGGGGACAGTTGATTGCCGATTTCACTCTCTCTCTTCGGAAGCGCCGGATGATCGCCGTATACAGCACTGGATGAGGCGTAGACAAAACGCTGAACCTTTTGATCTCGCGCAGCGATGAGCATATTAAGATATCCGTCGATATTGGCCCGATGTGTGCGGAGAGGATCGACTATCGATCGTGGAACAGAACCAAGCGCTGCTTGATGCAGCACGTAGTGCACCCCCTTAACCGCCTTCTCGCAGTCAAGAGAATCGGTAATATCTCCCTCAATAAACCGGAATCTCTTCCAGGCATCGCTTCCCACAACGCGCTCGACGTCGGTCAGATTAGCCTGGTATCCAGTCTCGAAGTTATCGAGACCAACTACCTCTTGCCCCAGCTCAAGCAACGTCTGCAACAGACTAGAGCCGATAAAACCCGCAACGCCAGTTACGAGAAACCGCCGGGGATTGTTTGCAAGCTCGGATTTAAGTTTATCGTAGGCCGTAGACATGCTGCTTGGTATTCAGGAAAGTTCAGTAATTTCTCAGAGACTCCAATAGACTATATCGGAGCGTAAGTCGGATTTATTAACGGCCGATTTAACGTCCATTAAAACCCCTCCCCGCTTTAGGTTCGCCGTTAGTTGGTGAAGCGGCATAGAGAGATACTGTTTATGCGATACGGCAAACACAACACCGTCAAGTTCGGTGAGATCTTTCAGCTCTAAGAGCTTTACCCCATACTCTTCTTCGGCATCATGAGCGTTCGCTAAGGGATCGTTTACCAACGGAACAACACCGAACTCTTTCAGCTCGCGGATAATATCTGGCACGCGACTATTTCTTAAGTCGCTAACATTTTCCTTAAACGTTAGTCCCAGGACTCCGACTCTCGCCCCTTTAATTTGAATACCAGAAACACCAAAAAGTTTGACTAGACGCTGAGCGATATACTGCCCCATCCCGTCGTTAATTCTTCGTCCCGCTAAAATCACCTGCGGGTGATACCCCAGCTGTTCAGCCTTTGTGGTCAGGTAATAAGGATCAACTCCGATGCAGTGCCCTCCGACTAGTCCCGGAGAAAAGCGGAGAAAGTTCCATTTGGTTGCAGCCGCATCCAACACGTCTGCTGTAGCAATACCCATCTTATCGAAGATAATCGCCAACTCGTTCATCAGCGCGATATTTAAGTCGCGCTGTGTGTTCTCAATGACCTTTGCCGCTTCGGCGACCTTAATCGATGGCGCCTGATGAACACCGGCTTGAATTATCGAACTATAGACCCGCGAAACTCGCTCCAATGTGGCGGCATCCTCTCCGGCTACAACTTTTATTACTCGTTGGAGGGTATGCTCTAAGTCACCAGGGTTAATTCGTTCTGGAGAGTATCCCAGCTTAAAATCTACTCCCTGTTTTAACCCAGAGACTTGAGCCAAAATTGGGCCACAGATCTCCTCCGTTACTCCGGGATAGACCGTAGATTCATAAACAACTACCGCGCCGGCCGTTAAGACTTTTCCGACGGTCTCTGATGCACGCTTAAGCGCAGTCATGTCAGGCTTGTTGTAGTTATCTACCGGTGTTGGAACAGCGACTACAAAAAACGTTGCGCCCTTTAGATCGGCAGCTGAACATGTAAACTGCAGCTTAGAAGATTTAAGCTCATCAGTGGGGATATCAGAGCTTGGATCGATACCTGCCTTTAACGCCGCGACTCTTTCAGCATTAATATCGAACCCCACTGTCCCTGGGAATTTTTCGGCAAAGGCTAACGCCACCGGCAAGCCGACATAACCGAGACCAAGAACCGCTATCTTTTCCGTCCCCATAAAGTGATAGTAGGATGATTTATAGATTGTTAGGACCTTACGCGATCTACACGAAAACTCTGCGCCAAACAAGGTTTTCCCTTAGTCATTCTTAAAGGCTTTCATGTCCCTCAAACTCCCAATAACCTTTCGATTCTCCCTAAAGATTACCCTGTTTGCGGTGATAGTTATTTTGATCTCTTTGCGTTCCTCCTGGTGGCAATGGACTCGATATTTAGAAAAGACAGCCCTCATTGCTACGTATCAAGAAAATTCAGTAACGCCAGTCACCCGCTTTCCTTTGCAGGGAACTTCACCAGAGGACTTTGCTCCATTTATAAACCGCAAGGTTCGGGTCCGAGGAAGTTACGACTTCAAGCATCAGATGATTGTAATGAATCGGATTCACGCAACAGGCCCAGGTTACTGGCTGCTAACTCCGCTAAAGATAGATGGGCGACCGGAATCAGTTATTGTGAGCCGTGGTTTCATTCCGTATTCCGAAAGCACGCCCGAGTCTTGGTCTAAATACAATTTTACCGAGACTGAAGGGGATACGGTAGAGTTTGATGCCGTGGTGCAACCTGGAATTAGGCCGCTCTCCTTCCTCTCTCCGGCAAACCCAGATGCGGGGCCGGGACTTCCTTGGGTCTCAAAATGGAAGTATCCGGAAACGGAGAAAATCGCTGCTCAGCTACCCTACCCGTTAATAACTGCGATATATTTGCAACGCGTAGGCGGGCCGCCCACGGGGACATTCCCCGCGGAGTCCATATCTATCCAGGTCCCACCTAGCACCCATTTTGGCTATACAATCGAATGGTGTCTAATTGCCCTAGCGACTGGGGTAATCGCATTTATGCTTCAAGCCTTCCCTCGAACTAGAGTTGCTCAAACCCAGCTCTCAGAAAGAAATCGAACCTGAAAACAAAATTAAGATAGCCGGGCACTTTCAATGGGTTGCAAAAGACATTTACAATTTCCCTAAGGAAGTCTCTTGAGCATTCCACAAAATCGAGTTCAACGTGTATAAGGCCAAAGCAAATGCCCAACCATTCAAAAATTTTCTCAATACTTCTGACGGCGGTGGTTAGCGGAATCTTTTTCGCAAATCTTCCGGCGTTTGCCACCGAGAAGCCAGGAGATGTTCCGATTGAGGCGGGAGTAATTGAGCACCTAAATAACCAGCTAAACCTTGATATCCCCTTTAAGGACTCCTCTGGGAAAGATACTACTATGCGGGAGCTGATGCTTAAGGGGCGGCCGATGTTAGTAACTCCGGTCTATTATGGTTGCCCCCGACTTTGCACAGCGGTTCTAAACGGGCTCCTTGAAGGGCTAAAGGACACAAAGCTCAAGCTCGGGCGAGACTTTAATATTGTCTCCTTTAGTTTTAATCCAAAGGAGACCCCTGAGGACGCTTACAAGAAATCCAAGGTCTACTTTGGCGAACTTTCCCAGCCGGAGCTTGGACCTGGGAACTGGCATTTTCTTACCGGCACCGAAGAAAATATCTCAAAACTTACCCGTGAACTGGGCTTTAGATTTCGGGAAGACAAAGGGGAGTTCATTCACCCTGCTGCAATCATGTTCCTTACCCCCGAGGGCGTTATTTCCCGCTATCTTTACGGGATAAAGTTTCTGGAGTCGGACTTGAGGCTCGCCATTCTTGAGGCTGGAGAGGGTAAGATTGGCTCAACTCTGGATCAAATCCTTCTTTACTGCTTTCGTTTTGACAACACCCATGGCAGATACACTTTGGTCGTGATGAATCTAGTGCGGGCGATTTCCCTGGTTGTAGTGGTAGTATTATCCGGCGGGTTGATAGTGTTGCGCTATCGAGAGATTCAAAACAGAAAAGATTTTGGGCAGAAAAAGTAAAGCCACATAGAGATTAAACTTCTCGTTCCGATTTTTGGCGGGCTTTGTTGGCGGACTTTGATTGAGGGTGATTAAATGTACGGATTTATGCCGCCCCAGGCGAGCTCCTGGGCCGAACGCATCGACTTTATAAATGCATGGATCACCTACGTCTCCATGTTCTGCACCGTGGCCATTACCGGAGCCGCGGTTTATTTTGCGATTAAATATCGTCGGCGAGCAGACAACCAGCAGAGCACTTTCATTACCCACAATGCTGTTCTTGAAACGGTGTGGACGGTAATTCCAACAATCGTAGTCATCTGGATCTTTTGGTACGGCATCGTTCTCTATAAAGAGATGCGAACCCCTCCTTCTAATCCTATTGAAGTTACCGTAGACGGCTATAAGTGGCGTTGGGAGTTTCAACACGCAAATGGCAAAAAGGCCACCAATGAGCTCGTCGTCCCGCTAGGAAAGCCGGTACGGCTGATAATGCGCTCTAATGACGTGCTACACAGTTTTTATATCCCAGCGATGCGCGTAAAGGAGGATCTAGTTGGTGCCTTCTATACCTACCTCTGGTTTAACCCGATAAAATTGGGCGAATTCAATATCTTCTGCGCCGAGTATTGTGGCCTTAACCATTCGGCAATGCGTGCTCAGCTTAAAGTGGTAACCCCAGAGCAGTATCAGGATTATCTGCTCGATCGCGGCGCCACAGTGGAGAATCTTCCGCCGGAACAGTTGGGGGAGAAAACATTTAAGGAAAAAGGTTGTAACGCCTGTCACTCATTAACAGGCACCCCAGGAGTTGGGCCGTCACTTAAGGGGGTCGCGGGCTCTAAGGTAGCATTGGCAGATGGAAGCTCAGTTGAAGCTGATGAAAACTTCTTGAGGGAATCAATACTGCATCCTAACGCCAAGATTGTTCAGGGCTTTGCCCCGAACCTGATGCCGGTATTCGAAGGTCAGCTAACAGAAGATCAGATCAAGGGTCTGATCGCTTATATTAAGACAGTAAAGTAACCAACAGGGGCTCAGTTAATGGGTGCACATACAGGTGTTCAGTCTTCTCACGGACACGCACACGGCGGCGAACATAATTATTTAAACGGCGAGAAAGGGTTCATGTCGTGGTGGATGACAATCGACCACAAACGGCTTGGTCTTCTCTATCTGGGTTCTATTTTGGTGTTTTTTGTTCTTGGCGGTTGCGCAGCGCTAGCTGTCAGAAGCGAGTTATTCTCTGCTGGGCGTACTTGGTATGGCCCAGAGGTTTATAACGTTCTCTTCACCCTGCATGGGGTGTTAATGGTGTTCCTATTTATTGTTCCCGGAATCCCAGCCACTCTCGGAAACTTTATGTTACCGCTGATGATCGGCGCTAAAGATGTGGCATTCCCTAAGCTAAATCGCACCAGTTACTGGCTCTACGTAGCCGGAGCATGTATCGCCGGTTGTGCCATTTTTATGGGACTCGATACAGGCTGGACCTTTTATGCGCCCTACAGCATTCAGAACCGCTGGGCTGTTGTAACAACTGCCACTGCAGCGTTTGTGCTCGGATTCTCCTCAATCCTAACAGGGGTTAATTTCCTCGTAACTATTCACAAAATGCGCTGTCCCGGAATGACTTGGAACCGGCTGCCGCTTTTTGTCTGGGCGCTATATGCGACAGCCATTCTCCAAGTTGTAGCCACTCCTGTGGTTGGCATCACCCTGCTGATGTTGATTATGGAAAACGTCATCGGAATCGGTGTTTTTGATCCTGCCCGTGGCGGCGACCCTGTGCTGTTTGAGCATCTGTTCTGGTTTTATTCGCACCCGGTTGTTTACATTATGATTCTGCCCGCTTTTGGAATTATTAGTGAGATAATTCCTGTTTTCTCCCGCAAACCGATCTTCGGATACAAGGCCTTTGTCTATGCGAGTGTGGGTATCGCGGCGATTAGCTTTCTAGTCTGGGGACATCATATGTTTGTCTCCGGGATGTCGAACTACTCGAGATACATCTTTTCCTTCATTACCTTCTTCGTCGCAGTGCCTACAGCGATTAAGGTCTTTAACTGGGTCTCGACGATGTATAAGGGGTCTATCCGACTAGACTCCCCAATGCTCTATGCCATCGGCTTCATCTTCCTTTTTATGGTGGCGGGGACAACAGGCATTCACCTCGCAACCGTGGCGCTTGATGCTCACTACCACGACACCTATTTCGTCGTGGCCCACTTCCATTACACAATGCAGGGCGGAACGGTGATTGGACTTTATGCGGGGCTACATTTTTGGTTTACCAAAATGTTTGGTCGCAAATACAACGAGAAGGTCGCGAAAATCGCCTGGGTCTTGGTATTTATCGGCTTTAACGGAACTTTTATCCCTCAGTTTCTCTTGGGAATGGAGGGCATGCCCCGTCGATATTACGACTACCCAGTGGAATTCCAAGGACTGCACCGAATGTCCACGGTTTTCGCCTTTATAAACGGCTTTGGCTATATGCTGGTCTTGGTAAACTTGCTTTGGGGAGCAATCAAGGGAGAGAAGGCCGAGAGCAACCCTTACGGATCACTTGGACTTGAGTGGCAAACCCCATCGCCGCCTGCGCATGATAATTTTGAGACTATTCCGACAGTCACGGATTGGTCGTATGGCTACGGACAGCCAGCAGACTATCACAGCGAAAAGCACGGCCCTGAAGCGCTGAAAGAGTATTAAAGATAGAATCTGATAGAGAATGCTTAGAAAGATTATGCAGGAGATGAAAAATGTCGCATGACGCTCACGCACTGCCGGCTGCAATGCCTCCGGGGCATTTCCACCACTTCGAGCCCGAGCAGGCGTACCACGCCTCTAAACTCGGAATGTGGATCTTTCTCGCCACGGAGGTGCATTTGTTCGGTGGCCTGTTTTCGACATTCGCGCTTTTTCGATGGATGTACTTCGACGACTTTCACACTCTTTGTCACACCTTAAATTGGAAGCTCGGGCTTTTAAACACCATCGTTCTTCTGACTAGCTCTTATTTTATGGTCCGGGGCGTTGATGCCGCCCAGAAAGGGCTTAACAAGAAGTGCGCTAACTGGTTGCTTGTTACTTTCCTCTGCGGAGTCGCCTTCTTAATTGTAAAATACATCGAATATACGGCGAAATTCTCTCATGGAATCTCCCCCTCCTCACATATTTTCTACGGACTATATTTCACGATGACGGGCCTTCACGGAGTACACGTTCTGGGCGGAATGGGAGCCATGATTTGGCTATGGGTATTGGCGCGAAAAAATCGCTTCTCCCCCTCCTATTATACTCCGGTCGAGGTAGTCGGCCTGTATTGGCACTTGGTGGATGTGATTTGGATTTACCTTTTCCCGCTTCTATATTTAATCGGCGGCGTAAAGATTTAATAAAGTTCGGAGAACAGTTAATGAGTCACGGAAAGCCCTGGCGAAAACTTGCAAGCTACTCGGTTCCTGTCGAAGACCCGGATGAGGGATTGGGGCATGTTGTACCAATACAGGTTTATAACGCAGTTTATCTCAGCCTAATTGCCCTTACGTTCTTCACAATCTGGGTTGCGCTACACGACTTCGGTAATTGGAACATCGTGATTGCGATGATGATTGCAACACTTAAGGCGGCTGTAGTGACTGTTATTTTTATGCACCTTCACTGGGAGCATAAGATTATCTGGGGTATTGTGACCTATCCTATCTTTGTCTTTCTACTAATCTTGGGCTCCACAATGGGCGACCTCATGGTGCAGGACTATCCGACCCCGGCGGTGAAATCGGCGGCAACGATTGCTGATGAGGCGCGAATCGCGGAGAGAGGAACGCGGGTAAAGGAGATAACAGAGGCGGTATTAGGCGGCAGCCACGGCGCGCCGCATCCTAGCGAGGGAACACCCCACGGAGAGGCTTCAAGCGCGGGGGCGCATAGCACCCATTAAGCTAGGCTTTAAGATAAGTCACAGTGAAAATTGCCATGGCAATGGCTGTCAGTCCCATAAGAATTCGGAATGCCACAACCAGCATCGGGTGGACAGCTTTTTGTGGGTTCACCTCACGTGAGTATTCAAGCACCTCACGTTCCCGGGACCCTTTAGGATAAAGCAAATCCAGCTCTTTTTCTTCTTTTGACTGAGTGTGAGCCATTGAACCATCCCCTGTTTGGCGTAACTGAAATTCTCCTCCCTATAAATAACGGGACATCAGCTCCATATCAAGAGCCAGTTTTGTTATCTCTCGCTGGAGCTATCTGAGGGCAATTTTACTCTGGCAAGCAAGTAGCTTGCTCTGGCCAGATACCCCGTGATTGGCTAGTATTTGCCCATGGTTTGGCGTTCGCTGTCAGTCGTATTGCTTGTCACATTGTGCCTCTGGGCTCTCGCCTCGGCGGATTGGTTGCATACGGGCTCCAATGTACCCATCGCCCAAGAGGGCCTATCCGGAGGCGAATTACGGGATTTTGGATCTGCTCCGGAATTTGTCTTAGAAAATCAGCACGGGGGGCAGTTTAAATCCGAAGAGTTAAAGGGCCGGAATTGGATCGCTAACTTTTTTTTCACCTCTTGCGGAGGACCCTGTCCTTTAACCATGCGAAATCTTGCCAAGCTCGCCAAGAAATTAGGCAAAAACGCACCCCAAATTGTTTCGTTTAGCGTCGACCCCAATCGGGATAGTGTGCAAAAGCTTAAGGAATACGAAGAGAAGCTCAATCTCAAAGGGCTGAACTGGCAGCTCTTGCGGGGAGAGATGCCCGAGATTGCAAGAATTGCTGAAAACGGGTTTAAACTAGGCTCGCCGGACTCTCCACAATTTCACTCCACTCATGTTGCGCTGGTTGATAAGGATGGCAGAATTCGTGGATATTATGTGGGAACAGATATAACTTCGATTAAGAAGTTAAGTGCGGATTTGGAAAAGTTAAATTGATGGAATTGCACAAAAGTCTTCTTTTCTTTCTTGGCCTCATGGTTTCGGTTTTCATCTCCTCAGTTGCCATGGCTGAGGATGCAATCAATGATCCATTGGAGACCATTAACCGTAAGATTTTTGCCTTTAACGAGGGCTTTGACCAATACCTAATGGAGCCTGTGGCGAAAGGCTACGATTTCATTACTCCGGACCCTGTTCAGGAAGGAGTAACTAACTTTTTTTCCAATCTTAAATTCCCAGTTTTTTTGGTCAGCGACATTGTGCAGTTAAAGCTAGACCAGGCGCTCATTCACACAACAAGATTTCTAGTAAACTCGACTTTTGGCTTTGCCGGAATTTTCGATGTCGCGCAGCACGTGAGCCTTCCTTACCATTACGATGATTTTGGTACCGCTCTAGGTTATCATGGAATTCCTGGCGGCCCATATCTCGTTATCCCCTTCCTGGGACCCTCTAATGTGCGCGACTTGGTTGGTCGGGTGGTGGATTCGTTTCTGGACCCTATTTTCTACCTAGGGGAGATAGACATGTCAGATGACCTCGTCACGGGGCTCAAATATGGGGCAAAGACGCTTGAAATTGTTCAAATTCGAGCAAACAATATCCGAACTATTGAATCAGCTCGCGAGGCCTCCACTGATTTCTACACCTTTATTCAGTCAAGTTACTTCCAATACAGACAGGGATTGATATACGATGGCAACGTGCCGGATGAGGAAATGGAAGAGGGATTTTCTGATGCAAACCCTACTTCTGAGACGGAACCTTTAAAATAGGACCTCAAATATTAATTGAGGAAAGTTCTACGTAGGTTGTCTTATATACGCGATTTTTGGGAGCCCCATTAGAGAGCCTATATGAACGCGAACCCCAATCAAATTACACTCCCAAATTCTGAATATAACGCTACTGTTTGCTTCCGTGAAGAGCTCCACAGTGAGCTGATTATTCTCCGCGTCAGGCCACTTGATGGAGTCGTTCCAAATTTTGTTCCGGGGCAGTATGCAGAACTTGGTTTATTGAACGAGGAAACCGGGAAGATCGTCCGCCGAGCCTACTCCATCTCCTCCCCAGCCACAGGAGTCGACTACCTAGAATTTTTCTTAGTGAAGGTTAACGATGGAGCGCTTACCCCAGGTCTATTCGAGCTCCGTAACGGGGACGGTGTCTTTCTCGGAACTAGGGTAAAAGGGAAATTTACATTAGAGCAAATACCAAGAGATAAGTTTATCGTGGCTATCTCGACTGGAACAGGTATCGCCCCATATATCTCAATGTTGAGAGAGTTTAAGGACAACCCCCCGTGGCGCAAGTTTATCGTAATCCATGGGGTTAGGCATGTTGAGGATTTGGGGTTTCGTGAAGAACTTGAGAGCCTCGCGAAGGTTAATCCGCAGATTAAATATATTCCAGTGGTCAGTCGTGAAAAGGAGGGCTCCTCATGGGCCGGCCTTCGTGGACGAGTGCCTGTCGCACTTGCGGATGATGCCTATACCAAGCTCGTTGGATCGCCACTTACCCCGCAAGACTCGCAGATATTCTTGTGTGGGAACCCCGAGATGATTGTCACAGTTCAAGCACTACTCGAAGAGCGTGGATTCAAGACGCACTCCAAGAAGCATCCGGGAGAGATTCATCTAGAGCGATATTGGTAAACGCCAGTATTTGGTTATTACCAAATAGCTAGCAGCCGACTTTGCGTCTCATCCTCTGCCGACTCGAGAAAGTCCTGCTCTCTAAATCTTGCCGCGCAAAAGGCCTCTGAGTTCTTACCAAAAAACCCCCGATGCCTTTTTGCAAATGCGCTGGCGGTTAAACTTTGATCTGTTTTGATGGCCTTAAACGGCACCACGGTCGAGGCGTTTGGTGCCTCCAGGCGAAAGACCCCGCTTTTATTAAAGCTGGCAACAGAAGTGGTGCTGCCATCGCCCCACAGAATCTGCTCCTCTCCACTCTCGATGATAACCGGCAATACAGCTGCACACTGGCCGGCCTCTGAAAGAAAAGGGCCAATCTCTAACAGCTCCTCGGCGAAATTCTGCGCGGAATCCCAGCGACTATCGGTATAGACAAAAAGATCGACGGAGCCCAAAAGACTACCAGGAAGGTCGTTAGCAATCACCTGAGCATTAAAATGATCCGCCGCGGACTCCAAAAGGTCATCCGAGTTGGCACTCCAAAGCCAAACATCAAACCGTTCGTGCAAAAAGCCTAAATGAAAGCCGACGGCATCCTGAGGTGGGACAAGCACGGAGAGCGGCTTGGTGTGGTAGCCGTCATAGGCATTCGCAAATTGTGAGGCAAATTTACAAAGCGCGTGGTCAATTGTTAAAAGCCCGGGCTCGACTTCAACAAACAGTGCATCCTGACCATCACTACCCTCGCCTAACCAGTGGTTGGAGCGATCTCTAGCCGTGCGTTTGAAACCCTTTCTCATTAAGTCCCTAAACCCAGCAGAGGCCCAGCATAAGGCCCGGCCCGAGGCTAAGCCCAGAGCCATGTCTAGTGCAAATTACCGACGCGCAGATACTCGGAAACGTTTTCAAGCTTATCTTCAATGCTGCCCTCACGCTGACATAAGCGGCAATTTTGAGGAAGGGGTTTCTCATTACAGATATAGAAAGTGATTTCGATAGGAGTGATCCAAAAGACCGCGCCACAGCATTGGCAATTGAAGCGCTTTCCACTGAGACGGACCTTGGAGCGTGGTTTTCGGGAGAAGATATTAAAC
>CAYMWO010000008.1:0-33343 GCA_964393905.1 uncultured Bdellovibrionales bacterium | reverse complement strand
AGCAAGGGCCGCTAGGCTGGCGGCAGGGCTGATCGGTTCTAGTGAGCTGGTGTTTATGCCGCTAATGCTTGGCGTTAACACCGCGCGAATTGGAAAGTCGGTTGCCAAGAACTGACTATGGCTAGGATGGAGGAAGAGTAAGGCCTTTTCCTCAGAAAGTCTGGCCTGGTTGCTAATGAGCTTGGCGAGATTTGGAAATCGGAACAAATTATCTGGGTTAAGCTTGGCTGCGTTATAGAGGGAATAAACCCTTGGGGTTTCCCCCAACCCTATGAGTGCGTAATCATCGCCAACATATTTTAACCCCTGCTCGAGACAGGCAAGCGCGGTAGTGGATTTACCGCTGTGGCTTTTTCCTACAATTAAGACCCCGCCCTTATCGTTCCCTACCGCTGCCGCGTGCACCATCTGCATCCCACGGGAGCCAAACCACCAGTGAAAGAGAGCACGCAGTGGTGAGCCGACATCGTAATATGGAATCGCTGAACGGGATGGCACCCAGAACACAGCTTGATTATTCTCGGTGTCTAGAACACTAAGCGAGAGGTCTCCGAGCCTCATACCCGGTTGCACAACGAGCCGAAAACGGTCGTCGGCGTAGGTCCACATCTTGTATGTCTCTTCGCAAAATCCGGAAGCGGGTGTCGCTTGGGCTTTCAGCCAGGGGAAGTCTGGAGCCGGAATGTCGGTGCTCTCACTGTCCCAGAGGTGGATGGTGAAGTCCGGCTCAGTAAGAGACATGCTCTCGGTCTGTAAGTGAGAGAGGGACGCCATGGTGTCGGCAACTAGGCAAGAGTTTGCAAACTCGAGGCGAATTTTGTGGCCTGCGATGGTGAGAGTCCGCGATTGCGGGTCTGGGCAATTCGCACGAGCGGCTTGAAACCCCGCAACCGTCTCTCCGAAAAAGGCATCACAGGATTGATTTGTGGCCTCGGCTGCGGATTTAAGTGCGGTGTTCGACATAGCTATCAAAATAGCTAGTGGAAATCCGCAGAACTTTCAAGTGCCCATTGCAATATTGGAAGTTAACACGTTAATTTCTCTCCCGTGAGAGACACGCCCGAAAGTAACATCAAACGCTGGTTTCGCCCCTTGGTGTTGCTGCTCTGGGGCGCTGTGTTTGTTTTCGGAGCTGAGATAGCGCTCAGGCTCATTGGCTACGCTCCACTCTCGCCTGCGACCACGGCCAGCATCCTGAGCTACCCCAAGGCTTTTGAAAAGGACCCCTTGCTCGGGTGGCACCTAATACCAGGGACGCATCGCTTTGCTCCCGTCTCGGCTCTCGCGCAAGAAACGACAGGTACGATTCTGAACGGTGGGCACAGAGTAACTCAACCGCCCGCGCTACCCACTACTTCATCTAATAGACCAAAACTTATTTTTCTCGGCGACTCGTTTACCTTTGGCGACGGGCTTAACGACTACGAGACCTACCCCTGGGTTACGCAAGAGCTTTTACCCCAATATGAAGTCACCAACTTAGCCGTCCCTGGTTACGGTACCTGTCAAATCTATCTGCAGTTACTCGAATACTCAAAAACCCATCCGCTAAACTCAGCAACTATCATTTACGGCATGAACGAGTTTCATGAACGCCGCAACCGGCCGGACCTGCGGATCTCTTGGGAGTTCGCTTCCGTCTCCAGCTCTGGCTCGTACTTTGCCCCGAGCTGCAATCTCGACAGCTCCGCTACCCTCATTACCGAAAACGTCAGCGAGTTTAGAGCGCGCGCTCTCTCGCTCACCAGACACTCCTCCCTCATCAGGCGTTTCCTCCAGAGCTTTCTCGACGGAATGGATTTTTTCCGAAACCGACAGCACAGACAGCTTAGCTTCAAACTTCTAGAGGCTTTGCACTCGGTCTCTGAACAGAACGGGGCCAAATTTGTCGTGCTGATGCAGCGTTTTAACGGCTCGCGCAAGGAGTATCAGGATTTTCTTACCGCCAAAGGGATTGGCGTAATTGACGGCTCGCATCCTGAGGAAAATCTTCCGCAGATGCAGCTTCTAGGGGATAGACACCCTAACGCCGAGATGAACCGCATCTGGGCCTTAAGGATTGCCGAAGCGTTTAAACAAAAACATTAGAGACGGCAGCAGTAAAACGAGCGCTGAGAATCCAATCCCAAGAAAGACCCCCTGAAGTCCCAGGCTCGACCGAAACAGAACCGCTACCAGTATCAACACCACTCCGGCAAGCACGGATAAAATCGTGGCCATTCGTTCTTGCCCTAAGAACAGGTTCACCGTTGAAGAAAATGCGCCGACGACTAAGAGCAAAATTGCAGGTAGGAAAAATTTAAGCTGCGACGCCACCGCCAGATATTTCTCGCCAAACAACAGACCGATAATTGTCTCCGGGAATACGCAGCCTGCTACTAAGGCTAAAACCCCCAAACCAATTAGCCAGGCGATTAACTGCCGCGACTCGCGATCTGCTCGCAACATCGGCAAGAAACCTCGAGACCGAATCAAACGCGGTATCAACGGCGCTGTCAGCGCCTGCGAGAGAATGAAAATTACCTTACCGATATTTCTCAGTGCCGCATATTGGCCGACAAGCCCGGGAGCGAAAAGAAACTTAGAGATCCACAGATCCGAGTCCAGCAGAAACCCCTGCGAGACGGAATATGCTAACGAGATTTTGGTGGAAACCCCCGGGCCATCTGCGAGCCGATTCTCGCGTGGCATAGACCCTAAAAGAGCACCACGGGCGATATAGAAAGTCAGCGCGAGGGAGATTGTCGAAGCCACGGCCATTCCCAAAAGTGCTGACTCCGCATTGCCCGTAACGACAACAACTCCTACCATGCAGACCACCTTACTTAAGGCGTAGCTATTCCTACTCCAGACCAGCTCGCGATACCGCTCCAGCCCGTTTAGCGCCCCTTGCAGTGAGGCAAAAAGTGAAAACGGAAGTAAGTCAAACGCTGCAAACCTAAGCCCCACCACCAACTCCCTATCACCAAACATCCGGGCCAGTGTTCCCGCAAAAGTCAGAAGCAGAAGAGCTATCAATACAGTAAACACCCCTTGCTTTATCAGAATGTTTTTTAAGGTCCTCAATCCCACTCCGGCTGAACTTTGGAGCGCCTGTAAGCGAAAACTCTGACCGGTAATCACCTCCAGCCAAGCCAGAAGCGAGACCGCTACGGCATACCGGCCGTAGGACTCAACGGAGGAGATGCGGGTAATAAAAGCGATGACCAAGTACGAGGAGAGAGCGAACAGCAGACTAGAGAACATAAGCCCTAACGAACCTTTAATGAGCTTCGGGGATTCACTATAGGTATAAGAGGCCGGTTCCATCTGCGGAAAATAGCAGGGAAGGAGGAAGGGTGTATACGGAATTTGACCACGGTCAGAACATCCCTACTCTTTGACCAAAACCCCGTTCGCCAACTATAATACCCGCATGAAACGCCCATTTCTTCTCCTATTCCTGACCTTAGTCACCCCCCTCCCTGCCGTTGCGGATGTCTATAACTGTAACGGTGCCTTTACCACCAAGCCTTGCGCTGAAGGGGCAAAGGCTGTGCTTAAGGACCTGCCGCCGCCTACGCCGCAAGAGGTCGAGGCTAAGGAGACAGTGGCGGCAAAACGCTCGATGTATCACGAGCTGGTGATGGACGAGTTGGATTTACGCCGCGCCTTTAACGAGCGGATTGCGATTCAGGATATCGAGAGGTTGTGTTTTAAAACTCCCTCAACCGTAGAGGAGTGTCAGAAGGCGATTAACGAACGTGCTGAAAAGATCTCAGTTCGGAAGCATGAGCTTGAGACCTTGGATGCAAAAAAGACGGAGCTTGAGCTTGCTAAGGAGCGAAATAAAATCGCCGCTCAGCAAGCTGAGGAGAACAATACTCAGATAATTATTAACGATGAGCCGACAATCTTGGGACCGGTTGGGCCGCATCATGGCGGGTATATTGGAGGGCACCACGGGGAATATATTGGAGGCTCTTCGGTATCGGCCCAGGGGAGTTTTTCCACTGGGAATGGCTCGGGCCAGGTCACGGTCGGCGCCCAAAGTCTAACTACAAACTCAAGTTACGCCGGAGGGTCGGTGATTGTAGTCCCCCCGCACGCAATCATAACCCCACGCCCTGCCCCCTCTACCTACACCGCTCCCAAACGGGGTCGGAGTCGGTTTATTGATATGACTAAGTAGCTCTCCAACTTTTCAAAACCCACGGGTTACCGTTTCCCATGAGCTTTTGTCACAGATAGGCCGAAATCCGGCATAATCCATAGTTAGTAAGTAATTTCAGGGCTTTGTCTTTTTTTAAGTTAGCCCTATATTAGTTACGCGCGAAATACGATCTTTGAATACGCAGATTCTATCTCTTCATATGGGCATAAGCTGTAGCTATTTAGCTTAGGTTTTTTGCAACCCTCATTGGACCCCTAAGTGTGGACGGTAAAGACAATGAAGTTTTTACCGTCCACACTAGGCAGGTGTAGACGACGGTGAAACGTGTGCGCACACGGAGTAATCGTTTTCCCTAACCAGGAGGGAATTGCCATGGCGAAGAAGCTTTCGATCGGGTCCTCTTTGCAGGTGGGGGCTTCGGACTGCGTCATCCCCGGGTCGATGCGGCCGGACTCGTGCCGGGTGCACGTCCCCCCGCGGGACGACGTGCACGAGGCCACCGTCGCTCCCCCGGGGAGCTACCCGCACGAGCTTCGGCCCGGGGCGGGGGTGTTCGTCACGGCCCACCTGGGCTCGGGCGGGCACGGCGAGCTCTCCCCGGAGGACGTCGCTCACGTCCTCGCAGAGGCTCCGCGCTTCCGGGAGGCGAGCATCCGGGCTGGCGAACGCCACGTCCCGGTCACCCTCCCTTCGAAGCGCGAGGTGTGGGTGGCGACGCTCCACACCGGGGTCGCGATCACGCACGTGAATCCCGCCCATCTCGACCACTAGTCACTAGTCGTCAGCGAGGTCGTAGGCGCCGCCCCTTGGGGCGCCTACTTCCGTTATATTTTGGTTTTCACTTTTAGCTACAGCAGCCCGACATCATCACCGACATCTTCACCTAATCGCACTCTAAAATCCCCAATACCGATTCGCTTACCTTTTGCTCAACTACCCCCCACTTGGCCTTTTATCACTTTCCTTTTAATATATAGCAGTAATTTCAGAGCGCCCTCAGCGCCGAAGTCGTTCTTTTAAAAATCTTTCATCTGGGCAGAATCTGTAGCCTGGTACACAGGTTTTTCCGTTATTTTTTTCTTCTCTTTCGTTCATCTCAAGCGGCGTAGACGGTAAAGACGAGTCCGTTTTTATCGTCTACGCCCTGGCAAGCGAAGACGACGGTTGATTCCGCGCGTGCGAAAAAGACCGTTTTTACACCACCACAAGGAGGTGTTGCCGATGGACCGATTGAGTTCAGCGACCCCTGGGGCCTCCTGCCCCGGCGGATCCTATCCCGTGGAGCTCCAGGGGGGAGTGATGTCCACCGCGGTTCTCGCCGCGAGCCTCACGGGCCCCGAACGGCTGGAGATCGGGAGGAGAGCGGCCGAGTTCCGCGCTGCGGTCGAGGGGAACCCCCACCAGGTTCTCTTCACCCTCGCGACCGGCAAGAACCTTCTCGCCACCACCATCGGGTCGGGCGAGTTGGCGCTCGCGCACTACAACCACGAGACCATGGCCGCGCAGCTCAGCTAGCGCGCGCTACGTAGTAAGGAGTTTAGGTAACGGGTGCCTTGGCCCTTGCAAGGCACCCGTTACGCTCCCGTCGTATATTTATAAAAATTTTCGGTTCTTTATCCGGCTACAGTTGCCCATCTCACTATCACCTAAGGCGCCCTAGTAACCTTTGGTTGAAGCAGCCAAAACCTTTTTATTCTTTTCATGCACTTGAGAAACGCGGCTGTATCTTCTTCCATTTTTTGACTTTAACAGCCCCTTGGCGGGGGTTTTCTGTAAAGTCTCAAGCTTCTTTCGCTTTTTCTTTGGGCTATTGTTCTTCATATTGCGGTTCATAATACGCCGTTCGAAAGCACGAAACACGCCTTCTTCTTATTTAACATTTCCTAGCGTTTTAACCGGGGACACCTGTCCCCTTAGTAACGACAATACAATTAAGCGTTCTAACCTAATCAATCAGGAGCTATTTCCAATGGACCCGAAGTTCAACTGCTTCTCAAAACCAAGCTTTCTAAACTCTTTAGCCGGCAAACTCCCCGATTCGTTTCTCGTCACTCAAAGAGGTGGTGAGAACAAATCAACCGCCAGCTACTCCCATTACCTAGAACCAATCTCTCCAGATAACCCAACTCTTCACGGCTACTCCCGCCGCTGGGGTGACGCCTCTCCTGAACTACAACGCACCGTAATTCACGAGCTCCTAAATCAGGCCTTTACTATTGGCTTTACCCCCAAACAAACCGCCTTCCTCTTAGCCACAACCCGTGTCGAGTCGGGCTTTAACCCTGATGCCGCCGCCCAAAGCACCTCGGCCTCCGGTCTCGGTCAGTTCATTGATGCCACCGGAGACGCCCTCGGCCTCACAGACCAAACCCGTTTCAGCATCGGCGAAAATGCCTCTGCGTTTGTTACTCATCTAAGCGCTATGATTGGATTCGGAACGAAGAAATACAAGACTGACCCTACCTCTGCACTAACCCACGCCTACGCGCTGTATCACGACGGCCCGAATCTAAATTACGGCGGCCTAGAAGTAGCCAAAGAGAAAGTAATGCCCTGGACGGAGAGATTTTTTAACTGGTTCCAGGAAGTTAGCGCGGCAGGCTGCGAGGATATCCAATTTCAAAATATGACCATAATTTCTGACTAGACACATATTATGTCCAATGCTAGACTGGAAACCATGGAACCGAAAACCATTGGCGCAGCCAAATTCAAAGAACAGTGTCTCTCGATAATCGACCATCTCTCCCCCGAGGGGGTTGTCATCACCAAGCATGGCAAGCCGGTCGCCCGAGTGCTTCCCGTCAATGATGACTGCCGAGACCTAATTGGCTCGATGAAAGGAAGGTTCGAAATCGTCGGAGATATTTTCTCTACTGGAGTAAAGTGGGATGCTGAATCTTGATACCCACATATTGATCTACGCTCTCTTAGGCACGCTCAATAAGAGAGAGTCTAAACTTCTCTCCGATAATAAATGGGGAATCTCCGGAATTGTCCTTTGGGAGATAACAAAGCTGTCCCAGAAAGGTAGAATTCCTATTAATCTCTCCGACGAAGCTCTTTCCAGAACTATCTCTAGGTTGACTGTCTGGCCGATTACTCCTGAAATTTGCCAAGCCATGGAGACATTGGATTTTAAGAGTGACCCGGCTGACGAGATAATCGCCGCCACAAGCATTGTTCACCGCGCCGCTTTAATGACCAGGGACAAAGTTCTGCTAAAATCAAAAATCGTTCCCAAAGCATAGCCTTGCAAAACTCGATTTATATCGCCCCGTAATTTTCATTCCCGCGTTTAAAGTTCTCCTGAAGCTCCGCCTCACTTAAAGGCTTTTCCGGAAGCCAGCCTTGGATGTTTTTCAGCACCAACTCTTCAAGAAAATCGATAAAATCCCCGCGGTCATTTAGCGCCGGGATATAGCGAAACTGGCCGCCGCCCGCGTGGGTGAAAAACTCTCTGTTCTGTTCGTTAATCTCCTCGAGCGTTTCCAAACAGTCGGCAGTAAACCCAGGGCAGATAACATCAACGGACTTTAGTCCGCCTGCGCCCAGGGCCTTTAGTGTCTCGTCGGTGTAGGGCTTAAGCCATTCCTCTTTGCCAAATAACGACTGAAACGTAACCAGGTACCGATCCTTAGAAAGACCAAGCTCTTCTGCTAAAAGCCGCCCCGTCTTCTGACAGAAACAGTAATAGGGGTCACCGCCCAGGAAATACCTTTTTGGCACCCCATGAAAGGACATCACAACCTTCTCGGCTTCACCCTCGCGGGACCAAAGCTCCCTCACGGTTGACGCTAGGGCTTTAATGTAACCTGGAGCATCATGATATGTGCTGATAAACCGAAACTCCGGAACCCAGCGCCAGCGTTTTAGCGCATCCACTACGGCATCAAATGTCGAGCCTGCCGTAGCGCCTGCATATTGGGGATATAAGGGAAGGATTAGAAGTCGGTTGATATTCTGTGCCCGCATCTTCTCGAGCACACTCTTTACGGAGGGGTTTCCGTAACGCATCGCATATTCAACAACAACCCGCTCCGCTACTGATTCTTCCAACCGACTCTTTAACCCCGCGGTTTGGCGCTCAGTATAGAGCTTTAGCGGCGAACCGCTCTCGGTCCAAACCTTTTTATAAAGTTCTGCGGATTTCTTAGGCCGGGTTGTGAGAATAAAAGCGTTTAGAATAAACCACCACAGCGGGCGTGAAAGCTCAATAACCCGTGTGTCAGAAAGAAACTCCCGCAAATATCGTTTAAGCGCGCTCTTTGTCGGCGCATCCGGTGTGCCGAGATTTATCAGTAACACGCCAAGCCCTGGGGGCTGCTTGTGGGAGTATTCTTTAAGTCCTTCAAAAAACTCAGCCATCTAACTTAAGCCCTTACATATCTAACTTGTTACGATAACCTGCTCTCTAACTCTCGATCTGTCTGCTCACGAAGAGAACTCACTACCTCGGCAATCTTCTCGGCGACTATCTTACCTTCTTCTTTGGTGCTCTCCGGACCAAACGAGACGCGTACTGTAGATAAACACTCAGTCGCCGGAACTCCCATCGCCAGCAAAACCCTTGAAGGTTCAGGATGCGTCCCTTTACAGGCCGAACCTGCGGCAATAAGCACATTATCCGCCGCCAGCCGCTCTACGACCTCAGCTCCTAGCACCCCCGGAATTGTCACGCTCGCCGTGTTCGGAAGCCGCATCGCTCTAGCACCATTGACCCTCATCCCCGAGATTTTCTCGCCAAGAACTTCCTCAAAACAATCCCGTGCCACCGAATGCACGCCCGACCCTAACCGCTCACTAGCAATCCGCGCCGCCTCTCCCAACCCTACAATTGCAGCAACAGCTTCAGTCCCGCCACGTCGCCCTTTCTCTTGTCCACCACCCAACATCGGCGCTCTCCATCGCAGACCGCTACGCACCACAAGCGCACCGACCCCCTTAGGAGCCCCAAACTTATGACCCGACAAACTCAGCAGATCTAAACCCATCGCAGAAAAATCAATCGCAATCTTTCCCACTGCTTGTGTGCAGTCGCTGTGAAAGATGGCCCCGGAATTCCTTATTGCAGGGGCTATCTCAGCCAGTGGAAAAATTACCCCCGTCTCATTATTGGCAAGCATCAAACTCACCAACGCCGGAGAGTCCCTTAGACCCGAATTTAGGCTCTCAAAATTTAATCCGCCCTCACCGTCCACCGGCAATTCCTTTGCGCTTGCCCGAAACGGCGACTCAACCAAAAAGCGCGCGGCCTCCCGCACTGCGGGGTGCTCAACTGCCGAGTAGAGTATATTCCTCTCATCCGCCGCGGCCGCATATAACGCCCCGACCAGCGCATGAAAACACGACTCTGTTCCGTTACTGACAAAAACGACCTCCTCCGCTCTCGCTCCAAGAAGTCTAGCAACGCTCTCCCGGGCACTTTCTACAGATTGCTTTGCCTCCCTTCCTAACTCAGAGGAAGCAGAAGATGGGTTTCCGAATCGAACAGTTAAATACGGCTCCATCGCCTTATAGACTTCGGGCAGAACCGGAGATGTGGAGTTGTAATCAGCGTAGAGCATAGTTTTTTTGCAATAATTCCCGAGGAAAGCTAACATAAGACTAGGGAGCAATCAAAATGCGCTGGTTCGACTTAACAATCTCCTTAGTGCTTCTTGCCGCGGGCCTAGCGCTCCTTTTCTTCTTGCTCGTCTTATTGTTGAGCCCGATTACTACCTGGTTTCGTAGCAATAAAACTCAGTCGCGCCTTCGGCGCGCCATTGAGCGGGTAAAGCGTGCCGAGAAACTTGTCGAAACTGCGAATTTGTCCGAGGCGCTCCTCGAACTAAAGCGGGCGATGTTGCTCGATATTGGTCAGAGCCGCTCGGTGATTGAGTCCGTAAAAGATCACAACCAAAATGTCCTAAGCCGATTGCTAATTATCTCAGAGGAGATGGGCGCCCGACTGGAAGGTGCGGCTGAAGTGGAGAAACTCTTAGTTGAGCGTGGCGAGATTCAGCTGTTGCAGCTAAAGGCGGATTTGGCCTTTGTCCGGGTAAAGGGCCGCCGCGAAAGTCAGGGTAAGGATGTACCAGCCTGGAGTAAGGCGGATTTTGAAAAACGAATTAAGGATATCAAACGCGAGTTAGAGCGAAACACCAAGGAGCTAGACTCGGCGCTAACAAAACTCTTTAGCTCCATCCGCCCGGCAACTTCCGAGGGGATTACCTACCACTAGATTACTTGCAGCGTCTGTCCGTTGATTGAACGGTCAGTGAGAACTCTGATCAGCTCCGCCAAGACCCGTTCCTCACCAAGCCAACTCTTTTTTGCAAGCTCTGTCGGCGAAAGTCCCGCCGGTGGAATGACACTGCCCAGGGCTAAAGCGTTAACGCGGACTTTGGGGTGAAGCGCCTGAGCCGAAACCTTTGTCACAGCTTCGAGCGCGCTCTTGGAAACGGAGTGCGCCGCACGGGAGCGAAACGGTTCGGTAACTGAGAGATCTAGGATATTAACGACGGTTCCATTTGCGCTCTTACTGAGCGCGGGAGCGAGTGCCTGGGTGAGTAAAAACGGCGCGCGAGCGTTTACCGACATCGATAACTCCCACTCCGCCAACGTCTCTCTAAAAAAGTCGTGCTCGGCCTCGATGCGCTCTGGGTCGGAGTAAACGCTGGCGCTGTTAATCAGGATATCAATTGCTGAGAAAGCGCCTAAAACCCGCTCCGCGAGGGCCCGCGGTGCCGCGCTTTCTCGAAAATCAGCCTGGAACGCTTGCGCTTTGCCACCAAAACTCTCGATGGCCCGTACCGTATCCGCCGCGCCTTCGCTACTGGAAAAGTAATGCACCGCCACTCGGCAGCCGTTCTTGCCAAGCTCCCGAGCGATTGCCGCTCCGAGCCGGCATCCAGCACCCGTCACAAGGGCGGACTGTCCTTTGAGAATATTAACAGCGCTCATGCTAAAATTCTTCTAAAAATTTCAGACTCCGAACGAATCAGTAGATCTTTTCCAGTCTGCGGATGCTGGAACTTTATCATCTCCGCATGCAGTAAAAATCCCGCAGCATCTGGAAACTCAAACTCGCTTCCCACCGCTGCAAGTGAGGTCTCCGAGCCGTAAAGTTCATCTCCTGTCAGTGGATACCCTTCGCTAGCCAGATGCGCTCGCACCTGGTGCCGTCGCGCCGAGAGGCAGCTTGCGCGCACGACTGAAACCAAAGTCTTTGCCGATTTTACGTAACGCTCCTTAACGAGAGTAACCTCAGTTGTCGCGGCAAAGGTTGCGGTGTCGCGCTCGTCGGCAATCAGCATCTTATTGCCACTTACACTCTGTTTTAACGGATGGTTCACTACGAAGCTCGCTCCCCGAACTTTGCCATCCACGAGACACAGATAACTCTTTGGCGCGCCAGTTCCTGTAAATACTTCATGGAGCGCACTCCAAACTTGGCTGGTTTTGGCCGCGACCAGAATCCCACTCGTAAAAAAATCCAGCCGCTGCAACAGGCCAGATTCGCGCTTGTCGTTTGAGGCCTGAACTGTCGCCGGGCAGTATTCGCTTAAACAGTCTGCCACAGTGATAGGATCAGTCGTTTCCAGCACGATCGAGTGCATGGCACGAGGCTTTTCAATAACTAGCAGTGCCTCGTCTTCAAATAAGATTCGGATAAATTTGAGCGCTCCGCCTGCCTCTCTCACGAGTTCTGGTCGGACCACGGCAGGTTGTGGAATCACATCAACCTCAACAACATCTCCATTATTTAGGATGAGTCCCGCTTTTCCCTTGCGCCCGTTTACCCTCACCCCACCGGCCTCAATTGCCTCACGCGCCCGCGCACGTCCCGTGCCCGGCAACACCTCACATAGGAAGGCGTCAAGCCGCGAGCCGATTTTCGTATTGGTAAATGTTGAGCTCACTGGGCGACTACCGGTGGAAGTTCAAGCGGTCCGACTGAGGAGGCTGGGACAAGCTCGCCCCTATATTCCCGCTCAATCCACTTCACATCGACCTGCCCCTCAATAAAAGGTGGCTGCTTTAACACCCAGCGGTGAAACCCGAGGGTGGTTTCAAGCCCCTCGACAACGTATTCATTTAAACACCGGCGCGCCCGGGTTAGCGCCTCTTCCCGAGTTGCGCCGTAGACTATTACCTTAGAGAGTAGAGAATCATAAAAAGTTGAGACCCGACTGCCGGACTCAATCCAGCCGTCTTCCCGCACTCCCGGCCCGCCGGCACGCGAAACATAAAGAATCTTCCCGGCTGTGGGGCTCCAGTTTTCGGCCGGGTTCTCAGCGTTTACTCTAAATTCGAGTGCGTGGCCGGTGGCCTTAATATCTTTCTGCGAGAGTCCAATCTTCTCCCCCATCGCCACGAGAAACTGTAGTTTGACGAGGTCAACTCCGGTCACCATCTCCGTCACCGGGTGCTCGACCTGTATGCGGGTGTTCATCTCCAGAAAATAGAAGTTGGATTTAGCTTCGGTTCCACCCTCAACCAAGAACTCAACTGTACCAGCTCCCACATAATTTACCGCCTGCGCCATCGCAACGGCGGCCTTGCAGATGCGCTCTCTCAGCTCCGGGTGCAGGTTAGGGGCCGGCGCCTCTTCAACCACCTTTTGGTGTCTTCGCTGCAATGAACACTCACGCTCGCAAAAGTGCACTACGTTTCCATGAGTATCACCAAAGACCTGAACCTCAATATGGCGCGGCTTGACGATGAATTTTTCTAAAATAATCTCCTTATTACCAAAAGCTGCTAGCGCCTCGCGCTCAACTTCTGCAATCTTGCTCTCAAGCTCCTCGGCTTTCTCCGCCACCCGAATTCCGCGACCGCTGCCGCCGGCTACGGCTTTAATCATCACCGGGTAGCCGATTTTCTCGGCGAGTGATTTAAATGTTTTTAGATCAACTCCCGTTGTGCTCCCCGGAACAATCGGCACGCTATGCTTCTCGGCAACTTTTCGCGCCTGGTCTTTATCCCCCATCAGCGCAATCGCCTCTGGACTTGGCCCGATGAGAGTTAGCCCCGCGGCTTTTACGGCGGTTGCAAAATCAGCGTTCTCGGCGAAAAAGCCATAGCCCGGGTGCACACAGTCAGCGCCCGACTGAATCGCGGCGTTAATTATTTTATCGCGATTTAAATAGGTGTCCTTCGCGGAAGAGCCGCCAAGAGCTATGCGCTTATCGGCTAGCCGCACATGTAGCGCCCCCTCATCGGCATCGGAATAGACGGCTACACTTTCAATACCCATATCGCGTGCGGCGCGAATCACCCGAACGGCAATCTCGCTACGGTTAGCAATCAGCACGCGTTTTAGGGTACCCATTTTAATGCCCCGCAAGATATCTTTCGGCTTCAATTGCGGCCATACACCCAGAGCCCGCTGCAGTTACAGCTTGCCGAAAAACATGGTCCTGCACATCGCCGCAGGCAAATACCCCCGGGATCTTGGTTTTTGTGCTGTTAGGCTCGGTAATCAAATAGCCGTTACTGTCCATCTCGAGCACGCCCTTAAAGAGTTCGGTATTGGGGGTGTGGCCGATGGCATAAAAAATAGCGTTACACTGGATCTCTGACTCGGCTCCGGTCTTGGTGTCTTTAAGTATGGCGCCGGTTATGCCGGTTTTTTTCTCGCCCAGTAATTTCACCGGGATCTGATTCCACATAACTTCAACCTTCGGGTGCTCCAATACCCTGGCGGCCATAATCTTTGAAGCCCTTAGCTCATCCCGTCGGTGGATGAGGCGTACCCGTTTGCCAAACTTAGTGAGGAACAGCGCCTCTTCGCAGGCTGAGTCCCCGCCGCCGATAACAACTATCTCTTGGTCTTTAAAAAATGCCCCGTCACAGGTTGCGCAGGTGCTAAGTCCGTATCCCATTAGCTCTGCCTCACGCTCGAGTCCAAGAGTGCGGGCCGAGGCGCCGGTAGCGATAATTAAGGTTTTTGCCTCTAGAACTTTATCTGAGAGGTGAATTTTAAAAGGCGAGGAAGCGAGCTCCACCTTAGTGGCCCAATCCTCTACCATCTCCGTGCCAAAACGGGCGGCCTGCTTTTTCATCTCTTCCATTAGCTCCGGTCCCATAATGCCATGAGAAAAGCCGGGGAAGTTTTCGACCTCCGTCGTGGTTGTAAGTTGCCCACCCGAAAGTGGTCCGTGAATAAGTATCGGGGCAAGCTGCGCACGTCCGGCATATATACCAGCCGTTAAACCCGCGGGGCCTGAACCAAGGATAATCATCTCATGCACAGAACCAGCCATAGATTAGCTCCGATAATAATTACTGTTAATAGCGTCACAATTTAAGGATTACCGGGGGATAAGGCAAGGAAACTAAAACCCGAGAGGGCTCCCGGGGAAGATTGAAGGGGAAATAAAAAGGCCTAGGTTGTTAGTTCAACCTAGGCCTTCTAAAGAGCTTTTTTCTAGAGGTCTAGAAAAGCCCTGCGAGCTTAGCAGAGATTACGAGCGCGTAAATTACAAGCGACTCAATCAGAACCATCGCTAGAATAAACGGTGTAAACATTTGACCGGAAGCACCGGGGTTTCTGCCAATTCCTTCAAGTGCGGCTGATGCCGTGCGGCCCTGACCGAGAGCGCCACCAAATGCCGCAATCGCAATTCCAAGTCCGGCGGCAAGACCACCGTAACCACCAGTAGATGCAGCCTGGCCTGCTACTTCTTCAGCGAGCGCAGGGTTTGCTACAAGTAGAAGTGCTGCAGCGACGGTTCCTAATAGAGTGACAAGACGCATGATTCCTCCAAAACAAATATAATAAATTTACAGCTGATTAATACGAAATCTGTGGCTAATGTGCCTCTTCGTGCTCATCGTGTTCGTGAGTCACTGCGAAGCGTATATAGATCATCGTCAAAAGTGTAAAGACGAACGCCTGCATCAGGCAAACAAACATCCCTAGCCCGTAAAAAATAACCGGTATGACAAATTTGGTCAGATCCGTAAAGACCATTAGCACCGTGTGATCTCCGGTCATGTTTCCGAATAGACGTAGACTTAGCGAGATAGGGCGCACCACGTGGCTTATCAACTCAATCGGGAATAGAAGAAAACCCACCCACCATATGGGGCCCCAGAGGTGCTTAAGGTAGTTCTTAATTCCGACCTCTCTGACTCCCCAAAAGGTATAGAGGACGAAGACTACAAGTGCGACACCGAGATTGAAAGAAAAACCATCGGTCGGCATAGAAAACCCGGGCAAAAGTCCGAGCATATTTACCGCCGCTATATACAGGAATAATGTCGCGAGAAACGGGAGGTATTTTCTATTCTCCTTCCCCATCACGTTATCGCCCAGGTTAAGGATAAAAACACAGATAAGTTCTGCTAAGTTGCGAGAACTTAGATTAGAGTCCGGAACTATCTTTTTTTCTGTCCTATTGAGTTTGGTGCGAGCAAGGAAGGCGAAGAGCAAGATAATCACCGCCATAAATCCCGCAGAGTAGACACTCTCGTATCTCTCCCCTACCGCGAGCTGAACAAAATTTACTCCGTGACCCGAACTCATGAGCTAATGCCTAAAATTTTTGAATTACCTGGACTACAACGAAGCGTTTGCTAGCCTCGCTGTTTTCTCCTAAGGAAAATCGGAGCCAGGAAAATACCCAGAATCATTACCGCTGTAAAGCCCGCAAGAGAGGAAATTATAAGGGCATTTGAGGCTGTTAGCGTAAGCGAAATGGCTGCTAGGAGAATACCCATCTTCCCAATCGCTAGGAGGGTAATACCGTTTCGACTCGGAGTCCGGACCTGAGTCTGGGCCAATAGGGGTTCCTGGGGGTCTACCCCAACACTCCCAACACTACTACCGCTTTGTACGGCGGCGGAATCGGATACCAAAAAGCGTTTTGAAATTATTTTCCACAAACGAAAATTAAAAAGATAAAAGACCGCGCCAAAAAGTACTCCTCTCGAATCAAGATAACATGCGCTGCTCTCTAGGTTACTTCTCGCTCCCCATTCACTACCAACTACACCGCAGAGGTTCGAGTAGAGTAGTGCACAACTGTATACAGCAATCGCCGCAACTACCTGCGCAAGCTCAAGGCGGTTAGCAATGTGGGTAGTCTCGCTGTTATTTGCCTCATGCATACTCATCTGCGGCCCACTAAGCGCTCTTAAGCGTAATTAATAGATCGATTTTCACATGCTTTGGCGCGTGAACATGTACCTTGCTTGCACTTGCGTGCCGAGTTGTGGAGTGTTCAAAAAAATTTCTCAAAAAAAATTTCGTGCTCATGCAGTTGAAATCTTTTGTCCTTAAACTTTAACTAAACTTAAGTAACGATATCAGTGTTTGAGTTCTTCTTCCGTCGAGGGTAGAAGACGCAAGCTCTGTTGTAGCCTTTTGAGGGAAAGGTTCAACTCTGCAGCGAGCGGTAGAAGAAATTGAAGAAGGTGGTGTGGTAGTAGAAACCGGGGTAGTCCCCGGGGTGGATGCGGAGAACTTGAAGTGAAGAGAGGTGAGCTTATCTCAGCTCTCTTTAAGTGATAACGGCTAACGCCAAGTATATTAGGTAGTCCGATTTCAGCTCTATGACCTACTCAGAGTTAACCCTCAACAATATTTCAGGACACGATTCAAGGGTAATTGAATCGGGGGCTACTCAAAACCTCTCCTCCTCTAATGCGCCCGCTTTAAAAGAATCCCTAGTATCCCTAGAGCCTTCCGGTGTCTGGGATAAAAGTGTTGGGATGCTAAAGGGTCAGTTAGATCCACAGATTTTTAGTGCCTGGATCAAACCGCTAGCTCTTGAGAAGTTGGAGGTCTCGCAGGAGCTCTCCGCAGGGTCATCCCCGATGACGGAAATTGAGCTCTCAGCTCCAAATAAATTTTGCTGCGATCATGTTAAGCGGAATTATGAGTCACTTATTGCCGCAACTCTAACTAACATCATCGGGACAGCGAATATCATTCTGCGGTTTAAGGTGAAGAGCGCTGAGCTCAAAGGAAATTCCCCGCTACGGGGCTCAGCCGACTCGGCTATAAGCGCCGTTGGTGCCGTTGCATACAACTCTCTTAATGGACTTAAGTCTGATATCAGCGCACAGGTTTCCCGTTCTGGGGCTGCCAACTCTACGGGATCAACGGTTATTAACCCACCGAAGCCCCGAACGGTTAGAACCGTAGACGGCTCTAATTTAAATACGAGCTATAACTTTTCTAATTTCGTTATAGGTGGCTGTAATCAATTTGCCCACGCTGTAAGTCTTCGCGTCTCCGAGAATTTGGGTAATGCATACAATCCGCTTTTTATTTATGGCGGAGTTGGTCTGGGCAAAACCCATCTCGTTAACGCCATTGGAAATGCTGCGCGGCGTCGTGGTAAATCCGTACTACTTGTCTCCTCTGAGGTGTTCGTTAACGAACTTATCGCCTCTCTGCGCAGTAATAAAATGCCTCAGTTTAAAAGTAAGTTTAGGTCACTCGACTTACTGATTATCGATGACATTCAATTTTTGATCGGAAAAGAGCGCACGCAAGAGGAATTTTTTCATACTTTTAACGAGTTACATCAGCGTGGGAAGCAGATTATTCTCACCTCCGATAAACTTCCACAGGAACTTATTGGATTAGAGGAGCGGCTCCGCACCCGATTTAATTCCGGACTTTCTGCTGATTTGCAGGCCCCAGACTTCGAAACTCGGGTGGCGATCCTTGCAAAAAAATCAGAAGGGGCCAATATACTTCTTCCAGAAAACGTCGCTCGGCTACTCGCGGAGCGAATTGATACTAACGTTAGAGAGCTTGAGGGGGCCTTAAACCGACTTCACGCTCTAAGTTCCTTACACGGTATGCCAATATCTATAGAATTAGCTGAGGAGGCGTTGCGTAGTTTTCTTCCGGAGAGAAACCGGGAGGTTACTACTGAAGCAATTCAGAAGGTCGTAGCGGCTAAATACTTTGTCGGACTAAATGATTTAATCGGTAAGCGTCGCACGCAGAATATCGCTTTTGCGAGGCACGTAGCGATGTATCTCTGCAGAAGCCTTACTGGAAGTTCCTATCCTGAAATCGGGGCGATGTTTGGAGGCCGCGATCATTCAACTGTGATTCACGCTAATCGCGCAATCGATGAGCGCGTAAAGCAGGATCACGTCTTGAGAGCAGAGATTGAGGCGTTGAAGAAACAGCTTCGCGGCTAGATTTCTTCCTCAAAAGCTCCTGTTTATAAAATGTTAATAACTTTATGGGCTGCGTCTTAATTGCAGCTTATGTCTATGTATCTGCTTATAATTATTGTCGTTATTTTATAAGCAGAACTAGGTGTTGTTGTTGATATAGCTGTTAATAACTTGTCGGGAAGTTGGTGATTAGGATGTTTAAGAATGTGGCTTAATGTTTGTAATCTAAAGGCGGAGCTAAAGTTGTTTACATTTCTAAACCTAGATAAACTTCTCACCAACAGCTTATCAACTGCATTAGATGTGTTCCAAAGTGAAGTTTTTTAAGTCTTTAGGTCTTTAACTAACAGAGTTATCCAGCACTACTTACTACTGCTACTAATTTTTAATTTAAAGATTAATAAGATAAGAGTGGATGTAAGAGTTTTGATGAATAACTTCGATTGTTGCTAATCAGCGGAAGTTCTCTAACTAGGAGTCAAAAGCAGTTATGAATTTTTCAATTTCAAAAGAAGAATTTTCTCGCCTCTTGTATCTCACCAGCACAATCGTTGAACGGCGAAACACAATGCCGATTCTTGCCAATGTAAAAATTACAGCCGAAAATAATAAGCTCTCAGTTGCCGCGACAGATTTAGAGATAAGTCTTGTAGGTGAAGCTGAGGCTGACGTTAAAGCGCCAGGAAGCATCACTGTCGGCGCGAAAGTCCTCTATGAGATAGTTAGAGAGCTTCCCGATGAAACAGTGAGCTGTAAGGTATCTAAGGGCCAGAGATTCGAAATCGAATCTGGACAGTCACATTTTAAAATTAACGGCACCTCTAGCGACGAGTTCCCAAGCGTTGCAGGGACACTACTGAAGAATCCAATCTCAGTTGAAGCGGGAAAGCTCTACGAAATGTTAGATAAAAGTGCGTTTGCGGTCTCAACTGACGAAACCCGTTATAATATCAACGGCGTCTATGTAGAAACTCTAGATACACCCGTAGGGCGCGATAAGAGCGGGATTAGATTCGTGGCTACAGACGGACACCGGCTGGCGATGATTGATCGTCCCGCGGAAGGGTTTGCGGTTAAAGGTGGGGTCATAATCCCTCGAAAAGGAATTCAGGAGCTTAAGAAAGTTCTTGAAGATAACGAAGGCGCGGCCAATGTCTCACTAAGTGAGGGATTTTTTACAGTCCAGAGCGGAAACGAAACCATCGGCATCCGATTGGTTGATGGACAGTTCCCGGACTACAAACAGGTAATTCCGTCAGAGAGTAAAACGGGAGTTGAGGTAAGTCGCAACGAACTACTCTCTGCGGTAAAGCGTGTTTCATTAGTTACGACTGACAAATCCCGAACAATTAAGTTTAAACTAATAGACGGGACCCTTTTCATCTCTTCCTCTAGCCCAGAATACGGCGAGGCTTCCGAGACAGTAGCTGTTAGTCAGACAGGCGAAAACATCACTATCGGCTTTAGCGCGCGCTATGTTCTGGATATCTTAGCTGCAATGGAGACAAGCGAGACTATTAAGCTAAAACTTAGCGGCGAACTCGGACCTGGGGTTTTTATGGGTGAAGGAGATGACTTCTATACCTGTATCGTTATGCCGATGAGATTTGAATAAGGTGCCCGTAAGAAATCCCACTATAATAAAATTTGGGCGTTTAAAGAGCTGTTAGAGCATTAGTGCGCATCAATAGCCTCGACCTCTTTCAGTTTCGAAACCTAAAGACACAACGGGTGGAGTTTCCCGCCCAACTGACCTACATCGTAGGCGCCAACGGCCAGGGTAAAACGAGCGTCTTAGAGGCGATCTATCTGCTTTCCCAAGGGCGTTCGTTTCGCACCAATAAAACGCGCGAAGTTGTCGCCTGGATCAAAGACGAGACCGCACCCTACGATGCTGCGGTGACAGCACTAGTCCAAAGCCGGGATGGAGAAAAGCTCGTAGGTTTTCAGCTTAAGAACGGCAAACGGAAAATCTTCATTAATGAAAACCCGGTTAATAAGGCGACCGAGTTTTTCGGCCAATTTAATGCGATGGAGTTTACACCGGACGATCTGCAGCTGGTTAAAGGGGCGCCGGCCTTGCGTAGAGGATTTCTCGACCGGGTTTTGGCGATGGTGGACTCTAATTACGTCTCAAGCCTCGTGCAATATCAGCGCGCTCTTAAAAGCAGAAACGCGATATTACTGGCAAATGCCAAGGCGAAACGCACGGCCGGATCGTTCGGCTCCTCCACGCTAAATGACGAGCTCGGTGTCTGGAGCGAACTTTTAATAGCTCATGGGATTGAGGTCTGTAATCGGCGACGCAGACTAGTTGCAGAACTTGGCGAACGGTTTTCAATACAGTATCAGCTGCTGCTTCAAGCGCTTACACCTGATGAGCGAGAAGAAGTGCGGCTTAATTTTACGAGCGAGTATTTAAAAGGAATTGCGACACTCACAACGGCAGCGCTTAGAGAAAAATTTGTTGAGAGTTACGAAAGAGATCTGCGGATTAGAAAGACCTCCTTTGGTGTGCATCACGATGAGTTACTGTTGGAAATAAACTGCGGCTCGGGGTTTAAAATCGCAAAGGGTTCCGCCTCACAAGGTCAGGCGAGAAGCCTCGCTTTAGCGCTTAAACTTGCCGCTACGGAGTATTTAACTGAAGCTGTAGGTGAGGCCCCCGTGGTTCTTCTTGACGATGTGGAGAGCGAGCTCGACCCTGGCCGAAGAGAGGCGCTTTTTCGGACAATTTCCGCCTTAAACTGTCAGGTGATAATCACCGGGACCGAAAGCTCAAACAGCCTCAAAAATTCCCCCGGCAAAGCCTCGATTATACGGATTTCGGGCGGCGTTTCAGCAACCGAAATTTAACCCCGAAAGAAATCATAACTCATTGTAATCACAATGTAATTTTGTTTGCTCTGCTTTAATTTACGTTGTATACTTCGGAGCCTTTTTCTAAGGCAGATATTGTCCTGTAATTTCAGCTACTAACCCCAATAAAATGGGTCATAGAAACTGATTTGAGGAGACCTGCGAGGTCGAAGAAGAAACCCGCTAGGTCTAAGAAGAAAAATGAGGAGTTTTATTCAGCCGTGAGTGATTTAACGAGTAATATGGTTGAGAGTTCAGCAAAGCTCAGTGCTAAGGATATCAGCGGTGAGTCAGATTACGGCGTTGATAAAATTAAAATCCTAGAAGGGCTAGACGCAGTAAGAAAACGCCCCAGCATGTACATCGGCGACACCGGTGAGCGCGGGTATCATCACCTTGTTTACGAAGTTGTAGATAACTCCGTTGACGAAGCGATGGCCGGGTTCTGCGATACGATATCAATTACCATTCACGTTAACGGCTCGATTACCGTTGAAGACAACGGCCGAGGAATTCCGACAGACATCCATCCCGAAGAGGGCATCAGCGCCGTTGAAGTCGTGCTGACAAAACTTCACGCCGGCGGAAAGTTTGAAAACAAAGCTTACAAAGTCTCCGGTGGACTCCATGGAGTGGGTATCTCTGTAGTTAATGCGCTCAGTGAACGTCTCAGCGTCGAGGTAAAGCGTGGCGGCAAGGTGTTCTTTCAAGAATACCAGCGCGGGGTTCCGGTTGATAGTCTTAAGCAAATTGGCTCTACCACCAGCCGCGGAACACGGGTCACCTTCTACCCAGACCACGATATTTTTGTCGGACTTGAGGGATTTAAATACGATATTCTCGCTACTAGATTCCGCGAGCTCGCGTTTCTAAGCGGGGGAATCCGGATCAATTTCTCAGACGAGCGAAGCGGCCGGAGTCAGGAGTTCTTTTACGAGGGTGGAATTAAGAGCTTCGTCACTCACCTCAATAAGACCAAGACGGCCCTCTTCCCTGAGCCGGTTTATGTCTCAGAAACCAAGGACGGAGTAACCCTCGAAGTCGCGCTGCAGTATAACGACAGCTACACGGAGGCCGTTTATTCCTTCGCAAATAACATCAACACGATTGAAGGCGGCACGCATCTGGCTGGCTTCCGCACAGCGCTTACCCGTGCGGTAAACAGCTATGCGTCGGCAAACGGTCTCATTAAATCCGCCTCTGAGAATCTTCAGGGCGAGGATATTCGAGAGGGCTTAACTGCAATCATTAGCGTTAAGCTTCCTAATCCACAGTTTGAGGGACAGACAAAGACCAAGCTTGGAAATAGCGAGATTAAGGGTTTAGTCGAGCAGATGATGGGAGATAAGGTAAGTCGGTTCTTTGAAGAGAACCCCTCAGTTTCCCGCGCCATAGTTGGTAAGGCGCTGGAGGCGCAGCGTGCGAGGGATGCAGCTAAGCGCGCACGCGACCTAGTGCGCCGAAAAGGGGCCTTGGACTCCATGGCACTCCCTGGAAAGCTTGCGGATTGCCAAAATGAAGACCCGGTGATGAGTGAAATATTCATCGTTGAGGGAGATTCCGCTGGTGGCTCTGCTAAGCAGGGCCGTGACCGCAGTAACCAGGCGATACTTCCACTTAAGGGTAAGATTCTAAACGTTGAGAAGGCGCGCTTTGATAAGATGTTGGCCTTTGAGGAGATTCGCACACTGATTACCGCACTAGGTTGCGGTATCGGCGCGGACGACTTCAATATCGAAAAGCTCCGCTATCACAAAGTTGTAATTATGACCGACGCGGATGTGGACGGAAGTCATATTCGAACCCTGCTATTGACCTTCTTTTTCCGTCAGATGCCGCAGCTATTAGAAAAGGGCTTTCTTTATATCGCCCAGCCCCCGCTTTACCGCATTAAAAAGGGTAAAGGGGAGTTCTATCTCCACGATGACAAGGCCTTTGATAGCTTTATCATCAACGCTGGAACAGACGGTGTAACCGTAAAGGGTGCTACAGGAAAGGGTGAGCTTAAAGGGCAGACATTAGAGAATTTCCTTAAGGAGTTAGGTGAAGCCGGGCGGATTCTCGATGTCTTTGAGAAGCGGGACGCGGAGAGAAATGTAGTCGCTGCTTTTGCTGCGCAACCTAAGCTTTCGCGGGAGACACTCCTTAGTCGGGACAAGTTCGAAGACTCTGTAAGGGAGGCCACGCAGTGGTTAAAGCTTCGGCTTCCTGAGATTAACCTAACAGAGACCAAGATCTTTGAGGACACCGAGCACGGAGGATTCTCCTGTCTTATCAGCAGCGAAAGCGACGGCGATAAGCATAAAACCCGGATTGATTTCGGGCTTGTACTCTCAGAGGATTTCACCCAGCTGCAATCGATTTTAGGTAAGGCAGACTCCTTAGGGGTTCCGCCGTATTTCATCCATGAGGAGAGCAGTAAAAAGCAGGCTGAGAATCAGTTTCTTAATATCTTCGAGCTCCGCTCTCGCATCCTTGAGCGCGGCAGAAGCGGACTGACAATTACCCGCTTTAAAGGTCTGGGCGAGATGAACCCGGAGCAGCTCTGGGATACAACGCTCGACCCAACAAAGCGCAGCATGCTTCAGGTTCGAATCGAAGACGCGATGCGATCCGACGAGCTTTTTACTCTGTTGATGGGTGACGCGGTGGAACCACGGCGAGAGTTCATCGAAGAGAACGCCTTGCGCGTAAGAAATCTTGATATCTAAATTGTTAGGGGAAAGTTAAGCAGTCTATGGAATCGACAAGTATCATCCCAGTAAATATTGAAGACGAAATGCGCGGGTCCTACATGGACTACGCCATGAGCGTAATTATCGGCCGCGCCTTGCCGGATGTCCGTGACGGACTTAAACCCGTCCATCGACGGATTCTCTACGCGATGTACTCCGAGGGGCTGCTATCAAATAAGAAGTTCTCTAAGTGTGCTGGTGTGGTTGGTGAAGTACTTAAGCACTACCACCCACACGGCGACTCGGCGGTTTACGACGCCCTGGTCCGCATGGCCCAGCCGTGGAACCTCCGTTATCCGTTAATTGATGGCCAGGGTAACTTTGGTTCCATTGATGGAGATTCAGCAGCGGCTTATCGGTATACGGAAAGCCGATTAAGAGCGCTGGCCGAGGCTTTATTAGCCGATATCGATAAAGACACCGTCGATTTTATCCCTAATTTCGACGAGTCTACAGAAGAGCCAGTTGTGCTCCCCTCTCGCATTCCAAACCTACTGATAAACGGAGCCGAAGGAATCGCAGTCGGTATGGCCTCCCGCATTCCGCCGCACAACCTGCGCGAGGTGATTAGTGCCTGCGTTAAAGTTATTGAAGACCCCGAGTGCTCAGTCGATGACCTAATTGAGCTAGTTCCAGGTCCGGACTTTCCGACTGGGGGAATTATCTTCGGAAATCAAACGATTCGCCAAATCTACCGCACCGGTCGCGGGCTAATGCAGATTCGCGCAAAGCTACACTTTGAGACCTTAAAGTTCGGGAAGAAGGAGACCGAGGCGATTATTATCGACGAGGTCCCATTCCAAACTAATAAAGCCCGGCTGGTGGAGAAAATTGCTGAACTTGTAAACGAGAAGAAAATTGACGGCATCTCCAAGCTCCGTGACGAGTCCGACCGTAACGGTATGCGGGTGGTAATTGAGCTTAAACGGGACGCGGTTGCGGATGTCGTGACCAATCAGCTTTATAAACTCACCCCCATGCAGCGCACCTTTGGTGTGATCATGTTGGCGATTGTAGACAAGCGCCCGAGAATTCTAAGCCTAAAAGAGGTGTTGGAGCTCTTTATCGATTACCGCCGTACGGTAGTAACGCGCCGCACGAAGTTCGAATTGAACAAGGCCAAGGCCCGGCTTCATATCTTAGACGGCTTGAAAATTGCGCTTGATAATATCGATGAGGTTATCAAGCTGATTAAGGCCTCAGAGTCGACTCAAAGCGCTAAAGAGGGACTACAAGCTAAGTTTAAGTTAAGCGAGATACAGTCACAGCAGATTCTCGAGATGCCACTTCGCAGGCTGACAGGTCTGGAGCGGAAGGGTATCGAAGACGAACATGCGGAAGTTTCAGAACGCATCCTTGGGTATAACAAGATTCTCTCGAGCTCCAAGGAGGTCGATAAAGTAGTTGTTGATGAGCTGAAAGAGGTCTCAGAGAAGTTTGGTGACGAGCGCCGCACTGAAATCCAAGAGCACGGCGAAGAGATTGAACTTGAGGATATGATCGCCGAGGAAGATACGGTGGTGACAATTAGCCACCGGGGCTACGCCAAGCGTGTCTCACCCTCCTCCTTTAGGGCGCAGCGACGGGGCGGAAAGGGGGTTCAAGGAACGAAAAAGCTAGCCGAGGACGATGAGGATTTTGTCTCAGAGCTGTTTGTCGCTTCCACGCACGCCTATCTTCTAGTTTTCACCTCCGAAGGAAAACTGCACTGGATTAAGGTTTACAACCTCCCAGAAGCGAGCCGCACAGCTCGTGGTCGGGCGTTGGTAAATATCCTTAAGCTTAGAGAGGACGAGCAGGTATCAGCCATTCTTCCGGTTCGACACTTCGAAGAGGGCAAGTTTGTCGTGATGACTACCCGCCGGGGATATATCAAGCGGGTAGATCTAATGGCGTTTTCCAATGTCCGTCAGGGCGGAATCCGTGCCTCTTCGCTGGACGAGGGCGATGAGCTAATCGGCGTGCGGCTTACAGATGGTAGCCGCGACTGCATCGTCTCCTCCAAGTCTGGTATGGCAATTCGGTTCGACGAGAACGAAGTGCGCGCCATGGGACGGACGGCGCGTGGCGTGCGAGGGATGAATATTGAAGAGGGCGACGAGGTCGTAAACCTCGTTACTGTGCCTCACGAGGGAGAGTCCGCCGATACTGCGGCGGCAGAGGCCGAGGAGCTGGCGCTTTTAACCGTCAGTGAGAATGGCTACGGCAAGCGGACTTTAGCTGCCGAATACCGTTGTCAGGGCCGGGGCGGAAAGGGTGTTATCGACATCAAGACCGAGACCAGAAACGGATTGGTGGTCGGTATGAGCCGCGTGACAAAGAAAGACCAGGTGATGGTGATTACCACCGGCGGTAAGGTAATCCGCATGCCGGTGAACACGATTTCGCTAATTGGAAGAAATACCATGGGCGTGCGTCTGGTTAATCTGGACGAGGGCGAGAAGGTAGCAGCTGTGGCGCGTATCGCTGAAGGGGATGCCGTAAGTGAAGAGCCTGATGAGATTCCAGAGACTGGAAACGGCTCCGCCCCAGAAAACGCTTAAAACTAGATGGCGGATAAAAAAAGCAAGATCTGTGTTCTAGGCTCCGGCTCTTGGGGCACAGCTCTTGCGCACCACCTGCGTCTTGCGGGGCATTCGGTCACAATCTGGGGACGCGAGCAAGAAGTTCTAAAATCAATTGTCGAAGAGGCCCATAACCCGGTTTACCTGCCGAACCATACATTAGCGCCTGGTATTAAGGCGGTGCTGGAGATGGAAGAGGGAGTGGTGGATGCGGAGCTGATTGTAATCTCTGTCCCCTCCTCCGGGGTGCGAGGCGTGGCGGAGAGTATCGCCAAGAAGATTCCTAAGGGGGCGTTTGTGGTTAACACCGCCAAGGGGCTTGAAGACGATAGCTTTAAGTCGATGAGCCAAGTGCTTAACGAGTCCCTTCCTAAAGAGACTCAGGTAGCGGTCCTTTCAGGTCCGAGCTTTGCGGTGGAGGTTGTTAGGGGGTTACCAACTGCGGTGGTGGTGGCTGCTAAGGAAGAGCGCGTTGCTAAAGAGGTGGCTGACTTTTTTCACCACGGGAGTTTAAGAATCTATACATCAACAGATGTTTCGGGAGTTGAGTTCGGTGGGGTGATTAAGAACGTTATCGCAGTGGCTGCAGGCGTTACAGACGGTATGCAGATGGGGGCAAATGCCCGCGCGGCGCTTATTACCCGGGGGCTAAACGAGATGCAGAAGTTAATCGTGGCCTTAGGTGGCGAGCGCTATACGGTGATGGGCCTAAGCGGCATCGGAGACCTGATTCTCACTGCCACAAGCGACCTCTCGCGGAACCGCCAGGTCGGGCTGCGCCTTGGGCGCGGTGAAAAATTAGAAAACATCGTCGCTAGCCTAGGCCAAGTAGCCGAGGCCATCAAAACCACCCATAAAGTATTACAACTGGCCCAAAGACTAAATCTAGATGTCCCAATCATCGAAGAGGTCGAGCAAATCCTCCGCGGAAAAGATGTCCAGGATTCCCTTGAGGCGCTTCTTACCAGACCAGTGCGGGCTGAATAAGTTAGCTAATTACAAACACGCCTCTCTCAGCGGAGTGAATTTTTTCACCCCAGGCGGCAATTCGTTCGCGATTTTTATTAGCCTCGGCCTCGGCCTGCACGACACCCTTTTCCGCTTCGTTCTGAATAAAAGCGAAGTCCTGGGCTAGGGCTTGGTGGTCAATTGTGCCTTCGGCTACGGCTTTGGCGGTCTCGCGGTAGGCTTCGCGGAAGGGTTTGCCCTCTCGGACCAGGCGGTAGGCTTCGTAGGTCGCATATAACTCGGGATACATCGCTTGGGAGAGCTTTTCCTCGTCGACGGAGAAGCCCTCTAAGACTACCAGACCTACGGAGAGAATCGATTTTAGTTCAGCCACGGCGCGGATTACCGGCTCTTTGGTCAGCTGAAAATCCCGGTGATAGTTGGATGGAAGTTTTGCTGTAATCCAGTTTAGCTCATCCAAACACGCACGCACCCGCCCTGCGCGGCCGCGCATTAGTTCCAACACGTCGGGATTCTGCTTCTGCGGCATGATTGATGAGCCGGTTGTAAACTGCGTTGGCAGTTTGAAAAATCCAAACTCCCGCATCGAGAACAACAATAAGTCGGATGCTAGTTTCTCAAATAACGCCGAGATGTCAGTCCCCCAACGGAGAAACTTGGTTTCAAACCGACCGCGGCTGTTTTGCACATCAACAACGCTCCGCTGCACATGTGAGAAGCCAAGAAGCTGCGCCGTAAGTTCCCGATTAAGTGGCAGCGGCACGCCAAAGCCGGCAGCCGCGCCTAGCGGGTTATAGTCAATATTTTCAATAAGTTGGAGCCCCTCACGGGTAAGCTCCAGAGAGTGTTCAATGAAGGCCTGTAACCACAACCCAACGCTGGACGGCATCGCCGGCTGCAGGTGCGTATAGCCCGGCATCGGCACACGTCCGAGTTCAGCAAAACGTGAAAGTAAAACGCCGGTGACAGCAGAGAGCTCTTTTAAAAACTCGAACACCTGGTGCCGTACATAGAGCCGCATCGCGAGAATAATCTGGTCATTTCTCGAACGCCCCGTGTGAATCTTCTCCCCTAGCTCGCGGAGCTCCTTTGTTAGCACTGCTTCAATCGCGGTGTGACCGTCTTCTAGCTGCGAGGCGATTTGAAAATCTTTTTGGTCGGCGGTGTTAAGAATCTTTTTAAGAGCCAGAAGAACAGCGGAGCACTCATCTGCGGAGAGAATGTTTAGCGTCTTTAACATCTGCGCATGCGCGGCAGAGCCAATACAATCAAAGCGCACAAGCTCTCTGTCGAGCTCTGGGTCGTTTCCAACCGTGAACTCATGCACGAGCGCGTTAATCTCACTCCCCTTATCCCAAAGCCGTTTCGGAACCGCCATTTATTACCCTCTTAATAAAGTCTCGAAAAAATACCCCCACAAACGATTGACTTTGTAACTCAACCTATATAATTATGCAAATATCTGATGCATTTGTGAATAGTCATGCATCAAATAATTTTAGTTTTTATTAGAGGATGTCCCCGTGGAAGAGAAATCAAAAAGGCAGCAGGCGCTGGTTAAGCTACTAGAATCAAAGGCTTTTTCTAGCCAGGGCGACGTTGTGCAGGCGATGAAGGGAGCCGGTTTTGAAGTTACCCAACCGAGCATCAGTAGGGACTTTAACGAGTTGGGGATAGTTAAGCTTGCCGGACGCTATGTCGCCAGTAACCAAATTATGGATAACGCTCGGGTGGGCGAGCTTTCGGATATGGTTGCCAAGATTGAAGCCGTCGGCCCGCACTTAGTAGTGGTTAAGACAAATGTTGGCGCGGCAAACCTTGTCGCTGCAGCGATTGATGACCTAGCCCTTGATGGACTTGCCGGAACGGTCGCGGGAGATGATACAGTTTTTATCGCCACCAAGAACAGCGTGGCTCAGCGCCGTGTAATCCATTCCATTGTTCAACTCCGTCAATAGTTAACCAAAAATAGCCAACTACGGAAAATAGCAACCAGTAGGGTTTGTGAATTAGTGGCACTAATTGCCTAAAGGAGAGATGCAGATGATTAGAATTACCGCCGATAAAATCGCCTCTGGAACTAAGATTGTTCCGCTTAAGAAAGATCTCCGTATTCGGCAGGAGGTCGCGGCGGTTGAGGGCTCGATTATCGCCGTGCGCCTGCATGGAACGAAGAATGTTTATAACGAGATTGAAGACTGTAATGGGCGTATGGTGCCGTTACATGACGGAGATATCGTCGTGGGAGTGCTCGGGCATCGAAACGCGCTCCATGGCTATGCGGGCTATATTCCGGAGACTGTCTCCGTCGGAGACCGGCTAAATATCCTGAATTTAGGCGGTGTAATCGGTAAATGCACCTCCAATAATCCAGATGTGGGTAAACCCTTTGAGGCTGAGGTTTTGGGAAGCGTCTTGGTGTTTCCGACATTCGAGGACCGTGTCGGCGTGCCGGCGCATACAAAGATGAACGCACTACCGGAGCTCGATATTTCACAGCAGAAATCGGTGCCTGTTGTATTTGTCGCTGGCACCTGCATGAACAGCGGCAAGACTGCCGCAGCGTGTCAGCTGGTAAAAGACCTAAGTTCGCGCGGATACCAGGTGGGCGCTTGTAAGCTAACCGGGGTCAGTCTGTTAAAAGATGTGCTTAGAATGCAGGACTACGGCGCTAAATGGGGTCTATCCTTCGTTGATGCTGGAGTGGTTACTACCAGCGCCAAGACCTCAATCCAAACTGCCAGGACAGTCATTGCGAATCTGATTCAGCGTGGAGCTGAGGTCGTAGTGGCCGAGCTAGGTGACGGAATTCTTGGCGAATACGGGGTGCAGGGGATTTTGGCAGACGATAAAGTTATGTCGCTTAAGGCGGCGCTTGTTCTCTGCGCTAACGATCCGGTGGGCGTTTGGGGCGGGCTTAAGATTCTAGATGAAGAGTACGGCCTAAGCGTGGATGTGGTAAGCGGCCCGATAACCGATAACGCAGTCGGCACAACCTTTGTCGAGAAGACATTTTCTGTCTCGGCGATTAACGCCCGCACTCAGAGCCAGGCCTTAGGGGAGCGGGTGACGTTACTGCTAAAGGAGCGGGATTTTCTGGCGGATAAGCCAGTCACGGCAACAAACGGTTTGCTGGCACAGGGGGAGCTAGGTGTCTAAAGAAGTTGGGGTTATTATCCTAGGTGGCACGGGTTACGGCGCAGGGGAGCTTCTACGGTTGCTCACCTTTCACCCGAGCGTCGAGGTTCATTCTGTTATCTCTTCCAGCGCTCAGGGAAAGCGTATCGACTCTGTCCATAAACACCTAAGGGGGTTCTACGAGCTAGAGTTTAGCGAAGCCGTCGATTTCGGCAGTCTGAAGAAATACGAGAAAGTCGCGGTCTTCTCCGCCCTGCCCCACGGGACAAGTGGCGAGTATTTGGAAAAACTCTACGGAGCGGCCGGCCCGGAAGTGAAGTCAAAGCTTCTGCTAATTGATCTCTCTGGAGACCTGAGACTAAAAAACGAAGTCCAGCATAGCGAGTTTTATCCAAACACGCCGTTTCTTGCAGAATTTCGCGAGCGCTTTGTCTATGGGCTCTGCGAGCTTAATCGAGAAGAGATTTCGCAGGCGCTGTTTATTACCTCTCCCGGTTGTATCGCGACAGCCTGCGAGCTGGCAGCTCTGCCAATTATTACTGAAGAGCTAGAAGGAGCCCTCGTTTTTGACGCCAAAACAGGCTCAACCGGCTCGGGTAAGGCACTAAAAGAGATTACGCATCACCCGACCCGGGTAGCTAACTTTTCGGCCTATAAAACCCTCACGCATCAACATGAGCCGGAGATTCAGCAGACTCTAAAATCAGTCAGCAAATCAGAGACGCTGACCTCCCTTGCAACTCAGAGCCTACCCCTTTCCCGTGGAATTTTTGTTACAGTTCACGGCACCTTTAGCCGTGAGATTTCACAGGCCGAAATTGAGAAAAAGTTTGCTGGGTTTTATCACTCATCTCCTTTTGTGCGATTGGTTAAAGACTCGCCGCAGCTCCAGAATGTTGTCGGGACAAACTTCTGCGATATCTCAGTCAAAGTGCGCGGGCGGCAGTTCGTCGTGCTCTCGGCGATTGATAACCTAGTAAAGGGAATGGTCGGGCAGGCAATTCAGAATATGAACCTAATGCTGGGAATTCCAGAGAAAACTGGGATTTTCCAGCCGGCATTAGGCCCTGGAATTTAAGCTATGAAAAACTGGCTCTCAATGCGCGGCATGTCCCAGCAGGAGGTATTGACCCTTGTTGAGCGTGCGATGGCGATTAAAAATGGGGAAGTTCCCCAGACTATCGTCGGAAAAGGACTAGTATCACTTTTCTTTAATCAATCTCTTCGCACCCGGCTTTCTATGGAAGAGGCCATGACCCGTTTTGGTGGCAGGGCCAGTTCGCTCTCCCCAGGGAACGACAGTTGGAAGTTTGAGTTTGAAGACGGGGCTTTGATGAACGCCGATAAGGCCGAGCACATCAAAGAGGCGGCACGGGTTATCAGCCGCTATACGGACGCTCTGGGAGTTAGAAGCTTTGCCGAGCTGCGGGAGTTGGATGAAGATGCAAAAGACACGGTCTTAAACGGTTTTGCCCGTTATGCCACGGTGCCGGTGATTAATCTCGAGTCCGCGATGGAGCACCCCTGCCAGGCGTTAGCCGACATGCTGACGATTAAGGAAAAATTAAAAGAGCCTAAGAAAAAGCGCTTTGTTTTGAGCTGGGCGCCGCATGTAAAACCACTTCCGCTGGCTGTTCCCCACTCGGCGGCTTTGGCCGGGATTTTCTCCGGTATGGATGTTGTTGTTGCCGCTCCAAAGGAGTATGGGTTTGAGCCCGGATTTAGGGGGGATCTAGAGCGTATCGCTAGAGAGGTCGGAGTGGGGTTTTCCTTCACTGAGGACCAGCTAGAGGCGACGCGGGAAGCGGATATTCTCTACGTTAAAAGCTGGGGCGCACCGAAATTTTACCGCGACCCGCGAAGGCAATTAGAGGATTTTGCGGAGCATTCCGGGTGGTGCGTGACAGATAAGCATTTAGGGGAGCGCACACTTTTGATGCACTGCCTGCCGGTGCGGCGAAACGTAGTAGTTTTGGATTCGGCGCTAGATAGTGAAAAGTCGATAATCATCGACCAAGCCGAGAACCGACTTTGGGCACAGGCCGCGATTTTAGAGGAAGTTTTCAGGAAGTAAGGGGCGTTTAGCCGCGTAGAAAGGAGAGATTATGGTAGCGAATATCGGATCACTAAAAACAGCAATTCCCTATATCCGGGCCTTTAAAAACTCAGTTTTTATTGTGAAGCTTGCCGGTGAGCTCTGCCATCCGGGGCCGGTATTGGAGAACATCGTTGAACAGTTCTCCCTCCTTTATCAGCTCGGGATTAAGCTGGTGGTGGTCCATGGCGGCGGGAGGCAGGCGACGGAGCTTAGCGAAAAGATGGGAGTGTCCTCGGAGTTTATTAACGGCCGGAGAGTCACCTCGGAAGAGATGCTGGAAGTGGTAAAGATGAGCTTTGCCGGGGCGATAAACACAGATATCTTGGCCTCCTGCCGCGCACATACAGTTCCCGCGGTGGGGCTTAGCGGTGTCGATGCGGGTATTATTTCAGCCGTAAGACGTGAGCCCGCAGATGTAGAGAATCGCGAGACGGGGAAAATTGAACGGGTTGATTTCGGCTTTGTTGGGGACATTAAAGGGGTAAATGTCGAGCCGCTAAAGACCTTAATCGACGCGGGCTATGTTCCTGTTATCAGCTCACTTGCGGCAGACGATGCCGGGCAAGTCCTAAACGTAAATGCCGATACGGTCGCGACAAAGATTGCGATTGCAATTGGGGCTTCGAAATATTGTGTGCTGGCCACGGTCGATGGCGTGATGGGTCGAGTGGACGATCCATCGACACTATTTTCT